>NZ_OY781461.1:332291-654583 GCF_963676955.1 uncultured Desulfuromonas sp. | reverse complement strand
TTGTCGGCCCGCAACTTGATGACCTGAAACAGGCAAAATTCCAACAGGGCAGCCAACGACGCGAGAGTGAGAAGCGTTTTCTGGCGGCGGTGGCGGATGGTCGGCTTGAGGAGGTCCAAAGGCTGCTGCAACATGGGGTTTCCGTTCAGGCGATCGGGCCGGGTGGGCAGACCGCTTTGCACCTTGCCCAAGACTGTCGGGTGATCGAACTCCTGCTTGATCACGGCGCCAGGATTGAGGCGCGCGATGCCTCAGGCATGACGCCGCTGTTCGGCAAGGAAATTGATCAGGCCCGTCTACTGATTGCGGCCGGTGCTGACATTGATGCGCAAAGCTCCGACGGAAACACGCCGTTTATCTGGTACTGCTACAGCGGCTATTTGCCGGGGCTGAAGCTGCTGATCAGCCACGGGGCCGATTACAAGCATTGTAATCAGGACCGTCACAACGCCCTCGATATCGCCAGGACATTCCAGCCTCACAGTGCCGCGGTCCACTATCTTGAAAGCCTGAATATCCCGGAGTGTCGCTAGTATCCCGTCTTATTGAAAACGCCCCTCCCTGAGTTCTTTAAAAACACTGCCGACGGCAAGTCGCATCGAGATCGTCCTGAGTGGCGCTCCTTTAATGATAGCGGTCGTAACGGACAGGATATTTGACGAAATGCCGTGTTTTTTCAACGACCTAACGTTTAACTAATATATTATAAATATTCTATTATAGAAAATTAGACGGTTTGCAGATATTGTCTGAACGGGCCTTGGTCAAAAATATCATGTCTGACCTTTCACCACTGGCGAGAATGTTTGCAGAAATTCTCCGTGCCATCGAATCCGGGCGATTCGCCTGGAAATTATCGTATGCCCAACATCTTGAACGAATTTTGTCACCGGGAACCGGTACAAACTGCGTAGAAACCTGAAAAAAAGAAAAGGCTGTTTACATGTCGATCCGCAAAAAACTTGTGATGCTGCTGACCGTGGCCGTTCTTGTGTCCATGCTGGTCAGCCTGTCTGTTGCTGAATTTTTTTCCATAAAAACCAGAGAGATCGCGACAACGGAAACCCTTGCGCTTTCTCAGGGAGATGTTCTGCATATTCTTGAAGGTGCGGAAAACCTGGTTGCCGCCAATAAACAGGCGCTGGACCGTGGCCGTGAAAATGGGGTGAAAACCTTTTTGCGTTCGGCAGCCGATCTGCTTTATTCGCAAGTGGATACCTTGTATCAAAACCTGCCGGCCGAACAGCGTGCGGCGGAGATCCGCAAGCTGGTTTTGTCGGGTAAATTCGGCACCACGGGCTATGCGTTTGGCATGAATACCAAAGGTGTTCTGACCATTCATCCCAAAAGTGAAGGAAAGAGTCTGGCGGGAAAAGCGCATATTGATGAGATGTGCTCGAAGCTCAATGGTTTTATCCGTTACAAAAGCGCCACCACCGGGCGGGAAAAAGTTGTTTACTATCGCTATTTTGAACCCTTGGATCTGATTCTTGCGCCGGGCTGCTTTATTGATGAATTGACTTACCTTATTGATCATGATGCTGAACAGTTGAGTATCAACCAGATGTATGCCCAGTTGCGCCAGTTGAAAGTCGGCAAGAGCGGTTATTTCTGGGTTGCAAATGCACATCAGAACGAGGGGGGCGGTTTTGTTGTTACACCGGTCGATGGAAAGGCTTCCGCTCTTGAGCGTTTTCGCCAAGAGACTTCCGGCGTATCGCAGCTTCCGGGTATGATTAAGGAGGCCCTGAGCCTCAACGATGGTGCGGTTGGTGAGAAAAAGATCACCCTGACCAACCCGGTAACCGGGGTGTCGGAAGCCATGATCTTTAACTTTAAATATTTCGCCCCGCTGGAGTGGGTCATCGGCACTGCTTTGCCGGAAAATGAACTGTATGCGACAAGCGATAAAATCGAGAAGGCCTTTGCAGCCATGACGAAAGCCGTTGTTCTGGCAACCATCATTTTATTGATCCTGACGCTGATCATTTCTCTGGCGATTGCCAATGCGGCGATTCGGCCGATAAAAATGGTTCAGGAGATGGCCCATGAGATGGCGTTGGGCCATTTTGACAAACGCCTCAATATGCAACGCAGCGATGAGTTGGGCGAGATGGCGGCGGCCATGGACAGCTTTGCCGATGATTTGCAATGGCAAGTTGTTGGCTCGCTGGAAAAGTTGGCTAACGGCGATCTGACGTTTTCGATTACGCCCAAAGATGACAGAGACCAGCTGCGTGGAACCATCAAGAAACTCGAAGAGGATCTCAATCTGTTGATGGGACAGGTTCTTTCCACGGGGGACCACATTGCGGCGAGCAGTTCACAAGTGCTTGATTCTTCTCAGTCTCTGTCGCAGGGGGCGACGGAATCCGCGGCGTCTTTGGAGGAAATTACCAGCTCGATGACGGAAATGAACTCCCAGACGCACCAGAATGCCGACAATGCCAAAGTGGCCAATGAATTGGCGAGAGAAGCGCAAAAGGCCGCGGAAGACGGCAACACGCAAATGCGTGATATGGTCGCGGCGATGAGCGAGATCAACGAGGCCAGTTGCAATATCAGTAAGATCATCAAGGTGATCGACGAAATTGCCTTCCAGACGAATCTGCTGGCCCTTAACGCCGCCGTTGAAGCGGCTCGGGCCGGTCAACATGGCAAAGGCTTCGCTGTTGTTGCCGAAGAGGTGCGTAATCTCGCGGCGCGAAGTGCAAAAGCCGCCAGTGAAACCGCCGAGCTTATTGAGGGCTCGGTGAAAAAAACAGAGCGTGGCAGTGCCATTGCCGACCAGACCGCTGAGGCGTTGCACGAGATCGTCAACGGCATCGGCAAGGTCAACTCTCTGGTGGCGGAGATCGCGACGGCCAGCAGAGAACAGGCTCTCGGCATCACCCAGATCAATCAGGGTCTTGGTCAGATCGATCACGTCACCCAGGAGAACACGGCCAATGCCGAACAGAGTGCCGCGGCCGCGGAAGAACTCAACGGTCAAGCCGACCAGCTGCAGATGATGTTGAACCGCTTTACGACGAAGACGACTTATACTTCGAACAGGGGGATGATGACAGCGTTGGAACGTCAACCCGTAGAGGAAACACCGTATGCGCTGATCGGTGAAGACCGATCGGATGCGACCGCCGGGTAACAAAGAGATGTTGTTGCACTTTGTCTAAACACCGTGCGAGAGGGACATCGGCATTCTGCTCTCGCACGGTGTTTTCACGTTCGTTGTGCATCCGGGATGCGTCCATCTGTGTTCCCTACAACGCCCGATGATCGCGCCCTGTTTTATCCAGGTAATATTCGTAATCCCCTTCGTAGGCGGTCATGCCGCCGTGGCTGATTTCAAATACCCGGTTGACCAGTGAACGTAAAAAGTGGCGGTCATGGCTGACCAGCAGCAGGGTGCCTTGAAACCCCTGCAGGGCCTCCAGCAGCACCTCGCGCGACTGAATATCGAGGTGGTTGGTCGGTTCGTCAAGGATCAGCAGATTGAGGGGCCGACCGAGCAATGTGGCCAGCACCAGACGCGACTTTTCCCCACCGGACAACTTATCCACACGTTTATCCACATCATCGCCCTGAAACAGAAACGCCGCACACAGGTTGCGCAATACGCCCAGAGTGAGCTGGGGCAGAGCGTCCTGCACCGTCTCAAAGACCGTTTTGGTCGGGTCGAGCAGTTCCATGGAGTGTTGACTGAAGTAGCCACTGTGAACATTGGCACCAATGGTGGCCTCACCCGTGGTTGGTTGCGTGTCGCCGTGGAGCAGTTTAAGGAAGGTGGATTTACCGGCACCGTTGACACCAACCACGGCGATTTTTTCACCGCGGCGCACCAAACCGCTGACATTGCTGAGCACCTGTTTGTCATCACCTTCCGGCTGGGGCCATGTTTTGCCCAGATCGTTGAAGGTCACCACATCGTCGCCGCTACGGGGGGGCTCGGCGAATTCAAAGTGAATCCGTTTCTGTTCCGGCGGCAGCTCGATCCGTTCGATCTTTTCCAGCTTTTTCACCCGTGATTGCACCTGGGCGGCGTGGGAGGCGCGGGCGGCGAATCGGCTGATGAACTCCTCCTCTTTGGCGAGCATCTCCTGCTGACGGCGGTGGCTGGCAAGCAGTTGTTCGCGGCGGATCTCCCGCTCGGTGAGGTAAAAGTCGTAGTTGCCGCTGTAGGTGGTGATGGTGCCGTTGCCGATTTCGATAATCCGGCTGACCAGACGATTCATGAAGTCGCGGTCGTGGCTGGTCATCACCACAGCGCCTTTGTAATCATCCATCAGCCAGTTTTCCAGCCAGATGATCGATTCCATGTCAAGGTGGTTGGTGGGCTCGTCAAGCAGCAGCACATCGGGGTTGAGGGTGAGGATGCGTGCCAGGGCGATGCGCATTTTCCAGCCGCCGCTGAACTCTTCGACCGGGCGACCGTGATCTTGGGGGGCAATGCCGAGGCCGGTGAGCACGGTCTGGGCGCGCGATTCGAGATCGTACCCGCCGCGATGTTCAAATTCCTGCTGCACCTCGCCGTAGTGTTCCAGCAAGGTCGCCATGGCGTCATCTTCCAGTGGCTCGCACATGCGCGCTTCCATCTCTTTGAGACGCTCGCCGAGGGCAACGGTGGTTTCCGAGGCGGCGACCACTTCGTCAAGGGCCGAGCGGCCGGCCATGTCACCGACATCCTGGGAAAAGTAACCGATCACTGTTTTTTTGCCGCAGGTGATGTCGCCGCCGTCCAGCGCTTCTTCGCCGGTGATCAGCCGAAAAATCGTCGATTTTCCGGCGCCGTTGGGGCCGACCAGGCCGGTGCGACTGCCGGCCGGAATCTGCAGGCCGGCATTTTTGAACAGGACACGGCTGCCGTGTTGTTTGGTGATGTCAGTGAGATGAATCATCGTATTTCCTTGCTGAGCGGATCAGGTTGTCTGCTGAGGTTAACGGCGTGGAAATAACATGGTTGACGGTGAGACACAAGAATAAACAGGCTCGATGGCACATGAGGTCGATGAAAGCAGATCATGTTCTCTAAAAAACTCGACAAACCGGGTCATTAGGCATTAATCTGCGAGCTAACATAAATCTAACGAGGAGGCCTCCATGGGGGTGGATGATCCGATGATCAACAGTCAGTTCCTGCTGATTCTAAAGCTGGTTCTGGCCTTTGTTGCCGGAACCCTGATCGGCATTGAACGGGAGAAACACGGCCGTCCGGCCGGACTACGTACCCATATTCTGGTGTGTACCGGCGCCTGCCTGATGATGGTGGTGTCCGAAGGGGTGTTTTTCAAGTTCGGTCACCTTTCGGCCGAAGGTGTGGTGCGCCTTGATCCGGGTCGTATCGGCGCGCAGATTATTACCGGCATTGGTTTCCTCGGCGCCGGGGTGATTCTCAAGGAAGGGGTGTCGGTGCGCGGCCTGACCACCGCAGCCTGTCTGTGGTATGTGGCCGGTCTCGGCATGGCGTTTGGCATGGGCATGTTTCTTATCGGCGCTGTTGCCACGATTCTGGCCCTGGTGGCTCTGATCGGGATGAAGAAACTGGAACCGGTGCTGAGAAAAGACCGCTTCCTCAATTTGTGTGTGGTGACCCGTTCAAATGTGGATGTGTTGGATGAGTTGCAGCAGGTATTCAGCCAACATCAGCTGTTCGTCTCCAATATTGAACAGGATGTGAATCTGGTGGAAGAGCAACGGCGTTACGACTTTGTGCTGACCCGCCATCAGCAGCGGATTGGCCGCGAGCTGGTCGGGCAGATTCTTGCCCTGCATGGCGTGCTTCGGGTGCGCTATAAGTAAGGCCGCTGCGGCGCAAGCCGTGGGCAAACCCGGTGGTTTTCTGGACAGATGATATTAGACATGGTAGTGTGCATCCCGTGAATATTGGTTCCTTTCGGAGTTTCTTTCTCCGTCCCATCGTACCCGTGGTTGCCCGGCCTCCATGTTCAGGAACGTGTTTCATGAGGTCCCGACAGCCGGTTCCCTGTATTCTCGAGGAGAGATACGCGGATGAAGGTTCCCTGATTTTTTACCCCAAAACATGACTGCGTGAAGGCTTTATTGTAAGGCCTTGGGTGTGGTCAGGCTTGCCGAGAGTCTGCCCGGTTCCTTTGTATTGTCCGCAATTTGCGGTGATGCCGTAGGATTTCTGCGCCCAAAATTCAGCGTTGGGATTGTCACGATGATGACGCGTTGGTTCGGGCTCGGCGAAACAAAACAAACTCTTGGTGGAGAACACGCCAGGGAGGTTTTTCAATGAAACGGAATTTTTATCAACGTGGTGTGCTGACCGTCGCCGTGCTGTTGTTGGGCTGTGTCGGCTGCAAGCCCTATTTCATGTTGGCGACCCAGCAAGATAAAATCATGCTGGATCAGGTTTTGGAGCAGGAACAGGACCAGCTTGAACAGCTGGATCGACTGGCCAACCGACTTGAGTCCATGCAGGACGATCTGGTCGTCAACCAGGCCGATACCATTTCCGATCTTCAGCAACGTGTTGACCGTCAGGATGAACAGCTCCTGGCCCTGAAAACTCAACTGGCGGAATTGGGTAAAACCCTGGAAGACGTGAAGCACCAACGCCCTTCTGAGCTGATTCGCGTTAACGACATCCAAAGCCGGGCCGTTGAGGCGGATACCACGGTCAAGCAGGTGATTGGCGCCGTGGAGCACGTGTATCTCTCGCCTCCCGGCATCCTGCTGACGGCCCGCATTGACACCGGCGCGACGACATCTTCCCTCGATGCCCGCAATATTGAGCCGTTTGAGCGTGACGGCAAGCGCTGGGTCCGTTTTGAGGTGATGAATCCGGAACATGACGAGCCGATTGTCCTCGAATGTCGGGTGGTGCGCAGAGTCAAAATCATCCAAGCCATCACGGAGGAAAAGGAACGGCGCTATGTAGTGGAGCTGCTGGTTGCCCTGGGTAATATGACGCGTAGTGCCGAGTTTACCTTGTCGGATCGGGAGCATGTTGAATTTCCGGTGTTGATCGGCCGCAATATTCTCATGGACTCGATGACCGTGGACGTCAGCAAGAAGTTTCTCTCCGTGCCGATCCCTTCGCGCTAAACGGATGATGCCGATGCCAAGAATCCTTTTTTACAGTGTTATCGCGGCGTTGTTTGTTCTCGGCCTGGGCTTGATGTGGGGCCGGCATGCCCAGACCAATGTGCCGTTGTTGCCCGGTGAGCAGGCCGAGGTGTGGCTGGTTGAAGCCAAGATTAATTTCACGGCTCGCGGTGGTCCGGTCCGGGTCAGCCTTGATATTCCGGATCATCTGCCGGGATTTAAGATGGTCAATGAGCAGGCCGCTTCGCCCGGCTATGGATTTTCAATTGTCGATGCCGGTGGCGGCAACCGGCGAGCACTGTGGACGGTGCGCAATTCAAGCGGCCCGCAGACGCTTTACTACAAAGTTCAGGTGACGCCCGAGCCGTCCGCAGTGGAGGGCCAGCTCGCTGCCCCACGGGCACCGCTGGAGATTTTCTGGGAGGAATCTCAACTGGGCGCGGCGCGCCATGTGTTGGAACAGGCCCATGCGCGTTCCGATTCGCTTTTGACCATGTGCAGTGAATTGATCAAACTGGTGAATGCCGGTGCTAACGATCAAAATGTCTCGCTGCTGCTGTCGTCCATGCCGGTCGATATTTTACTCGAGAGACTGTTCAACGACGCCGGTATTCCGACGCGAATTGTCAAAGGACTCTATCTGGAAGAGAATCGCCGCAACCTGAAACTTGAGCCGGTCCTGATCGTCTATGATAACGGCCGCTGGGTAATGTTTGACCCGACCTCAGGAAGGCAGGGGCCTCCGGAAAATTTCATGCTGTGGAATCTCGATGATTTTTCCCTGTTGGATGTCAGCGGTGGACGAAGTTCCAAGGTCGGTTTTGCCGTCACCCGCCAGAGTATTTCCGCCAAGCAACTGGCCCTGGACGGCCCTGCGCAAACGCGCTTTTCCCTGTTTGACATGCAGCGGTTGCCGGTGGAAGAGCAGAACATGCTCAAGGTGATGTTGTTGATTCCCTTGGGTGCCCTGGTCGTGGTTTTCATGAATGTTCTGGTCGGGATACGGACCTCCGGGACCTTTATGCCGATCCTGATTGCCCTGTCGTTTCTGCAGACTGCGCTACTCCCCGGTCTGATCAGTTTTATTGCCATTGTCTCCTTTGGCCTGCTGTTGCGCAGCTATCTGTCCCACTTCAATCTGTTGCTGGTGGCGCGCATCTCCACCATCGTTATTCTGGTGCTGATGATTATTGTCTTCTCCAGTCTGTTCGGCTATCAGATCGGACTGAATTCCGGCATGACCGTGACATTTTTCCCGGTGATCATTATTGCCTGGACCATTGAACGGATGTCGATTTTATGGGAAGACCAGGGGCCGCGCGAGGTGGTGCTGCAGGGCGGCGGCAGTCTGTTGGTAGCCATCTGTGCCTATCTGTTGATGAGCCGGCCGACCGCCGCCTATCTCAGCTTTAATTATCCCGAGATCAACCTGATCGTCCTCGCCCTGATTATGACCATGGGCAATTACACCGGCTATAAATGGACCGAGTTGCGCCGCTTCCGGGCGTTGCGGCTCAAGTTGAGGCTGTGATGTGGTTTAAAAGCCTGCGTGACATGGGCATTCTCGGCATGAACGCCCGCAATATTGAGTTTATCGGCCGCTACAACCAGCGCAAGCTCTATCCGCTGGTGGACGACAAGCTGAAAACCAAGAAACTCGCCCAGCGTTTTGAGATTCCCGCACCGAGGCTGCATTTTGTCATCCGTGAACAGCACCGACTGAGAACTGTCGAAAACCTGTTTCGCAAAATTGACGGCTTTGCCATCAAACCGGCCAAGGGGTCAGGCGGCAAAGGGATTCTGGTGATTCGTGCCCAGGAGCAGGGGCGTTTTGTCACTACCGCGGGGGCGCGTCTCGATCTCAGCGACATCAAGCGCCATATCTCCAACATTTTAGCCGGGCTCTACTCGCTGGCCGGTACTCCTGACGTGGCGATTGTCGAAGAGCTGGTGGAATTTTCCGACATGTTTACCGGCTATTCCCATCAGGGGGTGCCCGACATTCGCATTGTCGTCTTTCAGGGTTACCCGGTCATGGCCATGTTGCGGCTGGCCACCCAACGCTCCGACGGCAAAGCCAACCTGCATCAGGGCGCCATTGGGGTCGGCCTTGATATTGCCGGCGGCACCTCTCTGGATGCGGTGCAGTTCTCCGTCCCGCTGGAGAGTCATCCGGACACCGGAAAATCCCTGGATCAGATCAGCATCCCCGGCTGGCAGGAGATCCTCCATCTGGCGGCACGCTGTTACGATATGACCGGCCTCGGTTATATCGGCACCGACATTGTCCTCGACCGCCATAACCGGCCCCTGTTGTTGGAACTCAACGCCCGTCCCGGCTTGTCCATCCAGGCAGCCAATGGTCACGGTCTGCTGCCGCGTCTGCGTCATATTGAGAACCTCAGGCTCAAACACACCAGTGCCGAAGAGCGGGTTGCTTATGTTCTTGCGACCTTTGGATCGACGGTACCTGCCTAACCCTCGTTCTGTTTCCGTGTGGATTTCCTTTCGGCTAAACAGGTGGAAAACAGTGTCTGGTCAGGCTATGATCATGGCGTTTGAGGTTGTCACTGTCGCTTTTCTTTTCAGGAGGAACCATGGCAAAACCGGTCAGCATGGGACTGAGCAAGTCACTGTTGCTCAAGGGCTTTCAATGCCCCAAGGCGTTGTGGCTGACCAAGCGGCCGCCGGAATTTGTTCTGCCGGAGCGCCCCGATCTCGAAGCCAAGTTTCGCGCCGGTACCGAGGTGGGCATTCTTGCCCAACAGCTGTATCCCGGCGGCATCGAAGTGCCTTATGAAGGGTTGACCGTTCCGGCGCAGCTGGCCAAGACCAAAGAGCTGATCGAGCAGGGTGTGGACGTCATCTACGAGGCGTCGTTCTCGTTTTCCGCCATCTTCGTCAAGGTCGATCTGCTGGTGCGCGATGGCGAGCAGTGGCAGATTCACGAAGTGAAAATGGGCACCTCGGTCAAGGATGTCAACCTCGATGATGTGGCGATCCAGCACTATGTGTTGAATGGCTGCGGGCTGTCGATTTCCAAATCGTTCCTCGTTCATATCGACAACAGCTACGTGCGTCACGGTGAGATTGACGTGCACCAGCTGTTTCACAGTGAAGAGGTCACCACTCAGGTCAAGGTGCGTTTGCAGCATATCCCCGACGGCGTGCGCGAGCTGCGCGAAACTCTACGCCAGCTCAACGAGCCGGATCTCGACATCGGCCCGCACTGCACTGATCCGTTTGAGTGCGATTTTATCCCCTACTGCTGGCAGCACATTCCACCCAACTCGGTGTTCGATTTGCGCGGGCGTGGTATCAACAAGTTCGACCTCTACCGGCGCGGTGTGGTGACCTTTGACGCGATTCCCCTCGACGAACTCAATGCCAAACAGCGTCAGCAAGTGGAAGCGACTTTGAATCAGCAGGATTCGCTCAATGCCGACGGCGTGCAGGTGTTTCTCGACGGCCTGTGGTATCCGTTGTACCACCTCGATTTCGAAACCTTCAGCACGCCGATCCCCAAATTTGATGGCACGCGGCCCTATCAGCAGGTGCCGTTTCAATATTCGATCCATGCCCAGCAAGTGGTCGGTGGTGACGCCCAACATTTCGAGTATCTGGCTCCGTCCAATAGCGACCCGCGCCGTGAACTGGTCGAACAGCTGCTGGCGGTGATCCCGCAGGAGGCGTGCATCCTCACCTACAACCAGAGTTTCGAAAAAGGGGTGCTTCGCGAGTTGGCCAACCAGTTTCCCGATCTGGCCGATGCCCTCCACCAGCGTATCGCCAATATCCGTGACCTGATGGAGCCGTTCCGCAAGCGTGACCTCTATCGCTGGCAGATGCAGGGCTCCTACTCCATCAAAGAGGTGTTGCCCGCCATGGTGCCGGAGCTGAATTACAAGGAGCTGGCCATCGCCGACGGCTCGGCCGCTATGCAGGCCTATCACACCATGTGCGCCATGGAGCCGGGAGAAGAGCTGGACCAACTGCGCCGCGATCTGCTGCGTTACTGCGAAATGGACACCTGGGCCATGGTTAAGGTTCTGGAGGTTTTGGCTGAGGCAATCATTGACCACAAGACACAGGGGAAGAGCTAAATCTTTTTTAGCTTCGCGATACCCTCGCGATAAGTTCTGATAAAGGCCAAGATTTTGAATCTGGAACGAGACTTTTGTATTTATTCCTCAAATGGCTATTTCAGGTTTGCTGGATAAATCAGATCTGAAAAATAAAAAAACAACGCTTTTAAAGGTTACATCCGAACTTATCGAGGCCCTTATCGTGGGGCTAAAGAAAAGGTTTTTAGCTTCACGATGACTTCGCGATAAAATCTGATAAAGGCCACGATGTCGTAGAACCTTAAAGTTGCTATTTTATCTGTATCTTTTGTGCTTCAGCTCTGCTGGTCGGGGTGAACACAATAGCTTTTATCCGAAGTTATCGAGGCCTTTATCGCGAGGCGAATAGAAAAACAATACCATCATAACGGACCCCTGATGCGTTTTATCCATACATCCGACATTCACCTCGGCAAAACCTACCGCAATGCGCCCGGCGAAACCGAGCGCTACGAAGATTTTTTCACCTGCCTGGCCCAGATTGTTGCCGATGCCGCGATCTGTTGTTCTGCTACGAAATGGATACCAAGGCGATGGTCAAGATATTGGATTCTTTGGTTTCCTTCCGTGGGTGAACATGGTAGCGTGCTATTTCTTTATGAATGTTTAATGTCTGATTTTGCAAGAACCTCTGCTGAGTTGAAGACAGCGGGTCCTTGCTCCTGAAAACGCTACCGACAGGAAATCGTCGCTGAAAAAAGGGCACGCAACGAGTATGAAGGCAACACTGAACCTGGCGAACGATTTAGCTGTGTTACCCGTGTGCATGGCTTTTGTGGAAAGTTTTTCCACCCTTTATTTTAAAGAAAAAAGCAAAATAAACAGTATTCTGCTCTCCGCCGAGGAGGCCTTCTGCTACACGGTTGAAAATGCTTACGGCCCGGGTGAGTTTGGAGAGATTCGCATCCAGGCGGCGTTTCTCGACAATGTTCTGACATTGATCTTCCACGATCTAGGCCTGCCGTTTGATCCCGCGACCTTGAATCGTTACAACCCGGCAACCGTTCAGAGTGATTTCGATCATGATGGGCTGGGGCTGTTTCTGATTCAGAAATCCGCCGATGCCGTCAAATGGGAGCATCTCGGCGCCAAAGGCAATCAGCTGAGCATCTCCTTCCAGGTGCCGTACCAGGACGTGACGCAGATGGAGGGCGGTTCCGAGCTGCAAGTCTATGCGCATGACGACGCCCAGGCCCCTCCCCAGAAGTATGAGATCCGTCTGGCGCATCCCGATGAAGCCATTCATATTTCCAGATGTCTGTACCGGGCCTACGGCTATACCTACCTTGTCGAAGACATGTATTATCCGGAAAAAATCAGCAAGAAAATCGAGGATGAAAGCCTGATCAGTGCCGTGGCGGTCAGTGAAGAGGGGGAGATCGTCGGCCACTGTTCGCTGGATACGCGGGTGGCGGGTGTGTTGATGGAGAGCGGCCAGGCGGTGATCAATCCGTTACACCGCGGACGCAAATTGCTGGAACGGATGAAGCGATTTCTCAACGACTATGCCATTGACATCGGTTTGATCGGCATCTGCAGTGAGCCGGTGACCAATCATACCCGCAGCCAGAAGACCAGCCTGAAAACAGGCAGCTTCTCCTGCGGTCTGATGTTGGGCTACCTGCCCGCCACGCTGGCGTTTAAGAAAATGGATCAGCAGCAGGAGCACAACCGGCGCAGCTGCGTGTACAATTTCATGCCGTTGAAGGCGGTCGGACCTAAAACAGTTTCGGTCTGCGATGGGTATCGGGACCTGGTTGCCGCCATTTACGCGGGGTGCGGCAGACCGGTTACCGTCGACACGCAGCTGCGGCAGAACTCTGAACGGACCGCCTTCGTTCATTCCGTGTTCTTGCCGACCTTGAACATGGGCGTCATCACGGTCAACGAAATCGGCCGCGACACTGTGGAACAGATCAAGCAGGGGCTGTTCCAGCTGACCATGCGCGCTTCGGCTGAAATGGTCTATCTCAATCTGCCCATGGAAGAATCGGCAGCCGCCTCGGTGATGAGCCGGGCGCGGGAATTGGGCTTTGTGTTCTGTGCCGTGGCCATGGCCCTTGATGGCGGCCGCGACATGTTGCGCATGCAGTATGTCAACTGCGTCATAGATTTTGACGAGATTGAGGTTCTGGGGCCGACCGCTGAACGCATTTACAGTTTTATTAAAGCTGAATTGGCTGAACTGTCCGAACTGGAGATGACGCATGGGCAAGACGATTTTTGCGGGGAATAACGATTTTCGCCAGTTTTTTCTCGGCCAGCTGATCTCCCAGCTCGGCGATAGAATCCATTCTCTGGCGCTGCTGTGGGTGACCTATTCTTGGTCCGGAAGCGCCGGGCTGGTCGGCGGCATCATGATCGGCACGTCCTTGCCGGGGATTCTCATTGCCCCTTATGCCGGAACCGTGATTGATCGCTTTAACAAAAAGCAGGTGATGATCGTCGCTGATCTTGTCCGCCTAGTGATTGTCGGTTTTGTCGCCTTTGCCTCTTATGGTGGTTTTCTCAATTATCCCCTGTTGCTCGGCGCGACCGTGCTGATCTCGTTGGCGTCGGCCTTTTTTAATCCCGCCGCGCTTTCCGTGCTGCCGGATCTGGTGGAACCGGAAAAGGATTCGTTGACCCGGGCCAATGCCCTGGCCCAGCTCGGAGCCAGCGGCAGCGCCGTGGTCGGGCCGCTGGTCGGCAGTTCTCTGATCGCCGCCATTGGCGTGAGCGCCGCGTTTTTGTTTAATACCTTGTCCTTTGCCCTGTCGATTTATTTTCTGCTGAACATCAAAAAGACATTACCCCGCCATCAGTCGTCCGGCAGCTGGCTGAAAGATCTCGGCATTGTCAAAACCGTTTTTGCCGACCGGCCATTGCTGACGCAGTTGCTGCTACCCATTGTCATCGTTAACCTGTTTTTTTGCTCCATCACGATTGTCATCCCGGTTCTGGCGCAAGGTCTTTACGGCAAAGGGGCCGGCGGCATGGGCTGGATGATGGCGGCCTTTGGCGGCGGCATGCTGACGGGCACCCTGTTGTTGTCTGCCTGCCGGATTCGCTTGACGGATCGGACGATGATCGCCGGCGGCTTTTTTCTGCTCGGCGGCGCGTTTGGCGTGATCGGTGGTTTGCCCGGATATCACTGGAGCCTGATCGGCTGCCTGCTTGCCGGGTTGGGGTTGAATCTGGTGAATATCAAGTTGATTGTCCTCTACCAGAGGCTGCTGCCCGAACAGTCGCGGGGTAAGGTGCTGGCGGTGTTGACCGCATTGGCTTTGTCGACGCAACCGGTGTCCTACGGCGTCACCGGGTATCTGCTGGATGTCGTTGAACCGTTGCGGCTGATGGTGGTGTGCGCGGTGGTGATTGTGCTGGTGGGTGTCCGGGCCGCCCTGCTCAAAGGGTGGAAGAGCATCGATTGACGGCTGAACGTTTGAAAAACACACGGATTTTTGCCAAAGATTCATAAAAACGAGGAGAGAACGATGGAATTTGACGTTACACACATCGAACAGCAAGAACAGGCGTTGTTTCAAGAAGCTGAAGACGCACTGCTCAAACAGGTCAATCACATTCTTGCCTCGGTTCCGGCCTATGCTGATTTTCTTGCCACACAACAGCATGCCCCGGGAACACTCGAATCTCTTGACCAGTTCACGCAGCTTCCCTTGACCACAAAGCACAATTACGTCATCCCTTATCCGCTCCAGCAAAGATGTTTTGACGGTTCGCTGGCCGGGACCCATCTGGTGTTTTCCAGTTCCGGAAGCTCCGGTGAGCCGATGTTCTGGCCGTTGCGGCCTCAGGATGAGAAGGTGCTGCCCCAGGTGTTCGACAAACTGCTGGAAATCTCCCTCGATTACAAAAACAGCCGGACGCTGATTGTGATCTGCCTCGGGCTGGGGGCCTGGATCAGTGGTTTGCAGACCCACTGGGCGCTGCGTCAGGCGGCCATAGATAACGGCGGCCAGTACACGGTGGTGACACCGGGGGTGGACTTCAAGGGCGCCATTGATTTTGTCGAGACCATCGGCGACAGCTACGATGCTATTTTTCTCATCAGTTATCCCGGCATGATCCGCTCGATTCTCGAAGCGGGAACGGAACGCCATGTGGACTGGAATCGCTGGCGCATGCGCATCGGATTAGTGGGCGACAGTTTCCCGGAAAACTGGCGTATTGCCATGGAAGAGCGGTTTGCCATCGATGCGGCCGCCGAGCCCATGGCGATCTGGGGCGGCTACGGCAGCGCCGACGTTGGGGCGATCGGCATTGAATCCCCGTTGTCCATTGCCATCCGCAAACGGCTCAATGGTGATCCCGATCTTTGCGAGCGGCTTTTTGGCCAGCGCAGTGTACCCTTTTTATGCCGCTACGATCCCCGGGCGCTGTTCATTGAAGAACACGAGGGGGAACTGATCTACACCAGCAGGAAAGCCGCGCCGCTCGTCCGCTACCGGATTCACGACAGCGGCGGCATTCTGCCGTTTTCCGAGCTGATCACCACCCTGCGTCAACACGGTGTCGATCCGGCGACCCTGCCCGACGACAGCGCTCTCTATCCGCAGCCGTTGCCGTTTGTTTATACCTATGGCAAAGCCCAGGGCGATGTGACCATTGCCGGGGCCAACATCTATGCGCGTCAGATCCACGAAGTTTTGCAGGACCCGTACTATGCGCACTCGCTGAGCGGCCGTTTTTTCCTGTCCAAGCAGACGGACGATACCTTGCTTGAACAACTACAAATTGAACTGGAGCTGCTTCCGGACGCCGCGGCGCAAGGGATTGATCTTGAGGCCTGGTCCGTGCGCTTACAGCGTGACCTGCAAAACATTTGCAGCGAATACAATGACGTTTGCGAGATGACCGGCCAATCGGAACACTACCGACCGCGGTTGAGCCTGCTGGAGTTCGGTCATCCCCGTTTTGAAAGTGGAAAGTTCAAGCCCGCTGTTTCACAAAAAGGGGTTGCCAAGGACTAGCAGGATGAGGTTCCAGGATGCTGCAATTTCTCAACGAAAAGGATGAATGAAATCATGAAAACATTCACGCAACTGGACAGGTTGTTCGCCGAACCCGACGCACTGCGCGACGACGCCGTGGCCGATCAACTGTTTCTTGGCGCGGTGCAGGAGGTGTTCACCCATCATTACGCCGCCTCCGAGGTCTATCGCAATCTGTGCGATGAGGCCGGGTTCACGCCCGAATCACTCAGGAGCATGGATGATCTGGCGCAACTGCCGTGGCTGATGGTCAACGTGTTCAAGTGGTATCATCTGACCTCGGTGGCGCAAGAGCAGATTGTCAAAACCTTCACCTCCAGCGGCACCACCGGCCAGAAAAGCCATATCGCCTGGGATCAGGCGTCGTTTGATCGCCAGACCGCCATGCGCGCCAATATTATCCGCAGCTACGGGCTGGTTTGCGAATCCGAGGTCAACTATCTATGCTTCACCTACGCGCCTGAAATCGCCGGTGGCAAAGGCGCTCCCTACGCGCACAACATGTACACCAGCTTCGCCCCGGCGGCGGATAAATATTTCGCGATCCATCCGGACTGGGAAGGCAAGGAGTTTTTCAGTGCCGAACAGTGTGTCGAGCAGCTGAAACAGTACGCCGCGAGCGGCCTGCCGTTGCGCGTTGTCGGTTTTCCCGCCTTTGCCTGGCGTACGCTGCAGTACATGGTGAAACAGGATATCCGCCTCCGTTTCCCGCAGGACAGCCTGATCATTTTCGCCGGCGGCTGGAAGGCCATGGCCGATGAGGCGATTCCGCAGGACGTTTTTGCCGAGTACGTCGAGCAGTATCTGGGGGTGCCCCGTTCCCGTATCCGCGACATTTACGGGTTTGTTGAGCACGGCGTTCCTTATGTGACCTGTGAGGCCGGTCATTTTCACCTGCCCATCTATTCACGGGCTTTCGCCCGCAAGCCGGGCACCTTGGAGGTGCTTCCGCACGGGGAGCGCGGCCTGCTGCATGTCATCTCCCCCTACAATACGGCCCAGCCGAACATTTCGGTGTTGGCGACGGATTACGTGTCGATCAACAGCGGCTGCCCCTGCGGACGCAAAAGTCACTATATCCAG
Source organism: uncultured Desulfuromonas sp. (assembly GCF_963676955.1). Taxonomy (NCBI): domain Bacteria; kingdom Pseudomonadati; phylum Thermodesulfobacteriota; class Desulfuromonadia; order Desulfuromonadales; family Desulfuromonadaceae; genus Desulfuromonas; species uncultured Desulfuromonas sp. The sequence goes on along the minus strand of NZ_OY781461.1, from coordinate 637,314 downwards.
CTGCTGGGACGGGCGGGTGTGCAGAAACATCAGGGTTGCGCTCTGAGCGCGGCGGAACTGCTGAAGAAGTGAGGGATGTCATGAAGCTCTATGTATTCGGAAAAGTTGTTGAGATCGACGGAACCATTGACCGGGCGTTTGTGCAGGACGTTTTCGACCAGGCGGAAAAAGCCCGGGAGCGTTTGAAGCAGGTGCGGTTGGACACCATCCTCGATGTGCTCGATCGGGCGTCGCAACTCTGGAGTGACCCGCACTCGTCTTATCGCCAGGCCGCCCTGGAGGAGGTGCCCGGGCGGATCGGTTTCAGTCGTGAGATGGTCAATGCGGGCATTGATACCATGGTGGAGTTGCTTAAAGCATGCAACCTGCGCACCCGGCTCGATTGTGATCTGGGCCAGGCCGATTTTATGAATGACTGGACTCTCGATCAGCGCTTCAAAGGCTATATCAAAGCTCAGCCCCTCGGCATTCTGGCCCATGTGTCCGCCGGGAACGTCTTTGTCGGCGGCGTCGATTCGCTGATTCAGGGCATTGTTACGAAAAATGTCAACCTGATGAAGATGTCGACCGTGGATCCGGTTTTCCCGGTGCTTTTTGCCCGGAGTCTGAAAGAGCTGGATGAGACAGGCGACATTGCCGACTCGCTGGCCCTGCTCAGTTGGAAAGGGGGCGACGCCGCGGTTGAGGACATTCTCAAGCAGCGCTGCAACGGCATTGTCGTCTACGGCGGTGCCGACACCATTCGCAGCTATCGAAACAATCTCGGTCTGCACTGCAAAATCATCGAGTATGGGCCGAAATACAGCTTTGTTCTCGCGGATGCCGCAACCGTCCGCAGCCGTGGCCTGAAGGAAACCGGCCGTCTCATCGCCCGAGACGCCAGCATGTGGGAGCAGTCGGCCTGCTCTTCTCCCCATGTGGTTTATACCGACGGTCTGGAAAACGCCAAACAGCTGATGGCCGCGATTGCCGACGGCCTGGAGTACTGGGCCGGAGTCTATCCCAATGGCGGCCTTCATGATGACGAAGCGGTGGAAATCACCAAGGTGCGCGAACTGGCCAAAGCGGAAAAAGCCATGGGCGTGGGGGATCTTCTGGCCTCGCCCCGTCTGAAATGGACGGTGGTGCTGCAAAAGGATGTTTCTTTTCAGACCTCGTGCCTCAACCGGACCCTGATTGTCAAGCCGGTTGAGACCATGGAGCAGGCCCTGGCGGCGGTGCGTGAAATGGGAGAGTACATTCAGACCGTGGCGCTGGTGGCCGATGACGACACGGCGCTGAGCTGGGCGGGCGTGCTCGCCGACATCGGTGCCGACCGGATTGTCGAACCCGGACGCATGGCGGTGCGCAAACACGGCACGCCCCACGACGGCACCCGCGGGCTGGCGGAACTGGTGCGCTGGGTTTCCGTCTCCCGCGACAGCGTTGAACACCAGTTGCCGGAGCCGTTGTGGACACGTTACGATGCGGCCAACGATTATTTTGATTTTTACAGCGATGCCGACCGGGACCGTGAAACGCTTGGGCGTTTGCAGGCGCTGATCGCCTATTGCCGTGAGCATGCGCCGCTCCTTAACGAGCGTTATGCTGGATTGGAACTTCATAGCCTGGAGGATCTGACCCGCTTCCCGACCATGGACGGCGACGATTATAAAACCTACCTGCCGCCCTACGGCAGCGGCCTGTTGACCAGTGACGATGTGACCGGTTATGTCTTTGCCAGCGGCGGTACCACCGGCAGCCCCAAGCTGATTTACCGCACTCATGAAGAGCAGCATTACAACACCGAACGGCTGGGCAAAGGGCTCGGCATGTCGGTGTTCACCCAGGGCGACGTGGTGGCCAATCTGCTGTTTGCCGGTAACCTGTGGGCGTCCTTTGTCTCCTTCAATATGGGCTTGGAGCACACCGGCGCGAGAATTCTGCCGATCTCGGGCAACCAGCCCATGGAAACCATCGTCAACTACCTCAAACTTCTCGGGGCCAATTGCATTATCACCATCCCGTCGGTATTGCTGAGCGTGGCCGATTATGTGCAGAAACATGACATCGATCTCACCATCAAAAAGGTTTCCACCGGTGGCGAGCATCTGTTTGAGGGTGGCAAAGACCATTTGCGCAAGGTGCTCGGCGTCGAGGCGTTCTATTCTACCGGCTACGCCACCAACGATACCGGTGCCATTGCCTATCAGTGCCGCCATTGTCAGGGCGGCGTGCATCATGTGCATGAAGATCTGCACTATGTGGAGATTGTCGATCCGGAAACCTTGCAACCGGTGGCTGCCGGAGAAACCGGCAAGATTCTGGTGACCAACCTGCAGCGGCGTCTGATGCCGTCGATCCGTTACGATGCCGGCGACCTGGGGCGCTGGATTGAGGGGACCTGTCCTTGCGGCCGCAAAACCCGCCGCTTTGAATTGCTCGGGCGTTCGGATGACGTGTTGATCATCGGCGGCGGCAATGTCTTCCCGGAGCATGTTGCCGAAGCCGTCCATGCCGTGGACGGTATCTGCGAGTCCTTTCAGATGGTCGCCGACCTGGAGGGCCATCTGGACAAGCTGGTGGTGCGCGTGGAGCGAAACGACTGCAACGACCGGGATGATGAACAGATTCGCCGTGATGTCAAAAGCGCTCTGGAAAAAGCGAGCAAAGACCTTAAAGAGATGGTACGGATGGGGTTGATTGCCGAAACGGAAATTGTGGTTTTCCCGGCCGGCGGCATTGAGCGAAACCCGAAGACCGGCAAGATCCGGGTGACGATCGACAATCGCAGGTAGGGCCAGTCGCAGCACCTGCAGTGCCCATGCACGGAACCGAAGTTATTGACCGGGGGAGTGAAGATGGAACGATATAGATGGATTCTCAACGAAAAAATGACAATCCAATTGAGCAGCTATCAGCAGAAAGAAAACGACGGAAACCCCGCCTCGCAGCCACTAAACTACAAGGAAGAGTATGATGCGGATGTTGCCGGAATTCCCGTGCGCAGATTGCTCGAATTAGGCTTTTCATTTCGGGACTATCGTCCGGAAATGGAGGATAAGTTCTTTTTTTTGAAATATTATCGCTATCCGGACGCTCTGGATCATAAGAAAACCGTTGAAAAGACCTTTAAGGCCTATCATCTGGATAAACTGGAAGCTTTTGAAACGTTTGAAGCCTTTGCCGGGCAGAGGAAGAACATTCATGTCAAAAAAGGGATTGTCGGTGGGGCGGACAGGAAATTTTCCCCTGACAACCCGTTTCCCGAACTCAAAATCTCTGGGACTGACGCGCAAACTGAATTGGATGCATCCATTTTTGCTTCGGCGCTTTATATCAAACCAAAGGATTCGGCGGCGCCATTTTCCTCTAGGGCAAGTTGCGTCGCTCATAGCCATCTTGGTCTGAGAGAATTTATTTCTGAACTCAGGTCCGTTTATGGGCAATCTTTGACCTTTATCGGCAAAGACGACGGATTTAGCTACTATGTTGATAACTCTCCAGTTGAAAAGTCTGCGGATCTTGCCGTCTTGAAATTCCCTGAAGAGGCCACTTTTTTTGATGACAACTACGAAAAATATCCCATGCTGCAAGATCCGGAGACACTTTTTTTAAGCGCTATACTCCTGATCGGCAGAGCCCTTTATTCTGGACCTTTGAATTTTGATAAGCATCAAATGGATTTGGACGATCTGAAGTCCTTGCCTCAGGCGGTTGAAAACCATGTCCTCGAAGTGATTGCGGTGGTTGATTTTAACCTGAATCAGTGAGGGGCTATTCTTAACGGGATGTTGAGAAAAATCTGTCCGGTTTTCTTTTAACCATGAAGCCGAAAATGTGGTTACAAGATCGAGAGGCAGAGAGAGTGAACTGTCCTGTTTCTGCTGTGCACTGCATGAAATGTTACCGCTATTGAGGGAGGTATTTTTTTGTCAAAGAAGCAACACGGCATGCGTTTTATCCATACTTCCGACATTCACCTCGGCAAAACCTACCGCAATGCGCCCGGCGAAACCGAGCGCTACGAAGATTTTTTCACCTGCCTGAGCCGGATCGTTGCCGATGCCGTGACCGAACAGGTCGATGCGCTGCTGATTGGCGGCGATCTGTTTCATGTTGGCCAGATTCTGCCTAAAACCTTTGCCAAAACCATTGAAACCCTGCAACCGCTCAAGGATGCCGGTATCCCCTGCATTGCCATTGAGGGCAATCACGACTGGATTCACCGCCGCGACAGTATTTCATGGATGGAGGCGTTGTCGCAGATGGGCTACATCAAGCTGTTGCGTCCGGCACGCACCGAGGAGGGCGGTTACGACTTTGCGGCCTTTGACGAGGACACCGGCATGGGAGGCCACGTTGAAATCAACGGCGTGAATATCTACGGCCTCGGCTATATCGGTGCCCAGGCTGGCAGTCATGTGGAGCGCATCTGTCAGGCCGTGACTACGGACCACAATCTGTTGCTGTTTCATGTCGGCATCTGGAGTTATTCGCCGGTGGAGATCGGCAATATGAAGCCGGACGAAGCCCATCCCCTGGCGGAGACGTTCAGCTACGTGGCACTGGGCCACGGCCACAAACCCTACGTGGTGAAAACGCCCGAGGGGACGCCCTACGCCTACAATCCCGGGTCGCCGGAGCGGGTCAACTTTGGTGAAGAAAAGTACGACAAGGGCTATTACCTGGTTACCCTTGAGGACGGCCACGTCAGTGCTGAGTTCAAAACCACCACGCCCCGGCCGATGATGGTCGCGACCATTGACCTGGGTGGTGCCCAGCATGCCGATGAGGCCATGGATGCTTTTGCTCGTCAGGTGCAGGCACTGGTTGCTGAGCAGACGGATGCACGCCGTCCGCTGCTGGAACTGAAGCTGGTCGGCAAGGTCGGCTTCCATCCCTTTGAACTGGGCCGCGAGCGCTTGCGTGCCGCCCTCGATGAGATGGTGCAGCCGCTACATGTCGAGATCAAGAACCACTTGTCGCTGGTGACCAGCGCAAAAGAGAACAATACCGCCAAGAAAAGCCTCAGTGAAATCGAACAGGATGTGCTGCATGAGCTGGTTGGCGCGTCGAGTGACTATCAGGGGCGTGAAGAGGAACTGGTAAAACTCTCTTTGCTGTTGCGTGATGCGGTGCAAAAGGGCGATGTCGATGGCGAAGAGTTGTTGGCGTTGCTCAATGGGGAAAACCCGATTTAGCTTCACGATGACTTCGCGATAAGTTCTGATAAAGGCCACGATAAAATCTGGATGTTGTTTTTTTCATCTGTAGTGCGAGTGATTTGGCTCTTCTGTATAAAATGAAGTCATGGATTTAAAGGTTTTATCCGAACTTATCGAGGCCTTTATCGTGAGGCTAATAACAAAGCTTTTGATTTTACTGGATGAGAAATCAGTAACATCTTGAGACGAAAGCAGTTTATGCAAATACTCTCCATCCAACTGAAAAACATCAAATCCCACCGCGACACCGTGCTGAATTTTGCTCCCGGCATCAATGTGCTGTCCGGCCCCAACGGCGTCGGTAAAAGTACCGTGTTCGAGGCGATCGGCTATGCGCTGTTCGGCGTGGATGCGCAGAGTTTCGTCGGCAAGGTGGAGCGGTTTGTCTCCATTGGTGCCAAGCGCGGTGAGATTGGCGTCACCTTTAGCGTGGCCGAGGAGAATTATCAGGTCAGCCGCACCGTGGGTACGCCGAGCAAGTGGCTGCTGGCCAAAGAGGTCGGCGGTGATTTCGAAGTCGAAGAGCACAAAGACAGCAAGGAAACCGAGGCACGACTCAAGGAGTTGCTCGGGTTGGATAATGGTCGTTCCCTGGCTGAGCAGTTTGAACTGGTGATCGGCCCGTTTCAAAATGAATTCCTCGGCCCGTTCGTTGAAAAGCGACCGATGGCGCGGCGCAACAAGTTTGACGAGATTCTCGGTATTGATTCGTGGCGCAAGACGTTCAGCGAGACCAATGCCCTGCAGAAAGCGATCAAGAACCGGGTCGAAGTGCTGGAAGGGGCGATTGGACCGCTCAAGGATCAGCTGGCATTGTTACCGGAAAAACGTGTTGCGCATAAAACCGCCAGGCAGGATCACCAGACAACGGCCAAAGAGCTGACCGATAAACAGCAGAAATTGCAACAGCTTGTAGAACAGCTTAAAGCCCTTGATGATCGTGAGCAGGGGCTACGTCAGGTGGCGGTTGAGGTGGATAAGCTCGCCGAGCGCATTGACAACGGCCATGAAAAAATTACCCGACAGAAGACCCTGATCGTTGAAGCTGAAAAGTCACGCCAGGTTGTTGCCGACACTGCGGCGGGAAAGCAGGCGTATGAACAAGCGGAGCAGCGGCTGGCCGGGTTGCGCGAACAACAGAAGCAGCAACGGCGTCTTGAGCAGGAGCAGGCGGCCTTGACCAATCAGAGTTCTGCCGTGACCGCCGGTATTGAGACGGAGACCAAAGGGATTGCCTTGGCCCGTGAGGAGCTGGTGGCAGAGCAGGCTGCGCTTAAACAGAAGGGTGAAACGTTGATTGTTGCCGAGGCGGTGCAGCAGCTGGCCGAACAGTTGCCGCTGTTGCGTGAGGGCATCAAGCAGCGGCGTGATCAGTTGGGTCGTCTGGATGGCCGTCGTTCCGGATTGGAAGAAGGGCGTGACAAACTGGGTGAAGGAGTGTGTCCGTTTTTTCAGGAACACTGCCTGAACATCACCGAGAATCCGTCCGCCGATGTGTTTTCCGTCAAGCTGGACGCGCTGGCTGGAGAGCGCAGCCGCTTGCAGGAAGAGTTGCTTGATCTGGAGCGGCAAGAGGCGGAAGCGGTGAAAGCCCATGAGCAGATTCAGGCGTTCATGGTGCAGCGTAAGGCCGTGGAGGAGCAGGTGGGGCAGTTGGCGGCGCGTGGCAACGAGCTGGATCGTCGCGAATCAGCGCTGAGGACTTCACAAAGAGAGCTTGAAGCGTTGCGGCAACGCCTGACAGCCAAGCAGCAAGAGCTGGCGGCCTTTGCCTCGCTCGCCGCGGAGATTGAAACGGCTGAAGCCGATGTGAAGCTTCATCAGCAGGCACGTGATCTTTACGTGGCCCATCAGGGGCAGGCGGCCAAGCTGGAAGGATTGCAGGTCGAGTTGGCCAAGTTTGAGGCGTTTCTGAAACAACTTCAGGGTGAACTGGCGACGAAACAGGAGGAACAGAAAACGCTTGCCGCACACTACGATGCCCAACAACACCAAGCCTTGCGTGACGAAAAGGACGGCCTGGGTCGTGACGTCGGTTCACTGGAGATGAAACTGAACGGTCTGAATCGGGACATGACGCGGCTGGCCGCTGAAATCGACGCCTTAAAAGCCATCGAAGAAGAGATTGTTGCCAAGCAGACCCAGATTAAAGCCTATGGCGAGAAAGAGGAACTGATCAAATTTCTGCGCAACCGGGTGTTCAATAAAGTTTCGGCGTCATTGTCGGAGCGCTTCCGCGAGGAGATCAGCCAGCGGGCCAACCAGATCTACCGCATTATTGCCGAGGTGGATGAGGAGCTGGCCTGGGGCGACAACTACCAGATTGTGCTGCGCGACATGGTCGAGGGTGAACTGCGCGAGCGCGCCGATGACCAGTTGTCCGGCGGCCAGACCATGAGCGCCGTAGTGGCTCTGCGCCTGGCCATGCTGCAGACCATTGGCGCACGTATCGCCTTTTTTGACGAGCCGACCTCCAATCTTGATGCCGCCCGCCGCGAAAATCTGGCCCATGCGTTTCGTGCCATTGATGTCGGCAAGGAAGAGGCCTCGGAGCACTGGTACGATCAACTGTTCCTGATCAGCCACGACGTGGCATTTACCGAAGTGACCGATCAGATGATTGATCTGGATCGCATTGATTAGGAGGCGTATCATGCTGTACGTGGATGCCAAAATGACCAAAGAGGGGGCTCCGAATAGAAGGCGTCATTGATTCAGGACGCAACCTGGTTGCTGCTTGATGTGCCGGGCAAGAATCCGGCAACGACTGCCGTGATGATTGACGAAACCATTACCGTGTGTGGTCGACAGGAGAAATAGTGCTCAGTCGCTGTTTTTTTACGTCAAGAGCTGTTGAGAAGCATCCATCCTGTTCGGTGGGTGCTGTTTTTATTTGGGCGGGTGTTGAAGGCGCTTTTCCAAAGCACTGACCAGTTGATGCGACAGCAGATTAACAAACGGTTGGCTGTCGCCATTGTGGGCCGCACGTACGGCACTGAGATAGTCGTCGCGTTGCTCAGGAGTGATCACGGTAATTGGATAACCACATTGCAGTAGTGCCAGATTGAGCAGTAAACGGGCAACGATGTCATTGGCGCCGGCAAACGGATGGATGGCCATACATTGGTTGTGCAACCAGGCGGCATAACCCAATGGCGGGTTCTGCCGGCGTTGCTGAGCGCATTGATCGATCAGAGCATTAACAGCTGCGGGGATTTCGGCCGGAGATGGCGGCATGAAGCTGGTTTCGCTGATGGTCACAGGGGCTGTTCGGAATTTTCCGGCATGCTCGGCATCCAGGCGATAGCTGTACAACTGGTGCAGTGCACAGATATGGGCGGATTCAAGACGTTCGAGTCGGGCCAGGAGGTAGAGCATGTTAAACGCTTCACTGTGACCGAGAATCTGCAGGTGATGACTGAGCGGCTTGCCACCAATGGCACTATCTTCAGTAAGAATCTGGCGGGTTTCTCCAGCGGTGAGTTGATTGCCGGCCAGAGCGGTACTGCTCCAGGTCAGGGCGAGGCGGTCTGTTTCACGTTGGTGACGGAGCTGCTGTTCTGTTGATGGTGGCAACAGAAGATAGGCTTTGGCCAGCTTCTTAACCTGTGAACTTTTGTCGGAATAGGTCATGAGACTCCCTGATGCAGCGGAAAAGCAGCGTCAACAATAGCACGAAAATACCAGAGTGATGGCGGTGAACGTCTAAAATAGAAGAAAAACACTTTAGACTTTTGCTGAATCAGGTACTATTTTAATTTTCCATGTCTATTCATCTGAGGTGCTTGTGGCGGAACAGCGACGGATAATTACCCTGTTTCTGGTGATGATACTGGTGGCCGTAGGTGTTGGTGGGGCAACCATGTGGACGCTTTACCAAGTCGAAGTGCGTGACGAGGCCAGCCATCTGAGTACCGTTGCCCGCAGTCAGGCCCGTTTTATTGAGCGGGCGGTTGATTTTGTCCTCCATGATGGCGGCGGGGTCAATAAAGATCAGGCTCTTGATCTGATCCGTTCCTGTTATCACGGTATGCCGGAGGAAGACCAGCCCGGCGAGTTGGTCATCGCCCACCGGCATTACAACATGATTGAATTTGTCGTTCATCACCATAGCCCGAAAATCCATGAGGGGAAAAAGATCCCTTTTTCTGTCGGCCAGGCTGAGCCGATGCGGCGCGCTCTACTCGGTGAAAGCGGTGTCATGGAATTCACCGATTGCGATGGACTGCAGGCACTCGCCGCCTACGAACCGGTCAATCGTCTTAATCTGGGACTGGTGGCTAAAATTGAGCTGTCCAGTGTAAAACAGCCTTTTTTGCATGCAGCACCCTACTTGTCTTTGGTCGCCGGTCTGTTGGTTCTGGCCGGAACCTTCCTGTTCTGGAAAATCACTCGTCCCTTGCTGTGCGAATTGGAAAGCAAGGAGCTGCGTTATCGAACCTTGTTCGAAAACACCGCCGACGGGGTGTTTGTCGTCAAAGGGAGCAAAATTCTTGAAACAAATGGCCAGGGCTGTTTGTTGCTCGGCTACACAGAAGACGATATTGTCGGCCAGTCGGTGAGTCACTTTGCGCCGGAATTTCAACCCGACGGCCGCAGTTCTCTGTCGGCATTACGTCACTATGCCGAAACTGCCATGCGTGAAGGAACTCAGTTTTTCTCCTGGCAATATTTGCGTGGCAGCAAGTTGCGTGAAGCGGATGTCGTGCTGCAGGCGCTACGGCTGGGTGGTGACGAGGTATTGCTGGGCACCATGCGCGATGTAACTGATTTTCGTGAGGTGGAGCGTTCATTGCGTGAGCGTGAACGTCATTACCGGGCGATTTTCGAACTGGGGTCCAACGGGTTTTTGCTCTATCGCAGAAATGGTCAGTTGGTGGATGCCAACCCGGCGGCCTGCCGGATGTACGGCTACGAACTTGAAGAGTTGCTCAGTCTCACCCTCAGTGAGCGGATTCATGCCGACGATTGTGCCAATTATCTGGACAATGTCGCCCAGACCATCAGTTCTGATGAGGGCTGCCATATGGAACTGCGCGGCGTGCATCGTGACGGTAGCCTGATCCATTTTGATGTCTACCTGGAATCTTTTTCCTGGCGCGGCGAATTATTGTGCCTGACCACGGCTGTCGATGTGTCCGAACGAAAGAAAGCGGACCGCTCTGCCCAATGTGAAGAAATTCGCATGGAGGCACTGCTCACGTTGCAGCAGATGCTGGAGTTTCCGGAAAAACAGGTGTGTCATTATATCCTTGGCCAGGCGTTACGTATTTGTGACAGCCATGGCGGTTTCCTGGCGGTGACCGGTGGGTGCTGCACGGAGCTGACCATCAAGGCCAGTAACCTCAAGCACGGCGCAGACTGGTTCGACCAGCAGATTGGACTGCCGAATTGCCGCCAGCCGCAATTGTACAATCATCGGCTTCAGGAGTGGCTGGATCGTGATCTGAAGTATGATCGCTACTTGCAGGTGCCGTTGCTCGAAGACGGTCATATTGTTGCCGTCATCGGACTGCTCGATAAGGATGAGCCTTACAGCGATTTCGATATCCGTCAGATGGTGTTGCTGTTACAAGGCACCTGGCAGAGGCTGCAACGCAATCGCTCCATTCTGGCCATGCGCCAGGCCAAGGAGGAGGCCGAAGCCGCCAACCGAGCGAAGAGTGAATTTCTGGCGGTGGTCAGTCATGAAATTCGTACTCCGATGACGGTGACGATTGCCGCGCTGCAACAGGTGCTGGAATCGTCGCTGGATGATGAACAACGCCAGTATCTGACCATGGCCAATGATGCGTCGGATTCGTTGCTGAGCCTGATCAACGACATCCTCGATTTCTCCAAAATCGAAGCGGAAAAGCTGGTGCTGGAAGAGTCGCCGTTCAACCTGAGAGAATGTGTTGAAAATGTCGTGGCTATTCTCGGCGTCAATGCCCGTCAGAAAGGCTTGAAACTTGAACTGGCCAGCCAGGCGTCGCTGCCCGATTTGTTGTTGGGCGATCAGCATCGCGTGCGCCAGATTCTCGTCAACCTGGTGAGCAATGCCATCAAGTTTACCGAGCAAGGACGGGTGTGCGTCAAGGTGGAGTCCGAAGAACAGGACAACCACCATCTGGTTCATGTGGCGGTGTGCGACACGGGCATCGGCATTGAAGAGTCCCTGCGTGAGCGGGTGTTCGAAAGTTTCAGTCAGGCGGACAGTTCAACAACACGCAAATACGGTGGTACCGGTCTGGGGCTGGCAATCTGTAAAGGTCTGGTGGAGCAGATGGGTGGAGCCATTGGCGTTGAGAGTCGGCGCAAAGAAGGGGAGGCGCCGCAGGGCAGCTGTTTCTATTTTGCGCTGCCGATGAAAGTCGCAGATGGCGCCGTAATGCTTGACGCGCCAAGGCCAACCCCGCGCCCACCGATAAAAAATTGCATGGGGCGCAGTGTCCTGCTCGTTGAGGATGATGAGGCCACCGCAACCCTGATGAAGGTGCGTCTGCAGGAATTGCAGCTGTGTGTTGACCGGGTCAGTGACGGGTTTGCGGCCATTGAGCGTTGTTTGAACCAGTCTTACGATCTGGTGCTGATGGATTATCATATGCCGCAGATGGATGGACTGACAGCCACCGAGCAGATTCGTGATGCCGGAGTCACCGTGCCCATCGTCGGCCTGACGGCCTTTTCCGATGGCCGCCAATGGGAAGACTTCCAGCAGGTGGGTCTCAATGCCTGTCTGACCAAGCCGATCAAGGCAGAACAATTACGTGAAGTGGTGGCCCAATTTCTCAATTCCCAGGATGGTGGCGAGTTATTATGAGGGCTTGGGCGCTGATGCACCGCTGGTTGCCGCAGCGTTACGACTATAACCTTGTGGTGGTCGGTGCCGGTGCTGCCGGATTGGTCAGTGCCTATCTTGCGGCGGCTGCCGGAGCCCGGGTGGCCCTAGTTGAGCAAGCGCGCATGGGCGGTGATTGTCTGAATAGCGGCTGTGTGCCCAGCAAAGCGTTGATTCGCGCGGCCCATCTGGCGCAGCAGATGCGTCAGGCGGATCGCTTCGGTTTGCCGAAGCACGATGTCGAGGTGGATTTTGCCCAGGTCATGGAGCGGGTTCAGCAGACCATTCGCACCATTGCGCCGCATGATTCCGTTGAACGCTACCAAGCTTTGGGGGTGGAATGTTTTCACGGCCAGGCGCGTCTGCTCTCCGGGCATGAGGTGGCGGTTGGTGAGCGGGTGCTGACAACGCGAAGGATCGTGTTGGCCACGGGGGCGACGCCGGTTGTTCCTGAGTTGTCGGGGCTGGACAGCGTTGACTATTATACGTCGGACACTATCTGGACGTTGCGATGTCAGCCGCGCCGTTTGATTGTCGTGGGCGGTGGTCCCATCGGCTGCGAGCTGTCGCAGGCCTTCAGCCGGCTGGGCAGCCAAGTGGTTCAGGTGGTGCACGGAGAACGGTTGTTGCCGCGGGAAGACCATGCTGTCTGTGAACTGGTTCAGCAGGTGTTCCATGACGAAGGTGTTGAGCTGTGTCTTAACCATGCGTTGCAGCAGGTGGCCAAGCAACAGGATGAGATTGTGTTGACCTGTCGGGTTGGCGACGAGACGCGCACGATTCATGGTGATGTGCTGTTGTTTGCCGTCGGTCGCCGGCCGATGACGCAAGGATTGGGTCTCGAAGCGCTGGGAGTGCGTGTTGATCCTCATGGTGCTTTGCAGGCCGATGGCACGCTGCGCACCTCGATGGCGAGTGTCTATTGTGCCGGAGATGTGGTGGGACCTTATCAGTTTACCCACATGGCTGCCCATCAGGCGGCGACGGCGACGATGAATGCTTTATTCGACCGCATCTGGCGTCGACATGTTGATCTGGCTCTGGTGCCATGGACCACCTTCGTTGACCCGGAAGTGGCACGCGTCGGATTGAATGAAGAGGAGGCACAACGCCAGGGCATCGCGTATGAACTCAGCCGGTTTGATTACGGCGAACTGGATCGGGCGATAACGGATGGTACGACACGCGGCTGGATTCAGGTGCTGACGGTTCCCGGCAAAGATACCATTCTCGGCGTGACCATCGTCGGAGCGCATGCCGGAGACTGCTTGGCTGAATTCGTCCTGGCGATGAAAACCGGTCTCGGTCTGAAGAAAATTCTTTCCACCATTCATGTTTATCCCACTTTGGCCGAAGGCAACAAGCTGGTGGCGGGGGTGTGGCAGAGACGTCATCTCCCTGCCGCAATCATGCCCTGGCTGAAGCACTTTCATAGTTGGATGCGGAGCGTTTCATGACCCGTTGTCTTTTGATTTGGTTGTTTCTGGTGCTGTGCCCGTTAACCGCCCATGCCTTTGACCAGCGACATGCCCTATGGACCGCTCAGTTACAGAACTATGTTGTCTGGGTGCGTGATGGGGTGGCCTCTGAAGTTGATTACACGGCCTGGCAAAAAGAGCGGGGTGCTTTGAACCGCTATCTGCAACAGCTTTCCAGTGTCACTGAGCAGGACTACCGGTGTTGGACCACTGATGAGCAATTGGCTTTTCTCATCAATGCCTACAATGCGTTTACCGTTGACCTGGTGCTGGAAAACTATCCGGTGGATTCGATCAAGGAGATCGGCTTCTGGTTCAGCTCGCCGTGGAAGAAACGTTTTTTCATGCTGCTCGGTGAGCCGCGTTCGCTTGACGATATCGAGCATCGGATGATTCGTGGGCAGCGCGGTTTTGCTGAGCCGCGGATCCATTTTGCTTTGGTGTGTGCCTCGGTGGGCTGCCCGGCTTTGCTTGATAAAGCCTATGTCGCCGTTGATCTTGATCGGCAACTTGATAACGCAGTGTCTCGTTTTCTTGTGGACCGTGGGCGTAATCGCTTCAATGTTATTACCGGCAAGCTGGAAGTCTCATCCATTTTCAAGTGGTATGGCCATGATTTTATCGGCTTTCGCGGTGGTGAAACGCTTGAGGATTTTTTTCGCCCCTATGCACCGTTGCTCAGCGGCGATGATGTGGGACGCAAGCGTATAGGCCAGGGAACGGCTCCGTTGTCTTTTCTTCCGTATGACTGGCGTCTCAACGATCATCGCTGATAACACGGATGCAGAATGGCATTCCCGGGACAGGGTAAGAAAAAGACTTTACAGCGTCGGCAATGGTGTGTACTATTTGCGCCTCATGTAATGCGGAGAGGTGACCGAGCGGTCGAAGGTGCTCGCCTGGAAAGCGGGTGTAGTGCAAGCTACCGAGGGTTCGAATCCCTCCCTCTCCGCCATTATTAAACAATACAGTCCCTTAGGGATGCGAAGCGGAGCGAGCGCCGACTGAATGTCGGAAAAGCGGACAGGACGTCCGCGTCAGCGAGTGCAGGGGAGCCGACGCAGGAGCCAACGTGAGGTTGGCGACGAAGTGGGCGAATCCCTCCCTCTCCGCCATTTACATGGCAACGCTTTTTTCGTAGTATTGAACGGAAAATGCATGGTTCATCATTGATGAACGTTGTATTTTTTTGGACAACATAAAGAAGTCACTAACGTAGCTTCAAGGGCGGCGCTGTTGCAGCCCGTCGCCAAAGCGTAGTTCGGTCGGCAGGCCAATACGCTGTTTTTGTTTGTAGGGTGGAATCGATTGCCGTCAGAAGCGGCAGTCAGGTCCCGCGCAACGGACGGTCGCGAACCCCGTCAGGCCCGGAAGGGAGCAGCGGTAACGATTTAGTCGGTGTGCCGCGGGGGTGCCTGGCTGCCACTTGTGGCGGCAATTTTGTTTTGGCTCCACCGCTTCCGCACTCGCATAACGGATAGCCGTTGATTTTGCCCGTGATTCCCCGCATACTGAGGGCCCACGGTGGGGGCGCTCCGGCGGCGCCGCACGATCATTTTCCTTAGCCTGAAAGACGCAATGGTTCAGGTTTAGCCCAAGGGTGCTTTTCATGTCCTATCTGGTTATGGCGCGAAAGTGGCGTCCGCAAACATTTGCTGATCTGGTTGGCCAGGAACATGTCAGTCGTACATTGGCCAATGCCATTGCCAGTGGTCGTGTCCATCATGCGTTTCTGTTTACCGGGGCACGTGGTGTCGGCAAAACCTCGGCAGCGCGGATTCTCGCCAAAGCGTTGAACTGCGAAAACGGGCCCTCGGCGGAACCCTGTAATCACTGTCAACATTGTGAAGAGATCTCCAGCGGCCACAGTGTCGATGTGTTTGAGATCGACGGGGCGTCCAATACCGGCGTTGATGATGTGCGCGAACTGCGTGAGACTCTGCGCTACATGCCGTCCCAGTGTCGTTACAAGATCTTTATCATTGACGAAGTGCACATGCTGTCGATCAATGCCTTTAATGCTCTGCTCAAGACGCTCGAAGAACCTCCCGAACACGTTAAATTTATTTTTGCCACCACGGAACCGCATAAGATTCCCGTGACGATTCTGTCGCGCTGTCAGCGTTTTGATTTTCGTAAAATTCCCGCGCCGAAAGTGGTGGCTCAATTGCGGCGTATTGTCGATGCTGAGAATATTACCATCTCGGATCGTGCCCTGGCGCTGATCGCTCAACGCGGCGGCGGCAGTATGCGCGACAGCCTGTCGACGCTGGATCAGGTGGTGGCGTTCTGCTCCGAACAGGTGGCTGACGAAGATGTCCAAGGATTGCTGGGCATGGTGGACCGGCGTCTGTTGTTTGATGCGCTGGAAGGCTGCATGCGTCAGGATTGTTCCATGGTGCTCAACGTGGTGCGACGTGTGGATGATCTCGGCCATTCCTTTCGCCAGTTCTGTCAGGAGTTGGTTGAGACGGTACGCCAGGCGATTCTCTGCTCTCTGGTCGAAAACCCCGAGGAAGACCTGGGTGTTTTTGGTGACGAGCTTCACGCCCTCAAGGCGCTGAGTGCCTTGGCCGGCCAGGATGACTGGCAACGGTTGCTCAGCATGCTGATCAAGGTTGAAACGGAACTGGCGGCGTCCTCTTTTCCGCGCCTGTTGGTCGAAATGACCCTGGTGCGAGCGGCGAGTCTGCCGCCGGCGAAGGATATTGCCGGGCTGATTCGCAAAGTGGAAGCCCTGGAGGGGGGGTATTCTACTGGGACGGTTCCGCGGCCGCAACCGCCCCAGGCGCCGGTGTCGGCGATGATGCCGACGTCATCTTCCTCACCACAGCCTGCGCCATCATTCGCACCAGAGCCTGTTGCTGCACCACAGCCTGCACCATCACCCGCCCCATCGGTCACGGCCCCTGAGGAACCGCAACCGATTGAGCCCGTCGTTGCCGAACCTGCTGGTGCGACGGTTGAACCTCCTGTCGTTGCTGCGCCGCACAGTGGTCCAGCGCCGAGCGACTGGTCGCAGCTGGTGGCTCAAGTTCGGGAAAAATCACCGCCATTGGCCTCGCTGTTGGAATACGGCAGCCTGATGAAGATGGCGCTGCCGGAACTGGTAATCGGTTACCCTGCGGCGTCATTTCATCTGCAGCAGATGAATGATGTTGAATCCCGAGAGCGTTTGGCTCAGCTGGTACGCGAGTTGTATGGCCTGGAACTGGAACTGAAGATTCAGCCGCTCTCCAATGACGCTTCCGGGCCGCCGTCTCTGGTAGAAACGCAAAAAAAAAAGGAGAGCGACCGCGAGCGACGCTTGCGTGAGGACGCCCTGACCCACCCGACGGTGAAAAAGGCGATTGAAATATTTTCCGGTGATATTGAATCGGTGACCCCGATTGATAAAGGTTTTGTTTAACGTTTAAAAGGAGAAAGTAATGGCAAAAGGCTTAGGAAACATGATGAAGCAGGCCCAGCAAATGCAGCAGAAAATGGCGCGCATTCAGGAAGAGGTGGCCAAGCAGGAGATCGAAGCCAGTGCCGGTGGCGGCATGGTTACGGTTGTGGTCAACGGCAAGCAGGACGTTCTGTCAATCAAGATTGATCCGAGCGTTGTCGACCCGCAGGATGTCGATATGTTGCAGGACCTGATTCTGGTGGCAACCAACGAAGCTGTTCGCAAAAGCCAGGATCTCATGCAACAGGAGATGTCGAAATTAACCGGCGGGATGAATATTCCCGGTTTGTTTTAACGTCATCTAATATGAAATTAGAACATTAGCCACTATCGCGCCTTTCGTCGATGGTGGCTTTTGTTTATGTGTTTTCAGCGAGTTAACTCCTTGTTTAACAAAGGTATTTTCTTCGGCACACGATATGGTAAAATACGTTTTAAATTTTATTTTTGCTGAAAAAAGTACACTTTGGTTAAAAAATAGAACACTATTTTAAATAGTTGGATTTTCTGAGGACTTCATGCTAGACTCAATTCCCTCATTGAACCGATTGATCGTGGAGCTGGGAAAGTTCCCCGGTATCGGACGTAAAACAGCAACCCGGCTGGCGTTTTATGTCATGCAGCAGTCGGAGGAACAGGCGCAGGCTCTGGTCGATGCCATTCAAAATCTGAAACAGCGTGTTCGGTTTTGTTCGACCTGCTTTCACGTGACGGAAGAGGACCCCTGTCCGTTGTGTACCAGCACCAGTCGTGATGACAGCCTGCTGTGTGTGGTTGAGCAACCGCAGGACCTGATGGCCATTGAACGGGGTCACAGCTATCGCGGTCGCTATCATGTGCTGCATGGGGTGTTGTCGCCGTTGGACGGTGTCGGCCCCGAGGATCTGAAGATTGCCGAACTGGTCGAACGGGTACGGCAGGGAAATTTCAGTGAGGTGATTGTCGCCACCAATTTCTCCATTGAAGGGGAAGCAACGGCCCTGTATCTGAGCCGGGTGTTGCAGCCCTTTGGGGTGCGAATCACACGGCTGGCTCATGGGATTCCCATGGGCAGCGATCTTGAATATGTTGATGATGCGACTGTCGGACGGGCGATTGAAGGTCGTCGTGACCTGTAAGGCAGCCGATTCCATGTGAAGTGATGAAGGACATATCTGGTTTGACGGTTCAGCGTTGATCGTCGAAGTTTTTGACACCATTAAAAGGAGGAACACATGTCGCGTAAGATGGTAAACATCGATGGCAATACCGCCGCGGCTCATGTCGCTCATGCGACCAATGAGGTCGTAGCGATTTACCCCATCACCCCGTCTTCGGTAATGGGCGAAATTTCCGATGCCAAAAGTGCAGCGGGCGAAAAGAACATCTGGGGCACCATCCCCAAAGTTGTTGAGATGCAATCCGAGGGCGGTGCGTCCGGCGCGGTTCACGGTGCTCTGCAGGCGGGTGCACTGACCACGACCTTTACCGCGTCGCAAGGTCTGCTGCTGATGATCCCCAACATGTACAAGATTGCCGGTGAGCTGACCTCGACGGTGTTCCATGTGTCAGCCCGTGCCATCTCCGCTCAGGCGCTGTCCATCTTCGGCGACCACTCCGACGTCATGTCCTGCCGCCCCTGCGGCTGGGGCATGCTGTGTTCCAACACCGTTCAGGAAGTCATGGACTTTGCCCTGTTGGCCCAGTCCGCCACCCTGCGCACCCGGATTCCCTTTTTGCACTACTTCGACGGTTTCCGCACCTCCCACGAAGTACAGAAAGTCGAAGAGCTGACTCAGGATGATATGCGTGCTCTGATCGACGACGATCTGGTGCGTGCCCACAAAGCCCGCGCTTTGTCGCCGGATCATCCGGTCCTGCGCGGTACTGCCCAGAATCCCGACGTCTACTTCCAGGGTCGTGAAACCGTCACCAAATTCTACGAGTCCATTCCCGACGTGCTGCAAGGCGAAATGGATAAACTGGCCAAACTGGTCGGCCGTCAGTATAACCTGGTCGATTATGTGGGTGCTGCGGACGCCGAGAAAGTGATCGTTGTCATGGGCTCCGGCGCCGACACCGTTGAGGAGCTGGTCGAGTACATGGCCTCTCAGGGCGAAAAGGTCGGCGTGCTTAAAGTTCGCCTGTTCCTGCCGTTCCCGACCAAGGCCTTTGCCGAAGCCATGCCCGCCACCGTCAAGAAAGTTGCCGTTCTCGATCGCACCAAAGAGCCCGGTTCCCTCGGTGAGCCGCTCTACCAGGCGGTACGTACCGCCATCGGCGAGGCCATGGAAGAAGGTATCTACAAAGGCGAAGGCTACCCCCGCATCGTCGGCGGCCGTTTCGGTCTCGGCTCTTACGAGTTTACTCCGGGCATGGCCAAGTCCGTGTTCGACAACCTCGATGCCGCCCAGCCGAAGAACCACTATGTCGTCGGTATCAAAGACGACGTCACCGGCAACAGCCTCGATTTCGATCCGGCGTACAAAGTACCTTCCGATTGCTACGCCGCCATGTTCTACGGCCTGGGTTCCGACGGCACCGTTGGTGCCAACAAGAACTCCATCAAGATCATCGGCGAGACCACGGACAACAAGGTTCAGGCTTACTTCGTCTATGACTCCAAAAAAGCCGGCAGCATGACCACCAGTCACCTGCGTTTCGGTAAGAAGGCCATCAAGTCGCCTTACCTGATCGACAGTGCCGACTTCATCGCCTGTCACAACTTCTCCTTCCTTGAGAAGTACGACATCCTCAGCAACATCAACGAGGGCGGCACCTTCCTGCTCAACAGCCCTTACGGCAAGGATGAGATCTGGAATAACATCCCCAAAGAAGTTCAGCAGCAGATCGTCGACAAGAAGCTGAAGTTCTATGTCATTGACGGCGTGCACCTCGGTGAGGAAATCGGCCTCGGTCCCCGCATCAACGTCATCATGCAGACCGCCTTCTTCAAGATCTCCGGCATTATTCCGCTGGAAACCGCCGTTGCTGAAATCAAGGACGCCATCGTCAAGTCCTACGGCAAAGCGGGTGAAAAAGTGGTCGCCATGAACCAGGCAGCGGTTGATCGCGCCCTGGAAGAGATTCATGAGGTAACCCCGGGCGCTGTTGACAGTGGTCTGCGCATTCATGGTGCCATCGAGGGTGAGGCTCCGGCGTTCGTCAAGAACACCACCGCCGCCATCATCGAAGGCAAAGGCCAGGATCTACCCATCTCCGCCATGCCGAGCGATGGTACCTTCCCGACCGGCACCGCCAAGTACGAGAAGCGCAACATCGCCGTAAACATTCCGGTCTGGGAGCAGGACCTGTGTATTCAATGTGGTATCTGTTCCTTCGTCTGCCCCCATGCCGCCATCCGTATGAAGGCCTACGATGCGGCTGAGCTTGACGGTGCTCCGGCGACGTTCAAGTCCGTTGACGCCAAAGGCAAAGAGATGGCCGGCATGAAGTTCACCCTGCAGGTCGCTCCTGAGGACTGCACCGGTTGTGGCGCCTGTGTTCACAACTGCCCGGCCAAGAGCAAAGAAGAGGACGGCAAGAAAGCCATCAACATGACCTTCCAGGCGCCGTTGCGTGAAGCCGAAGCCGCCAACTGGGAGTTCTTCCTTGATCTGCCCGACACCGATGAGAAACTGTTCAAGCGTCAGACCCTCAAAGGCAGCCAGTTCCTGCCGCCGACCTTTGAGTTCTCCGGGGCCTGTGCCGGTTGTGGCGAGACGCCGTTCGTCAAGCTGCTCTCCCAGCTGTTCGGCGACCGTGCCCTGATTGCCAACGCCACCGGTTGTTCCTCCATCTACGGTGGTAACCTGCCCACCACGCCTTGGACCACCCGTAAGGACGGCCTGGGTCCGGCATGGAGTAACTCCCTGTTCGAGGATAACGCCGAGTTCGGTTACGGCATGCGTCTGTCCGTGGACAAGTTCAAAGAGTACGCTCAGGAGCTGCTCGCCGGCGCATCAGAGCAACTGTGCAAGGCCGGCAGCGAATATGCCGACCTGATTAAAGAGATCCAGGGTGCCGACCAAAGCACACAGGAAGGCATTGAAGCGCAACGTGCCCGCGTGGCGACGTTGAAGGCCGGTCTGGAAAAATGCCCGGACAACCACTCCAAGCAGTTGCTGTCCGTCGCCGACTACCTGGTTGAGAAATCCGTGTGGATCGTCGGTGGTGACGGCTGGGCCTATGACATCGGTTACGGCGGTCTCGATCACGTTCTCGCCTCCGGCGAAAACGTCAACGTCCTGGTTCTCGACACCGAGGTCTACTCCAACACCGGTGGCCAGGCGTCCAAGGCCACTCCGCTCGGCGCCGTCGCTCAATTCGCCGCCGGTGGTAAGCGCATGGGCAAAAAAGACCTCGGCATGATCAGCATGACCTACGGCAACATCTATGTCGCCAAGGTGTCCATGGCCAATCCGGCGCAGTGCGTCAAGGCGTTCCTCGAGGCCGAAGCCTATGATGGTCCGTCCATCATCCTGGCGTACAGCCACTGCATCGCCCACGGCATCAACATGACCACCGCCGTTGACGAGTGTAAAAAAGCGGTTAACTCCGGTCACTGGCCGTTGTTCCGCTACGATCCCCGTCTGTCCGAGCAAGGTAAGAACCCGCTGCAACTCGACAGCAAGGATCCGAGCATCACCTTTGAGGATTATGCCTACGGTGAAAACCGTTTCCGCGTCCTCAAGAAAGCTCAACCGGAAGTGGCTGAGCGTCTGATGACTCAGGCCACCAAGGAAACCTCAGCCCGTTTCGATCTGTATAAGAAACTGGCCGACATGGATCCGGATTGCGGCAAGTAAGCCGGTCCTGACTGTGACATTAAAAAGCTCCCGAAGGATTCTTCGGGAGCTTTTTTTAGTTTGCCCAGCGGAGCTGGCAAACCCGGCCTGTTGAAAGAAACAGGCGTCGCCCCGATCAGGGGGAAGACAATCCGAATCGCAAGGGCGTTTCTGGCAACGGCAGGGTCTGAAGGAAGCGATAGGAAGTAAACTGCACATAGCGCAAGCGAACCTGATTCGGCGCTACGGGGGGGGGTAAGCGTGCTAAATAACGCGAAGCCCGATACCTGATCGTACCCCGTAGCGTGATTGAGGATGGGGTAGTTTACCGGGAGCCGGAAGGTAACTGGGGAAGCCTCGTATTGTCCCGAAGCTGTCGGTCAAGGCGTCGGGTAAGAAAGGCACAAGAGGAGACTCAAGGTCTTTCGACGCGGTGCGAGGTGGCAGATGAATCCGTAGTAGTGAAGAAGTCCCGGCCTGAGAAAGCTGGTAACAGACTGGAGGATAAAACCGGGATGACCTGTCGCTCAGTCGTCAGGGGCTGGTGAGCGCCAAAAGCCTCATCAGAACGCGAAGGGATGAAGTTCATTCGAAAGTTTCCGGAAACGACGGCAAGGCGTAGGGCCGGACACGAAGTCGCCTGACGAGGCGAGGTACGTTGCATGCGGTTGAGGGGAAAGCAGACTGCCGCAACGAACCGTCCACGTCCAAGCAACCCGAACCATGCCGCAGCCATATTGCCCATCGGGATAGAAAAGGTCGGCACTCGGGCCAGGAAGGGCAGGCAAAACGCGCTCACCGTCGAGGAAGGAAAACGCAGGAAGCACAAGAGATGGCGAAAATTTACTACAGTCTCTACGACCGGCTGTTACACGAACAGAGACTACTTCGGGCATACGCGAAAATCAGGTCCAACAAAGGCAAGGCCGGAATCGACGGCCAGAGCGTAGAGGACTTTGCCGACCACCTGCCGGAAGAAATCGCCGCCCTTGTGGGCGAACTCAAGGACAAGAGCTATCGACCAAAGCCAGTGAGGCGGGTAGAAATCCCCAAGCCTGACGGCGGCGTCCGCCGGCTCGGAATCCCGACGGTTCGTGACCGTGTCGTCCAGCAGGCACTGCTGGACATCTTGCAGCCGATCTTTGATCCTGACTTTCATCCGTCCAGCTACGGTTATCGTCCGGGCCGCAGTGCCCATCAGGCGATCGCCAAAGCCAGCCTGTTTATCAGGCGCTACCAACGGCGCTGGGTGGTGGACATGGACCTGTCGAAATGCTTCGACACCCTAGACCATGACCAGATCATCCAGAGCATTCGTCGCCGGGTGACCGATGGAAGCATACTGGGATTAATTCGGCTGTTTCTGCAAAGCGGGAACATGACGCAAGACGGCTGGCAAGCAAGCGAACAAGGGAGCCCCCAAGGCGGGGTGATCAGTCCGCTAATCGCCAACGTCTACCTCGACGCCTTCGACCAGCACATGAAAAACCGAGGGCATCGAATCGTCCGCTACGCGGACGATATCCTGATCCTGTGTGGATCAAGAAGCGGGGCGGAAAACGCCTTCAACGTGGCAAGAAACTATCTGGAAGAAACCCTTCACCTGAGGGTCAACGAACGCAAGAGCCGGATTGTTCACAGCAGCGAAGGCGTACCCTATCTCGGAGTCATCATCACGAGCCGGTACACACGCATACAGAGCGAGAAGGTTCGACAGTTCAAAGCCAAGGTGAAGCGGATCACCCGGCGCAATACACCAGTCAATCTGGCCAAGGTCATCCACGACCTGAACCCGGTACTGCGTGGATTCACCAACTACTTCCGGGTAGCCAACTGCCGCGAGCAGTTCAGAAAACTGTCCCGGTGGATTCGCCGACGCCTGCGAGCCAAGCAGCTGACACTGTGGAAAAAGCCGCAACGGCTCCACCGCAGACTCCGGCAGCTAGGCTATCAGGGCGAGTTCAAGGCCATCAAAATGAACTCATGGCGCAATGCCGCCAGCAACCTGGCCAACTATGCAATGCCGAACATCTGGTTTGCAAAGCAGGGACTTTTTGATCTAAGCAGAGTAGAGACGGGCTATCTGCCTCAGAGCTATTAGAGAGAAGAATGAACAGGAGCCGTGTACGAGGCCCGTACGCACGGTTCTGTGAGAGGGATGAGGTGAGAATTGACCATCTCACCTCACCCTACTCGATTGGCGATAAAGACGTTCGCATTGAGTTAATGTTTTGTTCAGCCCGCCTTAATGATGTTGCGCGGCAGATAGACGAGATGCTATAACGAATGTCTGGGTTTTTTAAACCTCTGGCATAAGCCGACAAACCATGACCTTTGGGGAGACTGCGCATGTTTGGCTCTCAGGCTACCTTTGTTCTTTACGATGACGAAGTCGTCAAAGTAAAAGAAATACTTGATAATCTTCTAAAAGCGTCCAACGCAAAATCCATCTATCTGGTGGATAAAAACGGTCAGATGATCGCGACGTCCGGCGATGTCAGCGGCATGGACACGACCAGTCTGGCATCGTTGACCGCAGGGAATATTGCCGCTACCGGAGGTTTGGCCAAGCTGGTCGGAGAAAAAGAATTTGCCATCCAGTTTCACGAAGGGGAGAAAGACAATATCCATATCTCCATTGTCGGCGGGCGCGTCATCCTGGTAATTATTTTTGATGAACGCAGTTCTCTGGGGCTGGTACGGCTTCGGGTCAAAAAGGCCAGTATGGCCCTTGAAGCGTTGTTTGACGACATCAGCTCAAAAAGCAGTGACCAGGCGAGTGGTCGGGAGCGAACCAATCCGTTCGCGGAGATAACCGACGATGATATCGACAATCTGTTCAGCTAAGGATTTCTACCATGTCTTTTATCAACTACGCCTCGCGTGAGATTAACTGCAAAATTGTTTATTACGGTCCCGGTTTGTGCGGTAAAACAACCAACTTGCAGCACGTCTACCAAAAAACAGCACCGGACTCCAAAGGCAAGATGATCTCGTTGGCGACGGAATCGGAGAGGACGCTGTTCTTTGACTTCCTGCCCCTGGCTTTGGGAGAGGTGCGCGGTTTCAAAACCCGCTTTCATCTGTACACCGTTCCCGGTCAGGTGTTTTACGATGCCTCGCGGAAATTGATCCTCAAAGGAGTTGACGGCGTGGTGTTTGTTGCCGACTCTCAGGAGGCACGGATGGATGCCAATATCGAGAGTCTGGAAAACCTGCGCGAGAATCTCGAAGAGCAGGGCTACGATCTCGACAAGTTGCCGTATGTGGTGCAATACAACAAACAGGACCTGCCCAATCTCAGCCCGATGGATGAGTTGCAGCGCTTTATCAACCCGACGAAAGTGCCTGAGTTTAAAGCCTGTGCCATGAGTGGTGTCGGAGTGTTCGAAACCCTTAAAGCCATTGCTAAACTTGTGCTTCTCGACCTGAAAAAAGGTGGACGATAAAAACGTTAAAAAACTGTTGACAAGGTTAGGGGGGAAACAGTATATTCCCCGTCGTCGTAAAGACTGATCCCCGATAGCTCAGTTGGTAGAGCAGGTGACTGTTAATCACCCTGTCGCAAGTTCGAGTCTTGCTCGGGGAGCCAACAAACTCCAAGAGGCTGTGAAATCATTTTCACAGCCTCTTTTTTTATGCTGTACAGTCGTCTAAATCCCGTTATAGTTAGCGTTTATTTGCTTGAAGTTTCTATTTTAATTGACGATAACTGTATTATGAGAAAATATTTCCCCTTTCGGATTGAAGAAACCTGGTATGCCCTGCCCCTGGAGCTGGTGGAGACGGTGGTGCGTTCCGTGGCGCTGATCGGACTGCCTGAGGCGGCCAGCGGCCTGCTGGGGTTAATCGATTATAAAGGTACGGCCTATCCGGTGTTGGATGTGCGTTTTCGTCTTCACAAACCGTCCCGACCCGTTGGGGTGGATCAGAGAATCATTTTGTCGCATCGTGGTACGCAGATTGTCGCTTTTCTCGCGGACGAGGTGGAATCGGTGATCGAAGTGTCCGACGCCCAGTTGAAGCAGGCGGCTGAGATTTTTCCGGAGATGGACAGTTATGTGACGGCGATTCTCTGGCATAACGATAAAAAGTTGCAGCTGTGTGATGCCGAAACCTTTTTGTACTTTGATCACGAATTGCTCGAAGATCACAAGGCCGAGAGTGGTGCGGCGAAGCCGACAACGGACCATTAACGGGGCGGATGAATGGATGCGGCACAGGTGCTTTCACCGGAAAAATGTCAGGAACTGAGTGCATTTGTGCACAAACGGTTCGGCATGTTTTTCCCTCCGGAGCGCCATAATGATTTGCTGCGTGCCCTTGTCCGCGCCAGTGATGAGTCGGGTTTTAGTGATCCGCAGGCCTATGTTGACTGGGTGCTGACGGCATCGCACAGTGATAAGGATCTGGAACCGCTGGTGACCAGCCTGACCATTGGCGAGACCTACTTTTTTCGCGATCCTGGCTTGTTTACCGCCTTACGGGAAGTGCTGATTCCCCAGCGGGTACGTCATGGCAGAGAAACCAAGACATTGCGCGTGTGGAGCGCGGGATGCAGTACCGGCGAAGAACCCTATTCCGTGGCGATGCTGCTGGACTATTATGGTCTGATCAACAACGATTGGTCCGTCAAGCTGGTGGCCACAGATGTCAACGTCAAGTCGTTGCGTCGGGCGCGCAAAGGGATCTATTCGCGCTGGTCGTTTCGTGGTCTGTCTGAGCCGATGCAGCAGCGTTATTTTGACGCGGTTGATGATCATCACTGGCAGCTCAAGGATGAGATCCGCCGTCGGGTGGATTTCAGCTATCTGAATCTGGCCGCACCGCCGTTTCGTATCTGCGAGGATGCACGTTGCCGTTGCGACATCATTTTGTGTCGGAATGTGCTGATGTATTTTTCACGTGAGCTGCGGGAGCAGATTCTGGCTGAGCTGGGCCGGATGCTCGATGACGGCGGTTGGCTGGTGGTGAGTCCGAGTGAAGCGGGCCTGGTCGCGGTGGACGGTTTACATTCGGTGCACATCAATGGCATGGTGTTACATCGAAAAGGGGTGGGGGAGCTGCCGCGGCCTGCTCGGCACCCGGTGTTACCGGAACGTGTGGCGGTGCATAAAAAATCGTTACCGCCGGCGGCCCCTGCTCAAGTCGCAAAACCTCAAGCCAGACCAAAGCGTGAAGCCGAAGCCCGTGTTGACACGCCATTATCGCTGGAGCTCTGCACGGATCTGGTTGAGCAAGGTGAATATCGCCAGGCGATGGCGCAGCTGGAGGAGCTGTTGGCTGATAGCCAAGAGGATCGGCTTGGCCAGGCTCGCGTCAATCTGCTGCTGGCAAAGTGTCATGCCAATATCGGCCATGTCGATCAGGCACAGGAACATTTGTCGCAGGCATTACGCCTGGACCAGATGAACCCGTCAGCGCATTATCTCGGCGGTGTTATTGCCTTGGAAGGGCAGGATTATGACCAGGCCCGACAGAGTCTCGAACGAGCACTCTATCTGGATGACAATTATATTATGGCGCAATTGACCATGGGGATGCTGCAGGGCCAATGTGGTGACGTGACTCAGCAGGAAAAATCGTTTGCGCGCGTCCACCTGCTCCTGGATCGGCTGGCGGATGATGATCTGGTTGCCGACTCCGGTGGCATGACCGCAGCGCATTTGCGTCTGTCATTAAAGAACTGAGTATGATGTGAGAAGAGCAATGGCCGACTCGCGTGAACACATTATTCTGAAACAGCGGGCTGAGCAATTGGCGCGTCCGGACGACAAGGTCGAGTCGGGCCGGTTGCTGTCGGTGGTCGAATTTCGTCTGGCTGAGGAAGTGTATGCTTTTGAGCTGGTGCAGGTTCGAAAGGTGGTGCCGGTGTCGGCTCTGGTTGCCTTGCCCGGAGCGCCGGCTTTTGTCGCCGGGATCACTCATTTTTCCGGCCAGATTCTGTCCGTAGTCGATTTGCGTCGTTTCTTCGAGCTGCCGACGCCGAAAAACGACAGTCGCCAGAAATTGATTATTTTACGTGACCGCAACATGCAGATGGCCGTTCTGGCTGAAGAGGTTCTCGGTGTTCGGGAACTGGAGGAGCACCGCCTGCAAACAGGATTGCCGACCTTGACGGGCGTTCGCGAGCGCTACCTTAAAGGGGTGTCGCCGGATCAGACCATTGTTCTCGATGTGGCGAGAATGCTGTCTGATGAACGACTCGTTGTCGATCAAGCATAAAACCCGACCGGCCGGATGGCGGCAACCGTCTGACCGGAGTGAGACTTGTTGAATCTGGTGGAGGGATTCATGAATTTTTTGCGTACGAGCCTGAAAAAACGTCTGGTGCTTCAGTTTCTTCTTGTGGCACTGATACCCATCGGTATTGTCGAATTTCTCAGCTTTACCGCAACGCGCGATGCCCTTGACGAAGAGGCGTTGGAGAAGGTTCAGATGGTCAATGAGGTCAACCGGGAACGGTTGCTGGAATATTTTGACAATCTGTTTACCGATCTTGAGGTTCTAGCCCGGTCGCAAAATGTCGCCACAGCGCTGGAGCGACTCGAGACCTATCATCAACGCACCGGACAGAAGGGCAATGCCCCCTTTGATGTCACCTCCTCCACGTACCGGGATCTCTATAAAAAAATCGATCCTTTTCTGCGCGACTTTCTGATCAATTATGAATACCACGATCTGTTGTTGATTTGCGGCGAGCACGGCCATGTGATGTACAGCGTCGAACAGGAGAGCGATTTCGGCGCTAATCTCAGCAATGGCTCGTTAAGCAACAGTGCTCTGGCAACCGTCTGGAAACAGGTGATGAACGGTGCGACGCAGGTGGTGCTTGACTTTGTCGATTATGAGCCGAGCGGGATGCCGATTGCTTTTGCCGCCGTACCGGTGATCGACGCTCAGGGCCAACCCATGGCAGTGATCGCCGTCAAAATAAGTATTGATGCCATCAACGAAATTGTCGAAAACCATGGTCAGTTTGGTGAAACCGGCGAAAGTTATGTCGTGGGCAGCGATACCATGCTGCGCTCTGAATTGCGCTTTGCACCCGGCCAGGTGTTGAAGCAACAGGTGGCGACACCGGCCATTGAACAGGCCATTCATGATCAGGCGAGTTTGGGGTTTGAGACCAATTATGCCGGAAAGAAAGTGCTCGGCGCCTATGATGATGTTGGTTTTAACGAGCGTGGCTATGGTTTTGAATGGGTGGTCGTCAGTGAAATCGAACAGGACGAAGCCCTGGCGCCGGTGTCGGTGCTGCGCCTGCATACGCTGTTGGTGAGTTTTCCTGTCGCTCTGCTGGCCTGTTGGTTTGGCTGGTGGGCTGCCGGCAAGATTGTCGCGCCGGTGCGTCGCATGCTGGTTAATTTTGAGCATCTGGCTGAGGGGGATCTGGAACAGGCCGATGCCCATGTGACCTGCCAGGATGAATTGGGACGGATGCAGAAGGCGTTTGCCCGCATGCTGCGCAGCTTCCGCCAGCGCAATGAGCAGATCGCCCGGATTGCCGAGGGCGACCTCAATGTCGATGTGGAAATCGCTTCGGACCGCGACAAGGTCGGTCTGGCTATGCGTGAGATGGTCGACAGCCTCAAAGCCATCACTGTCTCGGCACGGCACATTTCCGAAGGCGATCTGAGCGTTGAGATTATCGAACGCAGTGATCACGATGAACTGGGACTGGCGTTGAAGATGATGATCACCAATCTGCGCGATATTATCGGTGAACTGGTGACCGGGACCTCAACACTGGCGGCGTCCGTCAGTCAGCTGTCCACCACCTCGTCACTGCTGGCTGCCAGTGCCGCGGAAACCTCCAGCTCCATGGCCGAAGTTACCGCCACGGTGGATGAAGTGCGTCAGACCTCCCAGGTGTCCAGTGACCGTGCTCAGGACGTGGCGACCACCTCGGAAGAGGCCAGCCGTTATTCGGAACAGGGCAGTGAAGCCACGCAGAAGACCGCTACCGGGATGAGCGTGATCAAGGAAGAGATGGATTATATTGCCGAGAGCATCGTTTCGCTCAGTGAACAGAGTCAAAATGTCGGAGAAATCGTCGATACCGTGACCGATCTGGCGGATCAGTCGAATCTGCTGTCGGTTAATGCGTCCATTGAAGCGGCCAAGGCCGGTGAACACGGCAAGGGCTTTACCGTGGTGGCCCAGGAGGTGAAATCCCTCGCCGCTCAGTCGAAACAGGCCACCGAACAGATCAAGCGTATTCTCAGTGACATTCAAAAAGCCACCGGCTCTGCGGTCATGGCCACTGAACGGGGCACCAAAGCAGTGCAGGCCGGGGTTGATCTGATGACGCAGACCGAAGAAACCTTCCAGGTCATGACCGGAAACATCAATACTTCGGCGGAATTTGCCATGCAGATCGCCTCCTCAAGCCAACAGCAGCTGGCCGGGGTGGAACAGGTGGCCCAGGCGATGTTGACCATCAAGGATGCCGGACAACAGAATATGGACAGTGCCCGCCAGTTGGAAGACGCCACCCAGCGTCTGGAAACCTTGGCTAATAACCTCAAGCAGCTTTCCGAGCGGTTTACCCTGTAACGGGAATGAACGATGGATGAGCAGCAACTGCTGACAATGCTCCGCGAGGCCTTCAAGGAGGAGGCCCTGGAACGGCTGACCAGCCTGTCGTCCTGCCTGGTCCAACTGGAACGGGTGGAAGAGGGCATGGCGGACTGTGAGCCCCTTGAGGTGGCGTTTCGTGAAGCGCACAGCCTGAAAGGGGCGGCCCGTTCCGTGTCGTTGGGGGATATCGAGTCGTTGTGCCAGACGCTGGAAAGTGTGCTGTCGCAGGTCAAAAAAGGGCAGTGCTCATTACAGACCGACGACTTTGACCTGTTGCACAATTGTGTGCGGGTGATGGAAGCGTTTCTTGACCATTTTTCCACCACTCAGGAAGCCGGTTACCGCGAACAGGTGGCACCGCTGATTGAGCAGTTGCAGACGCTGTGTGAGCCCTGCGGCATGGTTAAAAAGCCCGTTGAGCCACCGCCCGGTATGGAGATGCCGTCGGCTGTGGCTGCTGCCGATCCGGAGACTGGAGCGGCCGACAACGATCGCGCGACTCAGACCGTCCCCCCGTCACGCACAGAAACAGCGGAGAAACCTTCCGCTTCCGCCCCTGTGACGGCCAAAGAGGGAACGTTACGGGTTTCCACCCATCATCTCGACAGCGTCATGCAGAAGGCGGAAAGTCTCATCACCCTGAAGCTGACCGTGTCGGAACGCCATCATGAAAGTCTGGCCATGGCCGAGGTGTTTGAGCATTGGCACAAGGACTGGAACCAGATTGCCCCCCAGCTGCGTCGTTTACACAGCCGTTCTGATGATCTGCATTGCGAAGAGGCACAACGGGCTCTGGACAGTCTGCTCGGCTATATCGAGCGCACGCAAAACGCGTTGCAACGCCTGGAAACCCAGGTTGGCCGACACCAGCAACGTCTGCTGCAGGATAAAGCGACCACCTCCACCTTGATCGATGAACTGCTCGAAGAGGTTAAAGAGATTATCATGGTGCCGTTTGCCAACCTGTCGGCCAGCTTTCCCCGTACCGTACGTGAAGTGGCCCGCACGCAGGGCAAGGAGGTCGATCTGCTGGTGGAGGGCGATGAGACCGAAATTGATAAGCGGATTCTCGAGATGATTTCATCACCGTTGACGCACCTGATTCGTAACGCCATTGATCACGGCATTGAGCTGCCCCAAACCCGTCTGGCTGCCGGCAAAGAGACCAAGGCGCGGTTGCGGATCTCTCTGACGCGGACTCAGGGCGGCCGCGTCGAGGTGCGCATCTGTGATGATGGCGCCGGTATCGATCTTGACCGGGTGCGAGCCCGGGCCGTTGAAAAACAGCTGCTCACCGAACAGGCCGCCGCGGAGATGAGTGACGAAGAGGCGACATGGCTGATTTTTAACTCCGGCTTATCGACCAGTTCCATGATCACCGAGATTTCCGGGCGTGGACTGGGCATGGCCATTGTCAAAGAGAAGGTCGAGGATCTTGGCGGCCACCTGCATGTTGAGACGCGACGCGGTGAAGGAACCTGCTTCAAATTGCATATTCCGGTGAGCCTAGCGGTGTTCAAGGGCATTCTTATTCAGTCACGCGGTGTCGAACTGATCGTGCCGACCGTCATGGTGGAACGGGTGTTGAAGGTCTCCCGGCAGACCATCCGTACGGTGGAGAACCGTGAAGTGATCCGGTTTGATGATGAGAATCTGGCGCTGGTCAACCTCGGTGGGCTGCTGGCGATTACCGACCGGCCCATCACCCAGACCGATCAGATCCACGTGGTTGTGGTGCACGACAGTGAGCAGCGCATCGGCTTTGTGGTCGATGAAGTCGATGGTGAATATGAACTGCTGGTCAAAGAACTGGGTGATCAGTTGCGTCATGTGCGCTATTTTTCCGGGGCGTCCATATTGGGCGACGGCCGGGTGGTGCCGGTGCTTGATGCCCGTGATCTGCTGACGGCGCCCATGGAAAGTGCCGGGCGGATTCGTAACGACGGCACGGACCAACAGGCCCCGCGGCGGATTCTCGCGGTGGATGACTCTATTACGTCACGCATGTTGATCAAAAATATTCTCGAAGCCGCGGGCTATGTGGTGACCACGGCCATTGACGGTGAAGATGCCTTCGCCAAGTTGGTGGCCGGGGCGTTCGATTTAGTCGTCAGTGACGTGGAGATGCCGCAGCTTGACGGTTTCGGCCTTACTGCACGGATTCGGGCAACGGAGAGTGTCCAGGAGGTTCCAGTGGTTCTGGTGACCAGTCTCGAATCGGCAGAGGATAAAGAGAAAGGCATTGTTGCCGGCGCCAATGCCTATATCGTCAAACGAAGCTTTGATCAAAGCAATCTGCTTGATACAATAAAACGATTGATCTAAAAGAGGATGAGCCCGTTCGGCGATTTTGTGCCTTAAACAACCGCCCGCCGTATCGCCAAACGGACAACGAGGAACACATGGCGCAACAGTTCAAAGTGTTATTGGTTGAGGACAGCCGTACCCAGGCGTTGCGTTTTCAGTTCATGCTGGAAGCGCACGGCTTTGATGCGGTCGTGGTCAGCAATGGCCGTGAAGCCCTTGACCGCCTCAAACAGGAATACTTTCCGATCATCATCACCGATTGGGTGATGCCGGAGATGGATGGTGTGGAACTGTGTCAGGCCATTCGCAGTCGCAAGTTTGCCGGGTATGTGTTCATCTTCCTGGTCACATCCAAAGATGATCCCGATGATATTGTCGCCGGTTTACAGGCCGGTGCCGATGATTATCTGACCAAACCGGTTTCCGAACTGGAGTTGGTGGCACGCCTCAATACGGCCAAGAGGGTCATTGATCTGGAGCGTTCCCTGAAAAAACGTAATGAAGAAGTGCTTCATCTGTCGGTGACCGATGCCCTGACCGAAGTCCACAATCGCAGTTATTTCAATACCCAGTGTCCGTCATTTGTCGCCCGTTCCGTGCGCTCGCGCCAGCCGGTTTCCTGTATGATCTGTGATGTCGATCATTTTAAAAAGGTCAATGATACTTTTGGCCATCTGGCCGGCGACCGGGTGTTACAGGAATTTGCCGCCTGCCTGAAGCTGCAGGTGCGTCAGGGCCTTGATCTGCTGGTGCGTTACGGTGGCGAGGAGTTTGTCGTCGTTTTGTCCGATACCGGCCGTGAAGGGGCGTGGGCTGTCGCGGAACGGATGCGCCAGGCCATTGAAGCCTTGTCCATCCCCTGGGAAGATCAAACCATTACCCTGACCGCCAGCTTTGGCGTGGTCAGCTATCTGCCCGAGACCCTGACCCATCTGCTCAGTGTTGAACAGCTGATGACGGCAGCGGATGAAGCCCTTTATGAGGCCAAGGAGGCGGGGCGTAACTGCATTCGCCAGGTTACGTTATGATCCGGGTGCTGATTGCCGAAGATTCCGCCTCGTCACGGACCTACCTCAAGTTTATCGTTGAATCCGCCGAGGATATGGAAGTGGTGGCCGTGGCGGAAAACGGTGAACAGGCCGTAGAACTGACCTGCCGTTTGCAGCCTGATGTGGTGGCCATGGATATCCATATGCCGATTCTTGACGGCTGTAGTGCCACCCGACAGATTATGGCACGTTGTCCGACGCCGGTGGTGATTGTCAGCAGCTTGGTCAACGGCAGAGCGTCTCAGGAAACCTTTCGTATTCTCGAAGCCGGTGCCGTGGCCGCGGTCCCTAAACCCAGCGGTCCCAATAGTAAGGCCGCGGTGGAAGACCGGAATAAATTATTGCGCATTCTGCGTCAGGTCGCCGGATTGGAGGTGGTGCCGTCCCCGGAACCTTCTACGGAAACGGCGGTCAATCCGACGGAGGAAAAAATTTCCTGCCGCTATCAACTGGTGGTGGTTGGGGCTTCTACCGGTGGCCCGGTGGCGTTACAGAATATGTTGCGTCAGTTGCCGGCCGGTTTTCCGTTACCGATTCTGGTGGTTCAGCATATTTCCCCCGGTTTTGTTCCGGGAATGGTACAGTGGCTGCAAAACGACTGTGCTCTGAGACTGTGCGTGGCGGAGAATGGTCAGGGCATCGAACCGGGCGTGGTCTATTTCGCTCCGGATGATCTGCACATGGGCGTAACCTCCGCAGGACGGATTGTTCTCAAGGAGGGCCCGATGATGCACAGTGTGCGCCCGGCCGTCTCCTATCTGTTTCAGTCCGCGGCCCGTGCTTACGGTGGTGATGTGATCGGTGTCCTGATGACCGGCATGGGGCGTGACGGTGCGGCGGAGTTACTGACTCTGCAGCAACAGGGCGCGATCACCATGATTCAGAATAAAGACAGCTGCGTCGTGTACGGCATGCCGGGGGAGGCGGAACGTTTGGGGGCCGGCAACTATAAGTTGTCTCCGGAGCGAATCGGCCAGCAGTTGATTCGCCTGTGTTGTCGTTAAGCGGAACATCGTGAGGTTTTCGTCGTCCCTTCATGGGCGACATGAGTTTTTTACGTCAAAGGTTGGGTTATGAGTTTATTACAGGCTAGAAATGTCGATATCCTGGTCGTTGAAGACAGTTATACCCAGGCGTTGAAACTGGAGCAACTGTTCGAGGATGAGGGACTGAGTGTAGCCTGTGCCGATGGCGCCTCGCGCGCCCTGATGTGGTTGGAGAACTATCGTCCGTCACTGATTATCAGTGATGTGGTAATGCCCGATATGGACGGGTTTGAGCTGTGCCGCCAGATCAAAGGTCATGAAGAGACCCGTCATGTCCCGGTGGTGCTGTTGACCCGCCTTTCCGAGCCGGAAGATATCGTTCGTGGTCTGGAATGTGGTGCCGATCACTTTGTCACCAAACCGTTTGACTGCAGCCTGCTGGTTTCTCAGGTGCACAATATTCTGCTCAATCAGAAAATCCGCAGCCGGCAACGCAGTGATGATGGGGTCGAGATCTACTTTGCCGGCAAAAAGCATGTGATCAACTCGGAGCGCTCACAAATCCTTGACTTGCTGCTGTCCACCTACGAAGGGGCATTGCAACAGAAGCGCGAGCTGGAACGGATGAACGAGCAGCTCAACGACGCCCTCGACACCATCAAGAAACGCAATGCCGAAATTGCCGAACTGGCGGTACGTGATTCCCTCACCGGCACCTTCAACCGCGGTTATTTCAACGAGACGTTTCCCGGTGCGATTCGCCGTGCGCAACGCTATCAACAAAGCCTGGCGCTGATCATGTGTGATATTGATCATTTCAAGCTGATCAACGACCACTACGGCCATCAGACCGGCGACCGGGTGATCAAGAGTGTCGCCCAGGGATTGGCGCAATCCCTGCGCCAGGGCGTTGACTGGCTGGCACGTTATGGCGGGGAAGAATTCGTGATTATCCTTCCGGAAACCAGTCTGGAAGGGGCGCTGGTCGTGGCGGAACGGATGCGGCGGAACATTGCCGAACAGGAGATCGTCTGTG
Source organism: uncultured Desulfuromonas sp. (assembly GCF_963676955.1). Lineage (NCBI taxonomy): Bacteria > Pseudomonadati > Thermodesulfobacteriota > Desulfuromonadia > Desulfuromonadales > Desulfuromonadaceae > Desulfuromonas > uncultured Desulfuromonas sp. Next base: position 601,634 of record NZ_OY781461.1, on the reverse strand, counting down.
ATCCGCAGAGTATCCGTCTGACGGCCAGCTTCGGCGTGTCCGGCTGTGATCCGGAACACGCCAGTATGCTGACGGCCAACGGCATGATTGCCGCGGCGGACCGTTGTCTGTATCAGGCTAAAAAACAGGGGCGCAACTGCTGCTGTTCAAAAAACCTCAAATAACGCCATCTGGGCGCTGACACGCAGTGCTTTGCAATGAGTCCGGTGTTATTTGAGGATGTCCGGGCGGCCAAGAATCTCGTCGAGCGGATTGTTCTCAACGGCTTTTTTCGGGGTGATTTCCTCAACGTGAATTTCAAAGGTCAGTTCTTTGCCGGCCAGCGGATGATTGGCGTCAAGGGTCACTTGTTCATCATTGGCTGCGGCCACCATCACATAAAACAGAGAACCGTCTTTATTGGTCACCTCGATCTGACTTCCGATCTGATAATTGATGTTGTCCGGCAGGTTCCTGCGCTCAATGGTTTCGATCAGGGATTTCTTTGTCGGACCATAGGCTTTTTCCGCTGGAATAATAACGGTTTTTGTTTCGCCGCGCACCATGCCGACCACGGCGTCGTCGAAGCCTTCAATCACTTCCTGTTTGCCGATAATAAATGACAACGGATCTTTATCCGTCGAGGTGTCGAAAACGGTCCCGTCACTCAGGGTGCCGGTATAATGAACTTTGATGGTATCGCCTTTTTTTGCCACAAACATGAATTAAATCCTTTCGTAAAATGACGTGTTTCTGAGACTATGAGGATTTCCGTGGCATGTCAATGCCCGGATGCTTTTCAGATGACTTTTTGTATACAATTCAATGATGGAGGAATACATGACTGCGCAACAGCTTCAAGACCGGATCGATCAACAGCGGCAACCGGAACATGATTTTATTGCCTGGAGCGAGCCCGGGCAGAATTCAGACCAGGTGGAACTGCTCGACTATTTTTTGCGCCGGCGCCTGGCAAACATTTCTGCAATTGAGACCTTCCAACTGATGACGCTGGAGGATCTCTGGCAACGACTTGAGGCGCTGCAGGGCGACAAACTCAGCCGTCATTGGCGTAAGAAAGTCGAAGTGTTGGACTGGCTGGTGACCGACGCGGACGGTCGTGAGCGGGTGCGTAGTTGCAGCTATCGCCCTGAAGGCGTGCTGGCCGTTTATGAAGAAATCCTCGCTCAGCAAACACAATCCCGGACTTGAGTTTTTTGGTCCATTGGTGATACAGTCCTCCGCGAAATTCGATAATACCTATAATGCTATCCTATTTTTCTGGAGGGCCGACCGGGGATTCCTCGGCCGACACCTGTATTTATTATGAGTTTTGACCGTTCTTTATGGCAGAGGTTTGAGCACCGCTCCTGCCCGATTTATCTTCGTGGCGATCAACCGGCCTGGTTTGTTCCCAACCGGGCCGGTGATGCCTTACTTCAGCAGTTACACACCGGCGATCTCGATGTCGATACGCCCCGCGTTCAGCGTTTTCTCAACCGCCTGCCTGATGCCGAGGTCGGCCTCTATCCGGGGCGCGGTGCCTTGCTCGCCGCGGATCATCTGCGTGAGTTGTGGCTGCATATTACCAATCGCTGCAACTTGACGTGCCGGCATTGCCTGTTTACGTCCGGACCCAACAGCCGGGATGAACTGGCAACCGCGGAGATTGTCCGCCGGGTCGATGAAGCCTCGGAGCTGGGGTGTCGGGTCTTTGCCCTGACCGGCGGTGAGCCGTTTGTGCATCCCGGTTTCGCCGAGATTGTCCGGCATATCCTCAGCAACCCCAATCACCATGTGGCGGTGCTGACCAACGGCATGACCCTGAGTCGCCAGCTGGTCGACGCCGACTGGGATCGCAGCCGTTTTCATCTGCAGATCAGTGTGGATGGTTTACCTGAACGCCATGACCATCTGCGTGGCGAGGGCATGTTTGACCGCCTCCAGGGGCAGCTTAATTGGCTGCGTGAGCATGGGTTTCCCTTTACGCTGTCGATGTGCGTTGAACAGGATAACGTTGCCGACATGGCGGCTGTGGTGGATCTGGCGGCGGATTGTGGTGCCGGCAATGTCCATTTCATGTGGTATTTCGTCCGCGGCCGTGGTGAATCGGCGCAGGTGCCGTCGGTTGAAACCATTCATCATCATCTCACCGAGGCTGCTGCACGGGCGCAACAGCGCGGCGTCAGCATCGACAACCTCGATGCCTTGAAAACCCAGATCTTTGCGCCTACCGGAACCATTCATGACGGCAGCGGCAGCGGCTGGGAATCGGCGGCCATCGGCCCGGATGGCCAGCTCTACCCGTCCGCGGCGCTGGTCGGTGTTGAGTCCTTGAAAACACCGTTGCCCGGCTCTTTGCAGCAGGCCTGGCACAACAGCAGCGTGCTCGATGCGATTCGCCGCAGCAGTTGTCGCGACTGGCCTTCCCCGTGGCGCTATCTGCTCGGCGGCGGCGATATCGACCACAGTTACATTCATGGCGAGACGTTTGTCGGCGACGACCCCTATTTACCGCTCTACGAACAGATGGCTCTTGATCTGATTGTCGAGGCCGCGGGTCGCCTTCCCGAGCAGCAAGAGCCGGGATTACGTCTGAAAATGGGCGATCTGCTGGAAAGTTGTGGGGCCCACGGCAAGGTGGCGCTGCTCCACTCCAACTGCCTGCTGTCGCTCACCCATGAGGACAGCCGCAGTGTCGTCAAGGATTTTTACGCCGAAGCCGTCGGCGACAAAAACGAAGATATTCTCAATCCGGTCTGTTACGAACCGGCCATGATCGACCATATCCCGCCGGCCTACCGCTTTCGCGGTTACGGCTGCGGCAGCCCGGTGCTCGATGCCGAAATTCAAGGGGGAGAAACCATTCTCGACCTCGGTTGCGGCAGCGGTGTGGAGTGCTTTCTCGCTGCGCGTCTCACCGGTCGTAAAGGACAGGTGATCGGCGTCGATATGCTCGATCCCATGCTTGATCTGGCCCGCAAGGGTGCGGTAGGTGTTGCGGAAAACCTCGGTTATGACAATCTCGACTTTCGTAAGGGTTATCTGGAACAACTGCCGGTGGATACCGACAGTATTGACCTGATTCTGTCCAACTGCGTGCTGAACCTGTCAGCGGATAAACGCCTGTTGTTCAGCGAAATCTTTCGCGTGTTAAAGCCGGGAGGACGGCTGGTGGTGGCTGATGTGGTGTGCGAAAAAGAACCCGATGCCGCCATCCGCAATGATGAAGTGTTGCGCGGCGAATGCATTGCCGGTGCCCTGACCCAGAAGGATCTGGTCGGCTTGCTCAACGAGAGCGGGTTTGAAGGGGTGATGTGCAATAAGCGGGTGCCCTATCGCCGGGTTCAGGAACATGCGTTTTTCTCCCTGACCTTCAGCGCGCGCAAGCCGGAGCAGGATCAGTCACTGGTGCGGGTGATGTATCCCGGTCCGTTTCCCAGTATCCGCCTGCCCGATGGCCGGATCATGGTGCCGGGACAGGTTGATGACATTCCCGTCCATCTGGCACGCAGTGCCGGAACCCAGCTCTATCAGCTTGATGAGGCCGGTCACGTCACCAATCTGACCTTTAGTATGAGCTGCAATTGCGCCATCAGTCCGGAAGTCCCGGCGGATGCCGTGGATGATGTGCCGGTACCGCGTCAGCAGAGCGGCTGCATGGTCTGCGGGGCGCCCCTCAACTATGAGGTGGTGTTTACGCGCTATCAATGCAGTTATTGCGGGCGTCATTTTGAGGCGTCGGTGTGTTGTGAGCAGGGCCACTATGTGTGTGATGCCTGCCACAGTGAAGATGCCCTGGCGGTGATCGAGACCATGTGCCGCCACAGCCGTGAAACCGACATGCTCAAACTGTTTCATCAGTTGCGCCAGCATCCGGCGGTGCCGCTGCACGGTCCGGAATACCACGCCCTGGTGCCGGCGGTGATCCTCACCTGTTACCGCAACATCGGCGGAAAGATGGGCGAATCGTTGTTGGAGGCGGGGCTGAGTCGCGGCGCTCAGGTGATCGGCGGCAGCTGTGCCTATAGTGGTGTCTGCGGTGCCGCCGTGGGCGTGGGGATTGCGTTCAGTTTAATTCTTGAGGCCAATCCACTCAAGGCGGATCAACGCCAGCTGGTGCAGAATGTGGTGCAACAGGTGCTGGCCGAGCTGGCGCAATTCAAAGCGGCTCGCTGCTGCAATCGTGACTGTGTGGTGTCGTTGCAGAAAGCCGCGGAGCTGTCCAAAGAGTATCTGCCGCTTCCGTTGAAAGCGGAGGAATGGCTGCCGTGCGATCAGCACGTGCGTAATCAGGAGTGCCTGGGCGCCGAGTGCCCGCTGTTCTGATCCGGGGTGATTTAAAACGATCGGTGTGGCAGACCGCAACGTCTTGCAAAAACGGCCGGGTATTTTATTCTTAAGGTGCCTGAATTCGTAACGTCATAAGCGGCAGACTGTACAACTCATTGAACTACCTGAGATTTGAAAAATCACCGCCGAACCTATAGGCCAGATTTTTCAAACCTCATTCAGCTTAAGCACGTGCACGCTTTTATCCACGATGATTTCACGGATTCAGGTAGACTATAGAATAAACCCACACCATGGAGGTTATTAATGCGTCTGTTGACTCGGTCCGATTTCGACGGGATCGCCTGTGCCGCTCTGCTCAAAGAGCTCGGGGTGATCGATCATATGGAGTACGCTCATCCCAAAGACTTACAGGATGGCAAAATCGCTGTGACTAAGGAGGATGTTCTAGCCAATGTGCCTTATGTTCCGGGCTGCGGTTTGTGGTTCGACCACCATTCCAGTGAACGCGAGCGGCTGGCCCTGGCGGGTCAATATGAAGGGCGCAGCGAACAGTCGCCCAGTGCGGCACGGGTGATTTACGATTATTACAATGATCCGCGCTTGAGCAAGTTCGATGAAATGCTCGAATACGTTGACCGGGTTGATTCCGCGGATCTGAGTGAAGAGGAAATTCTCAATCCCAACGGCTGGGTGTTGCTCGGTTTCATTTGTGATCCGCGGACCGGCCTCGGCTATCATAAAAGTTTCACCATCAGTAATCTGCAGTTGATGAAAGACCTGATGGAGGCCTTACGTACCCAGAGCATCAAAGAGATTATGGCTGGTTCCGATATTCAGGAGCGGGTTAAACTTTATTTTGAAAATGACGCCCGCTGTAAAGAGTTTCTCAGCACCCATACCGTCGTTGATGGGCCGGTGGCGATCACCGATGCCCGTGGCTTGACCGATCTTCCTCCGGGCAACCGCTTTCTCGTTTATTCGCTGTTTCCCGAGACCAATATCTCCATTCGCCTGATTGACGGACGTGGTAAGGAGTTTGTCGCGATCTCCGTTGGCTACAGTGTGCTCAATCGCACCTCTTTGGTTGATGTCGGTTCACTGATGTTGAAATACGGCGGTGGCGGCCATCGGGCCGTCGGAACCTGCCAGGTGCCTTATGCTGATGCGGACCGGGTTCTCAAGGAGTTGGTGGCGGCGATAAAGGCGCAAAGCTGACCCCTCGCAACGCAACAGTCTGTCCAAACGCCATGGATTCTCAAGAGTCCATGGCGTTTTTTGTTAAATTGGGATGATGTTGGCAGGTTAATCGCTGATGAAATAAGTGTTCCGCCCGGAACGTTTGGCTTCATACATGGCACCATCAGCACATTTGAGCAGATCATCTACCGTGGTGCCGTGTTGCGGATAGAAACACAGGCCGACACTGGCGGAGGTGTGGATGATCTCATTGTTAAGGGTGATCGGCTTGCGAATCGATTCAATGAGCTGTTCGATGAGGACTACGGCACTGTCGCGGTCTTTAAGTTCGCGCAGGATGAGGAGGAACTCGTCGCCGCCGATACGGGCGACGGTATCGGATTCGCGCACGCAACCGCTCAGTCGCTTGGCAATCACTTTGAGCAGCATGTCGCCGGCGGCATGACCGTACGAGTCGTTAATGCTTTTAAACAGATCCAGATCGAGAAAGGCGATGGCGCCGTGACTGTTTTCCCGTTCACATTGGAGCAACGCCTGACACAGACGATCATAGAACAGAGTACGATTTGGCAGTCCGGTCAGCGCGTCATGATAAGCCAGTTTGCGGATTTGAGCTTCCTGCTGTTTGTTTTCGGTGATATTGCGCGCAACACGGACCACCTGAATCGGCTTGTTATTCGCATCGCAAATCGGTGAAGCGGAGACGTCAAAATAGCTGATGGTATCGCCGGTGGTGCGATAGCGCTCCTTGCGACAAGGTTGCTTGGTCGTCGCGGCGATCAGGCCGGGACAGCTTTGCACAGAGTCATCGTCGAGGCTCTGACAGCGGGTCACCTCATGGCAGAGATGGCCGATCGCTTCACTGTAGGTGACGTTATGCATATCGAGAAACGCTTGATTGGCGGCAACAATTTTCATGGTTTCACAATCGATCACCGACACGGCATCGCTGATGTTGCTGAGAATCGCCGAGGAGAATTCATGAGCTTTGAGAATCTCCGCCTCACGTTCGGCAATGTCCGTCGACATCTGATTCATGGAGACGATCAGATTATCCAGCTCATCATTGCCGGTGACGTTGACGGTTGCATCATAGTTCCCGGAACCCGCGTGTTGTGAAATGATGCGCAGTTTGTCAAGTTTGCGATCAATCAGCCGACGAAACAGCCACATGGTGCCGAACCCACACAACGCCAGACTGATTACGAGGATAATAAGAGCCAAGTTGTGGCGCTGCAGCGTTTGGACGCGCAGATGCTCGGCTGACAGGGTGATGCTGAGGACGCCATTCAGGTCGCCATCTTTAATCGCGGTGTTGGGATGACAGCTGTGGCAATAGGCGCGAAAATAGGTGGGAGAAAAATATTGGTAAAATAACTGATCATCTTTGATGATCGGCTCAAACAGTTCTTCGGTTTGTGGATGGGTACTGAAATAATCCAGAGCCCGTTTCTCCGGGCGGGTTGCCTTGGCCAGTTTGTTGACCGGTACTGTGGTAATACTGCGGAAGCGAATGGAATTATCCGGTGACAGCTCCGCCAGTTTTTCCGAAATTTTCCGCATCGTGTGGGAAGGGAGGAAAACCTGGGTCTGCTGGTTGACGGAAAAGTCGCTGGCGAGAAATTCGCTGTGATAGACAAGCCGGGTTGCTCGGATGAGGCGGTTCAGAGAACGCGCCTGGGTAAGGATGGTCTGCTCCATGGATTTTTTGCTGTGGCGGTGATCCGTGATAAAAAACAACACGAAAAAAGCACTGATCAGCAAAAATACGGGAACCAGAAATTTAAATTGAAGTTTCACGGCAACTCCAATATCTCATCATTTCGTTATAACAACAATTGGTCCCAGCTATGAGTATTGTATTTATTGAAACACGAAGTTCACAGAATGACAATTCTATTTCACATTAATGTGTTCCCCGGAGAACTCAACAGCTTGCCCGGAGCGGATTTTACACCGCTTGCGGGTTTCAATCCGGCCATCGACACGCACTTCACCGTCTTCGATCAGATGCTTGGCCAGCCCACCGCTATGACACAATCCGGTGACTTTAAGCAGATTGTTCAGTTCAATATAGTCGTGACCTTCAAGGTCAAAAACTAATGACATGGCGGCTCCTTGAGATTGTCGAATCCCGGCAGGGTCATGGTCGGATTGAATTCGATGATGTCAGCCCGGGCGACCTTGTTTTTGACAAAGGGGTCAAGAGCGACAATTTGCTCAATGGTTTCCCGGTTTTCGGCCCGGGCGAGGATGATTCCGCCGGTACGTGGTATCTTGCGGCCCGAAGCGATAAAGCGGTTCTGTTTGTACTGGCTTTCGAGAAAATCGAGATGCGCTTTCAGAAAAAAATCAATTTCGTCAAGGGGGCGGATGTAGGTCAGTTCAATAATAAACATGGAGACTCCTGTGGATTACATCTGCTCGCCGAGCAGCAACGTAAACATGGGGGTGATGGCCTGCAGGGTGTAACGCGGAAAACGAAATTTTTCCTGACAGCATTTTTTCAACCGCTGATACTCGGATGGATCCTGTTTTTTGCCTTTGGCATCTTTCCAGCGGCCTTGAAAGTAACGGACGATCTCTTTGCCGTCGATCTGGCCGCGGATGAAGATCACTTCGTCACCTTCCGTCTCCCAGCTGATTTTAACCTGATAGGATGTGCCCAGCCAGTTAACGGTTTGTGTCATGGTATCGCGTGTCATAAAACTCCTTTGAGGTGAGGTGTGCCGCTCAGCGGGGAAAGGCACCGTTGTTGATGTCGATGCAGGTGCCGTTGATATAGTCGGGGCTGTCTGTCCCCAGCCAGAACAAGGTGCGGGCCACTTCTGCGGCTGTGGCAAAGCGTCCGCTGTAGACGGCAGACTTGATGGCTTTTTTGCGTGGTTCGGGGATCACCTCGAGCATGTCGGTTTCCACCGGGCCGGGGGCCACGGCATTGATGATAATTCCCTGCCCGCCGAGTTGTTTGGCAAAACTTTTGGTGGCGTTGATCAAACCGGCTTTGCTGATGCCGTACCAGATGTCCGGGTGACCGATCTGTCCGGCGATGGAGGCGTTGTTGACGATGCGTCCGCCGCCGCGTTGGATCATGCCGCGGCTGACTTCGCGGATCAGAGCCACCGGTGCCTCAATGTTCAGTTGCATCAGTGTGGTCGCCTTGTCCTGCGGATAGTTGTCGTAGGGCAGCGACCACATCACTCCGGCATTGTTGATCAGCACGTCGATCTCCGGCAGCTGTTGGATCAGCGCCGGGATCTGATCGATTTGACAGAGGTCGAAAGGGTGCAGCGTCAGATTGGGGTGCTCCTCCGCCATTTCAGCGGAGCGGGCGATGACGGTCACCCGGTAGCCGGCGGCGAGGAACAGGCGGCTGCATTCCAGGCCGATTCCTTTGTTGCCTCCGGTGATCACTACGTGTGGTGTCATGCTTTCCTCCGTTCTTGTTTTGAGTCGAAAATCAAGGTCAACGTTTTAAGGTCAAGGTCGCCGGGACTCGCCTCGGCAGGCGACATCCTTTTGACAGGCCGCTCAAAAGGATGCAAAAACCGGCTGAACTTCTCCTGGACCTAGATCTACCGACACTGAGTCTGTTTCCGTTTTGCTTTACGAATTCGGCTCACCGCCCTTTAGGTCGGCGAATCGTGCGTTTCATCTGCACTGGCGTAAAACGTTGATAACCGTCTTACACCGCTCTCTATTTTTTCCGTGGCACCGATCTAACGGGTGGGACGGTGCCCACCCTTCAGTCGTGGGTTATTTAGCAACCCAGTCCTCCCGTTCAGTAGCGCCGAACGAAGAGAACGAGCACCGCGATGATCGTCGGCAAACTGTTTGAGCGGTAGCCCACGTCACGTGCGTACCAAACTGAGCAAACGGATGAAGTTCGACTAAACGCCAACTTTCCATGGACTTTACTGGTTGCGTTGTCAGCACAAATCAGGGCGCGCCAATCAGAATCAATCCCGCCGGCAGCGCCTCACCAAATTGTATCTCACGATCATCATCACTCAATGGCACAAAATCAGCCACCTGATCAATGGCCGCTTTATCGGCCTTGGATTCGCGCAACTTGGCGACAATCGCCTGACGCTGCTCCGGTTCCAGATCAATGTCGCGCTGGTCGGTGCAGCGGGCGGCCATGGCAAACAGGCTGCACAGCCCCTTCCACGGCTCCTCGCGCCAGTTTTTATCCGTCACTTTGTCGAACAGGGTCATCACCTCACGCGGGTGAACGATGCGATCCACCCCGGCATAGAGCGGTGTACGGCTGAGCAGACGACTGAGCGCCCACAGGTACGGCGCTTTGTGGCGCACCTTTTCCTTGAGCAGGCAGCTGGTAAACCGCTGGATCAGCTCCACCTTGGTCTGGGGGGCGATCCGTTCCAGGGCCGCGGCCAGATAGACCATCTCCGGCATCGGGTCATTGCTCGAACGCAGCGTCGGCAGGATTTTATCAAGAATTTGCTGCTGACGTTCGCCGTTCAGGCCACCCGCCACCCGGCGCCACAACAGGTACCAGTGGCTTTGGCTGCGTTTTTCTTTGGGAAACGCCATGCCGAGGCTCCATGCCCGCCACAGCTCCTCCATGCGCGATTCGTCGTGTTGAACCCCATAGCCGGGGCGCAAAGTGAAGCCGGCCAGATACAGCCAGGCTACCTCATGATCGAGACTGCGCGATTTGCGCGTCATGCCCGTCGTCAATTCCGGCCACAGGGTGCGCAGGGTGATGCTGTTCCACTGGTCGCGGCTGCCCAGCTGTTTTTCCAAGGTTTTGATCAATTGCTTGGCCGGTACTTCCGGCAGATCGGCTCGTTTCTTTTTGGCAAACACCGCCTGTACACAGGGCAGTGCCTGTTGCGATTTCGGGTCGGCGCTGAACTCGGTGGGTTGTGCGCTGTGCTGCTGTTGTTCGTCGACCCCTTTGCGCAGGTTGAAGTCAAGACGCCAGCGCCCGTCGCCCTGTTGCTCGACACAGTGCAACTGCAATAAGCCTAACTCGTTGAGCGACGCCTCCAGACTGACGCGCAAGCGGTTGTTGGCCGGGGTCGGATGGTCCGGGGGCAGATGGATGGCGGTTTCCAGCGGGGGCAGCGGTCGAAACTCGCGGTTGTTCCATGGCAGGACGGCTCCGGCGCGGTCCTGCTGACGGCGGGCGGCATACCAGCACTGAAAACGGGCCGGTTGATTGACCAGCAGGTCAAACGCGTTGTCGTCGATGCGCACCGTCTGTCCCGCTTCCAGCCCTTTAGGCAGGATACAGACCAGCGAGCGGTCTTTTTTCTTGCGGCCGTGGACCACTTCCAGGTACAGGGCATGGGCATGGCCACCGCTGATGCGGTTGTCACGGTCATCGTGGCGTAAAATCCAGCTGTAGCGTGCCGCGCCGCGGGCCACGGCCATGGAGATCGATTCGTTATGCAGCACCACCGGAGGTTGATCGGTCTGCCATGAACGGATCAGGTCGTGAAGGCGTTGGCGCAGCAACAGCGGCGTCACGGTCCCGCCATTAAACAGCACGGCATCCACGGGCTGGTTATCGAGAAATTCGGCCAGATGGTGGGAGATGGCCGAATCGTCGGCATAGGGCAGGCCCCACTCCTTGAGTCCCCCCTGACGGGTGGTCGGACGCTGGTCTCGGCTGCATAGCGGGAAGAAACCGTCGAGAATGCACTGCTGGATCTCCGCGGCCTGGATGCGTGTCGACAGGGTGGAGGCGAACAGCCCCGAACCGGAACCGGTCAGGGTGACGGTAAATTCCTGATCACCATCCACCGTGCTGCAGACCTCTTCTTCGCCGAGAATCCGTTCTTTGAGATCGCGCGCCTGGACCAGCAGTTGGTTCCATTGGCGGCCGGTGAGTTTCTGGCCGGGGCGGACCAGCTTGTGTTCGAGGATATGGGCCAGGGTCAAATCGATGTTGTCGCCGCCGAGCAGCAGATGGTCGCTGACGGCGAGGCGTTCGAGTTTCAGGCCGCTGCGCGCCTGGCGGTCCGTGGCGACTTCAAACAGGCTCAGGTCGGTGGTGCCGCCGCCGATGTCGCATACCAACACCCGCAGGCTGTTGCGCTGGTGCTGTTCGAGCAGATCGTGTAACTGGCTGAGATGCTGGTCACGTCCCAACCAGAAATAAAAGGCGGCCTGCGGTTCCTCAATCAGACGAATGGTGTCCGGGTAACCGGCCTGTTGAGCGGCCAGCAGAGTCAGCTCCTGAGCGGCTTCGTCAAACGAGGCGGGCACGGTGATGACGATGTCCTGAGCATTGAACTCGCTGTCGTCCACCGCGGCCATGCGCCGTTGCCAGATCTCTTTGAGCCAGCGCAGGTACAGAGCGCTGATGGCGACCGGTGAGCATTTTTCGCTGTCGGCAATTTCGTCCGACTTCCACGGTAGAATCGCTGCGGTGCGGTCAACATCGGCATGACACAACCACGATTTGGCCGAGTGGATGACCCGTCCCGGGCTGAAGGCCATCTGCTGGCGGGCGTAGAGGCCGGGCAGGCGACCGTCGACCGGTGGCGGCACCGTGGCCTCACTGGCCGAAAAGGCGGATCGTTCGGCGGGCGTGGGCGTATAGGCAAACGACGGCAGTGAGGACTGGTCGATGTGGGTGGTGGCGCTGTCCCACTGGGTGATGTCAAGCACCTGTGAACCGCGTTGCGGCTGGCGGCTGTCGACGTACGACAGCACGCAGTTGGTGGTGCCGAGGTCGATGCCGATGGAGAAACGTGTTGTGGTCATGAGCTGCCTCGCACGTTGAATTCAATTTTCCAGCGTTGTTCGGAATGGCTGTGCTGCATCCATAGCTCAAGGATGCCCAGGGCATTGATATGGGCGTGCAACTGCACCGGAATCAATTGGCCCTGCTGGTCGTCACTTCCCGGCAGGGTCAGGGTCAGAGACGAGGTCTCTTCGAGTTCCGCGGTATCGTCAACCCAGTCGCCGGTCGTGTCTCCGGCACGGGTGGTGGAACTGAAAAAACGGAACTGAACTGATTGGCCGGTCATCAGGCCGAACTCCTGACCTTCGAGGGTGATTTCACTGCCTTCTTCCATGCCTTGGGGAATGACACACAGTCCTTTGAGCGGCGGCGTAAATCCGGGGATGGCCGGTATGCTGCTTTCGATGCCGATATAATAGGAGCGGCTGATTCCGGCTTTGATGCGGATCCCTTCGCCGAGGGCCTGCTGGCGCGCATAGACGGCAGCACCGTTGGCCACGGCCAGATCGAGTTGCTCGCCCTGCAATTGGCGCAACGGGGTGTCGCCGTTGAATTGCTGCAGCACGTCAAACACCCGCCGGCGGATCGGTTCCGCCTTGAAGATGCCGCCGTTGAACAGCACCGCTGTCGGGCGCAGCCAGCGTCGGCCCTGATCACTGTGCAGGTGGGAACGCAGGCTGTTTTCCAGGTCGGCGTTGGCGCAGACATTGGTGGCGCTGTCAATGAGAAACGCGGCAAGGTGGCGGGTCAGCACCGGGTCCTGAACATAGGGCAGGCCGAAATCCTGTAAGCCGGAGCGCGGTTGCTGTTGCGGCAACTGATCAATGGTCGTGCGGGCGAGGAAGCCGTCGATCACCACCTGTTCCAGCACGCTTCGCGACAGGCTGCTGGTCAGGGTCCGAGCCAGCAGACTGGCACCGCGTCCGGCCAGAGACAGGGGATAGTCCTGACGCTGCGGATCGGCAAACAGCGCTTCCTTACCGAGACGGCAGCCATGCACCAGTGACGTGAATTGTTGGTTGTCGAGTTTGGAGCCCGCTGCTTCGAGCTGCGCTTTGAGGGTATACGCCAGGGCCAGATCCATGTTGTCGCCGCCGAGCAGCAGGTGCTTGCCGACACTGACCCGTTCCAGGGCCAGCTCGCCGGCGTTTTCCGCCACGGCAATCAGGCTGAAATCCGCGGTGCCGCCACCGACGTCACATACCAGAATCAGATCGCCACACTGCACCTGGTCGCGCCAGCTCTCCTGATGACGGTCCAACCAGGCATAAAATGCCGCCTGTTGCTCTTCGAGCAAGGTGACCTCACCCCAGCCCGCCTCCTGGGCGGCATCGGCGGTGAGGATGCGGGCGATTTCATCAAACGAGGCCGGCACCGTCAGGGTGACGCTGGCTGAATTCAGGTCCGTCGGCTGCCCGTTGACCGCCAGATGATGTAACAGGGCCTGACGCAGATGGCTCAAATAGGCCACCTGAGCGGCAAACGGCGACAGTAGCCGATCTTTCAGCGACGACTGCCAGGGTAGCAGCGCTTGCTGGGGATCGATGCCGCTGTGACACAACCATGATTTGGCCGAGCTGACCAGCCGGTCCGGCGATTTCGCTCCGTGCTCCTGAGCAAAACGACCGACGGTCCATGACGGTTCGTCCGTTTGCCAGGGCAGGCGGGGAGCCTGACTCTGCTCTTGCGGCGTGAACAGATACAGAAACGACGGCAGTGTGCTGTGCGCTTCACAACCCTGAGCCGTCACCTGTTGATGAAGCTCAATGCTTTGGAGCGGAGCGTTCTTTTCCAGTGAGGCGATGGACAAGGCGGAATTGGATGTGCCGAGGTCGATGCCGATGGCGTAACCTGAATCCATGACGTGTCCTCCTGCGGATGGCTCAGTTGATCTCCACCTCAGCGGGAGCGATAATCTCCTTGAGGCTGGGGGCTTCAGCGACATTCGCCATCTGCGGCCGTTTTACGGCAGAGGTTTTCCAGCCGCGGTGGAGGACCTGTCCTGTGTAGGGAGGCGTGTCGGGAACTTGGCCAATGAGACGGTACTGACGGCTGTCATAATTCTCTTCGAGGCGAATCTCTTCCATTTCCTCACCATCGTGAACAGGCGCAATGGTGAAGTAATCGGCAACGACCTCACAGCAGCCCTGATGGACAATGCGCGCCGCCGCGCCAACCGATTCGTTGTCATAGGCGGAAATGTCATCCATGACAAAATCGATCAAGCGGCCCTTCTCCTGAAGACGGGACATGAGCTGGACAACCGCGGCATCACAGTCATCACTGCTGTCATATTGGACCGCGGCCGCGGGTTGGGGCGGCTCGACAGGTTCCGGTTGTGGCTCCGGCTGGGGCGGTGTGTTGTTCTTGCCGAGTTTAAGTAGCGATTGCACCAGCTGCAGCAGCAGCAATGCCAGTGCGGCCATCTGCAGCGGCTGTTGGAATTGGACGGGGACTTGGGCATAAAACAACGTGCTGAGAACAGCAATCGTAAAAAGCGTTAATACGGGCATGGCGAGGGCTCCTTAAGCACAGATGAGATCAGCATTTCAAATCGCTTACTTTAACATTGGCGGGGGGCTGTTTTGAATCCCTTAAATGATCCTTGGGCGTTTTCTTTGGCGGAAAGATGGGGAGGGCAGGCAAAAAAAATGCAGCACACCTTGAATCAGGTGTAGCTGCGTATATTTTTAATCGCCCTGTGTATTCTCACTGTTGTCGGGCGGACATTGCTGTCTCAGCTGGGATACGGGAAGAGCCGTTATTGTTCGATGATGACCTCTATCGCATTCATGCGATAGTTGTACGGCTTCCCGGTGTCAATTCCAAGCTCTTTGAGCAATTTTGCAACCGTATTGGGTTTCTTGCCAATGATTTTTTTCAAGGGAATGGTAATTGACATGGCGTGTCCTCCTTTCTTCAGATTTGTTTTGCTAAATATAACCAAAAAGGTTATTCTTGTCAAATAAGACTGTTGATAACTCTGTCGATAACTGTTGAAAAGCAGCTTTTCGTTGCACTTATGTTAAGCAGTAACCGGGCCAACTTTTTTGATAGGCCCTGTTTTTATGTCTAACTTATTGTTTTTATAGTAAAACGCTTCACGGGGCCGCCATTTTTCTGTACAATTAGTTCGTTTTTATGTTGACCAAAAAACAGGACGTCACGTGTTATGACTGAACAGTTTTTTTGCATTTTGGCCAACCTGTCCTATTTTGCGTCTGTTTTTCATGTCGACCGTCAGGAGAGGAAAGTTTACTTTTTTTGTCGAATTTGTTGGTGTGACGTTGCGATAAAAAATCTTTTGAAATGGGTTTGTTGCCATCGAGATACACGGGCAAATAGCCCTCGACAAGGGTTGAGTGCAGGTATTACTATAGATGTTTGTTTTTTATTAACCTGAATCCGTGACGACCCGGCGGCGAATAGCGCAACTCATTGATCTGTACAATGATTGAAAAAATAACGACGAACCCCTGGGTGCGACGTCTATTTTTTCAAAACATTATTCAGGCACGTGCACTTTTCATCCACGGTTGACTCACCGCTCCAGGTTAAGGGATGTTGAACCCTGGGAGTCCTTACGTCCTATGAAATTTGTCGCATTGCTCGGGCATCATACGTTGCACTTTCTGGAAACAGCCGGCCGGTTCGGCGTGTTTCTGCTCGTTTCAATTTATTGCATGATCAAGCCTCCCTATAAGGTGAAGCCGATTGTGCGCCAGATCCAGTTCATCGGTGCCAACTCGTTGTTTGTCATTCTGTTCACCGGCCTGTTTACCGGGATGGTGTTGGGATTACAAGGCTATTATACGTTGGCAAAGTTCGGTTCGGTGGGGTTTCTCGGTGGCGCGGTCGCCCTCAGCCTGCTGCGTGAATTAGGCCCGGTCCTCGCGGCCCTGATGGTGATCGGACGCGCCGGTTCGGCCATTTGCGCCGAGGTGGGCATCATGCGCAACAGCGAGCAGATCGATGCGCTGGAATGTATGGCCATTGATCCGATTACCTATCTCATTGTTCCCAAGCTGGTTGCCGGGCTGATCGCCATGCCGCTGTTAACGGCGATTTTTGATGTCATCGGCATTTTCGGCGGCTTTATGATCGGCGTGCAACTGTTTGATGTCAGTGCCGGGGCGTATTTTCAGGGCATGTATTCAAGTGTCGTCTGGCTTGATATTGAAATGGGCCTGGTGAAGTCAGTGGTCTTCGGACTCCTGCTGGTGTGGATTTGTGCCGCCAAGGGTTTTTATCTCCATCTCGAACGAGGCGGCGGCTTTGGTGCGGAAGGGGTCAGCCGGACCACCACCAGTGCTGTGGTGATGGCTTCGGTCTCTGTTCTGGTCTGGGATTACCTGATTAGTGCGATTTTGTTGTAGTGGAGTGATGTCATGACGGCCGAGCGCGAAATTGTTATTGAACTGAATCAGGTGGAAAAATCTTTCGGCGAGCAAAAGGTGTTGGATGGCGTGTCCCTGCAGGTCCGTGCCGGTACCACTACGGTGATTGTCGGCGCCAGTGGCCAGGGTAAAAGCGTCATCCTCAAACATATGCTCGGTCTGATGAAGCCCGATGTTGGTGAAGTCCGGGTGTTCGGACAGGATCTCAGCCAGGCCGGCAAGCGCAAGTTGCGCGAAATCCGTAGCTACTTTGGCGTGTTGTTCCAGAATGTTGCCCTGTTTGATTCCATGTCGGTGTATGACAATGTGGCGTTGCCGCTGCGTGAACGGACACGTGACAACGAAGAGGTGATTCGCGATAATGTCGAAGAAAAGCTGGCGTTGATGGGGTTGGAAGGGCATGGTAACAAGTTCCCCGCACAGCTCAGTGGCGGTATGCAGAAACGTGTCGGCCTGGCTCGGGCGCTGGTTCTTAACCCGAAGGTGGTGTTTTTTGACGAGCCGACGACCGGCCTTGATGTCAGTAAAAGCAATGAGATTTACCGGTTGTTTTTTGAAACTCAGGCACGGCTCAATTACACCGCTGTTATTGTCAGTCATGATGTGCCGAAAATTTTTAAATTATCCGATTATGTGGCTCTGATGGCCGAAGGGCAGTTGCAGGGCTGCATGTCTCCCGAAGCCTTTCAGCTTTCTGATAATCCGCTGATTCGCTCGTTCGTCACGGAAACCATGGGGCCCATTTACAGTAGTGAAACGGAGGAGTCTCTGCTTTATGAAACGCTTTAACCTGGAGATCGTTGTCGGTCTGTTCATGTTGTTGGGCTTTGCCAGTGTTATTTATCTGTCGGTTAAGCTCGGCGACGTCTCCTTTTTTGATAACGACCACTACCGGGTCAACGCCCGCTTCGGCTCGGTGTCCGGGTTGAAACTCGGAGCCAGTGTGCAGATCGGTGGCGTTAATATCGGCAAAGTGGCTACGATCTCTCTCGACCCGCAAAGTTATGATGCCGTGGTGGCCCTGGATATTCAGAATGGCATTGAATTACAGGATGACTGTATCGCCTCGGTGCGCACTTCGGGGATCATCGGTGATCGTTACATCAGTATTCTGCCAGGTGGTTCACCGATGATTATTGAAGAGGGGGGCGAAATTTTTGAAACAGAATCGGCCATAAACCTCGAAGAGCTGTTAAGCAAGTATATTTTTGAAAACAATTAACGGCGATCCTGCGGGTTTGCCGTGCTGACTTTAGAGGTGAATTGAATGAAACGGATGGTGGGAACTCTCTTGCTCATGATGTTGTGTCTGACAGCTGTGGCTGCGGTTGTCGAAGCGGCGGATGAACAACCGACACCGCCGTTGGATCTGTATGATGATCTTTATGGAGATGAGATCAATGAAGTGCCGACCGGCGATCCCTTAGAAGTGATGAACCGGGGTGTTTTCTGGTTCAATGATAAGATGTATTTTTATCTGCTCAAACCGGTAGCGCGTGGATTTCGTGTCGTTCCGGAACCGGCCCGCGTCGGGCTGGGTAATATGCTGGATAATATTAAATCACCGATTCGGGCGGCCAATGCCCTGTTGCAGTTGAAGTTTAAAGACTGTGGCACGGAGCTGGGGCGCCTGGTGATCAACTCGACTCTGGGCATCTTCGGTTTTTATGATGCGGCAGACACCATCTGGTCCCTCAAAAAGAAAGATGAAGATTTTGGCCAGACCCTGGGCTATTATGGGGTCGAAGAGGGCTTCTATCTGGTGCTGCCTTTTTTCGGCTCATCGACACTGCGCGATGGCTTGTCGCTGTTTCCGGATATGTATGTTGATCCGGTGTTCTGGGCGGTTCGTCAGGAAGCGGCCTGGGGCATCAAGGGAACCGATGTGGTCAATCGCATCTCCCTGGATAAGGACACGTACGAAAGCGTTGTCGAAGAACAGCTTGATCCCTACCTGTTTGTGCGCGATATCTATTTGCAGAACCGGGCCGCTGAGGTTGAGGAGTAGGGTGACTTCAATTTGATGAGGATAGAAATGATAAAATATAGTGTGTCACTGGTGCTGTGCACCTTGATTTTATGGAGTGTCGCTGTGGCGCAACCGGTGGCTGTCAGCCCCAGGGTTGAAGTGCAGACCACGGTGGATGCCATTTTGAACCAACTGCGCACGTTGCCGGCGGACAGCCCGCAACGTCGTGAAACCATTAGCAATCTGATCCGGGAACAATTTGATTTTGAACTGATGTCCCAGGGCGCTTTAGGGGTCAGTTGGAAATCGGCTAACGCGGAACAACGCCAGACATTCATCCAGTTATTTACCGGTCTGCTCGAAGAAACCTATCTGGGGCGGATTCAGTCCTATACCAATGAAAAAATTACTTACGGCGAGGAGGAGGTTCGTCAGAATCGTGCCGTGGTCGACACCATGATTCATACCGCCTCTGTAGAAATTCCCATCTCCTACAAGCTGATTTTGCAGAACAACGATTGGCAGGTCTATGACGTTGTGATTGAAAAAGCCAGCCTGATTCGTAACTATCGCAGCAGTTATGCGTCTATTTTGCGCCGCAAAGGGATGGACGGACTGCTTGAGGAGATGAAACAGAAGCTCGACAGCCTCCATCAACGCGCCGACACGGCGCAGAAGGATGCCGCATGATTCTGGCGACCCCTGATGACCAATGTCTGCGCATGAAGCGGGAATTCCGGTTTTTTCATTTTCTCGACGAGCAGGATGTGTCCCTGTTGTCGCCCTATTTTGAATGCCGTAAGCTGCAACAGGGCGATGATCTGTGGTGCGAAGGCGATCACAGTAATTTTGTCGCCTTCATTGTCGATGGTCGCATTGAGACCAAGAAAGAGACGGAGTTCCGTGGCAAGCAGGTGGTGGTGGGCGTTTACAGCCACGAATCACTGATCGGTATTGTCAGCATTCTCTCCAATGAGGCGCGTCCGGTGACCGCAACCGCGTTAGAGGAAAGCCACTTGTTGTTGCTGCATAAGGACAAGTTTGACGAAATCAACCAGAGCTACCCTGAGCTGGGCGGTAAGTTAATGAAGGGGATGTTGTTCTGTTTGTCCATGCGTTTGCGGCAGTCCTACGAGCGTCTGGCGTCGATTTTTTAATGTTGGGCGATCATGTTTGATACAGAAAAGGCGTCGTGAGACGCCTTTTCTGTATCAAACCCATGGTAGAGAACATTCTTTATAGAGTGACCACTCATTCCGGTCGATGTTTTTCGTTCGGCCACAGATCAAGACTTTCCTGACCCAGATTATTCGTGACGTTGTAAAATTCCAGTCCGCTGCCGTTTTCCTTGGCGCGATACATGGCGGTGTCGGCCTGATTCAGCAACGTGTCACTGTCGAGGGTGTTCAGCGGATAGAGGCTGATGCCCAAGCTGGAGGTGACGCGAATCTGTTGCTGGGCCACGTTGATCGGTTGATTGATCCGGCTGAGAATCTTTGAGGCAATCGGCTGGATCAGATCGCGATCCTCCAGATCTTCAAGAATGACGACAAACTCATCCCCGGCCAGTCGGGCGGCCGTATCACTGGAGCGAATGGCCTTCTCCAAACGTTCAGCAATGCAGACCAGTACCTGGTCTCCGGCATCATGGCCGAACGAGTCGTTGATCGATTTGAAACGATCCAGATCGAAAAAGCACAGGGCCAGCAAGGTGTTCTTACGCTGCGCTTTATGGATGGCGTGTTGCAGGCGGTCACGGAACAGGATGCGATTGGGCAGCCCGGTCAGCGGG
Source organism: uncultured Desulfuromonas sp. (assembly GCF_963676955.1). NCBI lineage: Bacteria > Pseudomonadati > Thermodesulfobacteriota > Desulfuromonadia > Desulfuromonadales > Desulfuromonadaceae > Desulfuromonas > uncultured Desulfuromonas sp. The sequence goes on along the minus strand of NZ_OY781461.1, from coordinate 581,283 downwards.
TCATGGTGGGCCAGATGGTGCAGGCGTTTCTCAATCGCTTTGTGCTCGGAAACATCGTGAATGATGCATTGTGCCAAATGACGACCGGAGACATGGATGGTGGTGCAACTGATGTCCACCATGTGTTGCTGGCCATGACGGCTGATCAATGACATGTCTCGCGTCAGTCCCTTATCCTGGCAGGGAATCGATTCGCCCTCGGGGCTTTTCAGCAGCTGACAGCGCTCCATGCCCATCAACTCCTTCATGCTGTAGCCGCTGAGGTCGCTGGCATGATGGTTGGCATCAATAATACGACCGTCTTGCTTGTCGACAATCAGGATGGCATCACTGGCATGTTTCATCAGTTCGCGATAGAGCACTTCCGAGTTGTGCAGTTGCTGACACAAATCGTAAATTTCTTCTTCGGCGTGCTTGCGCGCGGTAATGTTGACGCTGGTGCCGATAATGCGCCTTGCCGTCCCTGCCTCATCCGAATCCGTGACCCGTGCCCGGGTGCGAAGCCAGATATAGTCTTCCCACGCGTGTTTAAAGCGGATTTCACAATCGAGTTTGCTTAAGCTGCCGCTCAGCAATTTTTTCAAGGTGTTTTTGAAGACCAGCCGGTCATCGGGATGAATCCGTTGCAACAGCATGCGTACCGACCGAATGGTATCGTGGGGCAGTCCAAGCAGGTTGGTCCACTCCTCTGAACAGAACAGCCTTCTGGTGACGCCGTCCCAGTCCCAGACGGCAAAAGAGTTGTACAGTGCCTGTTGCCAACGTTGTGCGCGGAGGTTCGTAACGTGTATTTCAGCATGCTGATTCAGCAGCTGCTGAAAGGCTTGTTGAATACCGTGCAAGATCTGCTGATTAAGAGTGGTCTGTTGTGTCGCCGGGCTGACCATCAGTGTGACGCTGCCCTGATCGAGCCAGGTGAGGTGGAGTGTCGCTTGTTGACGGTGGCTGTTGACACGAATGGTATCTTGCTGCGGGACATCCGCATGAAACTCAAGACACACGCATTTCAGGCCGAAGGACTGGCAGAGCCGTTCCAACTCACGTAATGGTTTGTGGGCAAATTCGGGCCATCCTGAAGACGAGACCAGGTGCCCTTCACCATGACTCAATCGTTCCACACCACATTTCATTTGCATTAAACCGGAGAAGAGGGACCGTTGCATTGCGCTAAGAATATCCCCAGCAAGGTGGTCTGTCCATGAGAATTTTTTATTTTTTTAGTGGTTTTAAGGAGAGCTGGAAAAATCGCGGTGGAGCAGACTTGGCTGAATTCCTGTATTATTCTGGTATTTGCCGCTGTTATAGACAGTATGGTCGCCTTCGATGGTGTGGTAAAAAATCTGGCAGATTTCAACGCCGGCATAGATGCGGATGGGGTGGATGCAGAAAATTTCCAGCGTCCAGTAACCACTGAAACCGACGTCACCGAATCCGGCGGTAACATGGACAAACAGGCCCAGGCGACCGATGGATGAACGTCCTTCAAGCATGGGCACGAGATTGTGGGTGGTGGTGTGTTCGATGGTGCGGCCAAGATAAAGACGGCCGGCTTCAAGAACCAGACCTTCGGCAGGAATGCTGACCGCTTCGGTTTGCGGCGGTTGTTTCATGTCGAGAACCGGGTCCGTATAGATCATCAGTTCGTCGTGCAGGCGCAGGTTGTAGCTGTTGGGATTGAGCTGTTCGGGGCGAAACGGATCAATCAGAATGTCGCAGCCGAGACGGCGTTCAATCTCTTTTCCCGATAAAATCATGATCCGTTCCCCTTTCTCCGCAGATGGTCAGGTTAACGATTCGCCAGATCCAACTTGCCGGTAATGTTGTTGGTCACCCAGTTCTTGTCCCACCATTCAACGGGATTGACCGGGGTTCCCGAGATAATAATGCCAAAGTGAAGATGATCGCCACCGGCCAGCCCTGTGGCGCCGGTCTTGCCGATGATCTGGCCCCGTTCAATCTGGTCCCCCACCTGAACATCCATACGGCTGAGGTGCGCATAGAGACTTTGCAGGCCGAGACCGTGGTCGATGATGATGCACTGGCCGTAAATGCCCATGAATTCGGCAAAGACAACGCGGCCACTGTTGCTGGCCGGAACGTCGGCGCGGGCAATGGAGGCCAGATCGATGCCGAGATGGGTTTGCTGGTCGATTTTGTTGCCGTTGTAAACATAGAAACGACGATCGCCAAACATGGCCCGGTTGGCTGCATTCGGCTGGCGGATAAACGCTTTGGTCCAGGTGAACGTCGTCGCCGTGTCATGGCCGATATCAATCAGGCGGGCGCGATTTTTAGGGCGCAACTCACGGTTAACCTTGAGAAATACGTCCAGTGGCGTGGTTGCACCGGGAAACAGATGCTGGAATTGCGGCATCTTGCTGTTGAGAAATCCGTCGCTGATGCCGATCTTGTCCGAACGGAAATTTTTGCGGTTGAGATGGTAATAAAAACCGCCCATGCTGATATTCTCGGCCCGGTCTTCAGCGATCAGCCGCGGGATTTCCTCGGCGTCCACATTATACGGAAAGGCAAACAGGCACAGGTAGACCCCGGACGGTTGCTCATAACCGGGAAAAAATGCATCGCCAATTTGAATGCCGCTGCGGGTGACCGGCTCGGAAACGGAGTAGGCGATCAATCCGGCGCCGCCCTGATTGAGATTATGCGCGACACTGTGGACCGAGATAATCGGTGGACGGCTGTCGCGGGTCAGACTGATGGCCGCGGTCGCCGTATTGCCCTTGCCAAAGTGATAAACAGCGCGGTCGACGGCGGTGACCTCAACGGTCAGCGGACCGTCTTCCAGCAACAGATTTCCCATGGGCAGTTCTTCGCGAACCTGAAAGGTTTCCAGTGGATAGTCTTTGTTCAAGACCGGAATCTCTTTGCCCTGCTGGAGAATTTTCACCTCAACATGGGCTAGGCCGCTGGTCGCATCATCCAGAGTCAGGGTGAGGATCGAATTTTTCTGGATGGAGCCGGCCGGCGGGTCGAGGGTCAATTGCGGTTCTGCGGTATCACGAAAATAATAATAACCGCCACCGATCAGTGCGGCGACAATGATGAGCATGAAGAAAGACTTGAGTGTTTTCAATGGGATCCTCTTAGGTTGACAGCTTCAGGCCCGCACCGGGCCGGGGTTTCGGACTCGTCATCGGCTGACAATCTAGCAGATTTTAACTTCTGGCGAAACCGGTAAGCCGCAAACAACGGCGAATAACGCCCCTTTTGGATTCGCCTGAAGGCATGTATAATAGAAGACCGTTGACAACCGTCTGCCCGAACTCAAGGATGGGCGAGTCAAAAAAACAGTTCCGTCATCCGGTGTTTGGCAGGATGAGTGGCGAAGGAGAGCCGGTGGCTTTTAACAGTGGACAGGCGTTTAAAGAGATGATCGAGGCGGCGCAGGCCAGTGCCGAAGAGCGTTGGAGCCTGCTGGAGCAACCGTTTGCCGATGTTATGGAAGCTCAGCGCGATGTCCTGCGTGAACTGGCGACGGAATGGTTTCATCAGGAGATGAGCGATAAGGTTCTCGATGAGCGCTTGAACGGGTTACGAGAGCAGTTCGTTGAAACCCTGGTGGTCAATTCGTCTGCTGGTCGTGCCGTATGCGACAAGGCGGTGCAGGCCGCCCTCAATTGTTTCTGGGAGTCTCTGATGGCCGGTCTGTAGGGTGCTGATTATAGCCTAAACGGACTTCTTTACATCCGCCTGTTGCGCTCTGACCCAGGCGTCGATCTCCTGCTTGTCTTCTTCCGACAGATCAATAAAACGCAGGCCCATGCCCGGTTCATAAGGATTTTTCGGGGAATAGCTGCGCTTCCACACCGTTTCGCACTGGCAGCGGATATCACGGTTGATCGGGGGCGGCAGCGGGATCTCAATTTGAAAACGACTGCCCGGTTCGGCAGGGTTGACCGTTGAGATAAACAGGCCGCTGCAACTGAGATTGGTTGAATAGCCAAAGAACGCTTTTTCGCCATCGTCCAGGCGGATTTTTTTAATCATCAGCGGGGCCCGCAATTTTGTGCGTTTGTCGGCGTCCGGCTGCTCCGGTTGTTGCTGATCGTTCATGCTGACTCCTAGCAGTGTTGGCTGACGATATCCATCATCTGCGCCAACGGTTGTTGATCCCCTTGCAGCCAGTGGATGGTGCAGCCGTGACGCTCCATGCGACGAAACCAGGTTTCCTGCCGTTTGGCAAACTTGTGGATGGCGCTGTTAAGTTTCTGCACCATATCGTTGCGGTTGAGTTTGCCCTGCAAATGCTGAGCGATGAAACGGTACTCCAGACCGTAAAATTCCAGAGTATCCCAAGGCGTTCCCTGCTCATGGAGCCGGGCCACCTCGTCGATCATCCCTTCATCCAGCCGCTGTTTCAGGCGGGCGGTGATCCGTTTGCGGATGACGCTACGTTCCCAGTGTAAGCCAAATACCAGCGGCTGCAAGCGCTGCAACACCGGATGCGGCTCTGCCGGCGGTGCGACGGCAATCTCAATGGCGCGGATGGTGCGCTCTCGCTCCTGCAGATCGGTGTCATTGTGCTGGTCCGGGGCCAGTTGCAACAATCGCTCACGCAACTGCTCGTTGTCCAACGGTTCCAGCTCCCGGCGCAAAGCGTCATTGCGCGGCACCTGGGCCAGCCGGTAATCACCCAGCACCGCATCAAGATACAAGCCGGTGCCGCCGCATAATAGCGGGAGATGGCCGCGCTGTTCAATGGCTTCAAACGCCCGGCAAAAGCGTTGCTGAAACTCAAACACGTTGAACTCATAGCCCGGATCGACAATATCGATGAGGTGATACGGCACCTCCTCATATTCCGCCAGGTCTTTGCCGGTGCCGAGATCCATGCCCCGATAGACCTGTCGTGAATCCGCCGAGATGATCTCCGCCTGGAGCAGACGGGCGGCTTCCACGGCCAGTCGGGTTTTGCCGGTGGCGGTCGCGCCGAGCAGGACGACCAGATTTATTGCTGACGATGTCATAAAAGATCCGCGACGGTGAAAATTTTTGCTCACTATAGTCTTAAAACGAAAAAAACACAACAAAGGCAGCTACTTTGCACCTTTTCTTCCCGGTGTGGATTTGATAAGTTGCCCTCTCTAAGTATTTTTGGTGTATGTTGAATCATGGTCGGCAGGATGTCATTGTATTTTCGCCGCCATGAATTCTGATCCGGCCGCCTTTAGGGCTTGCCGGGTTGCCGTGATTGACAGGAAATTTCAGGAACATCCGACCGACTGCCAGATGAAAGTTTACCGACTCCATGCCCGTTAAACCCGTTATCATTTCCCGCGATCAACATAGTGTTTCCCGTTCGATGATGGACGAGAACAGTCTTAAAGTCCTTTACCGTCTGCGCCAGCACGGCTATACCGCCTATCTGGTCGGCGGCAGCGTCCGCGACCTGCTGCTCGGCCGCAAGCCCAAGGACTTTGATGTCGGCACCGATGCCACTCCGGAACAGGTGCGCAAGCTGTTTCGCAACTGTCGTCTCATCGGTCGCCGCTTTCGCCTGGCCCATATCATGTTCGGGCGTCACTGTCTGATCGAGGTGGCCACGTTTCGGCGCAAGCCCGACCCGGATGAAATTCCCGACGCCGAAGAAGGGACGCCCAATCATTTTGCCGAGAATGTCTTCGGCACTCCCGAAGAAGATGCCTTCCGACGCGACTTCACCATTAACGCGCTGTTTTACGATATTGAAAACTTCTCCATTGTCGATTATGTCGGCGGCCTGCAGGATTTGCACGACGGCATCATTCGCGTCATCGGCGACCCGGAAGAGCGCTTTCACGAAGATCCGGTGCGCATGTTGCGCGCTCTGGAATTCTCCGCGCGACTTGATTTTGAATTGGAGCAAAGCATTATTCCGGCCATGGACCGTTGTGGTGAGCTGTTACTGACCGCCTCACCGGCACGCATTCGCGAAGAGATCATGGAGCTGTTTCGCCATAAGGTCGCCGGGCAGGTGCTGCAGAAAGCCGACCGCTACGGCTTGTTGGCCTATCTGGTTCCCAACTTTGTCGCCGAGCGCGCCCATTTCGATCTGCTGCGCCAGTTGGATATGCGCACCGCCAGTGGTGTGCGCGTCCGTGAATATTTTGCTCTGGCCGCCATGTATGTCGGCCCGTTTATTCGCCAGAGTAACCCGGAGATGACGATTGGCGAAGTCCACAAGCTGGCCAACCAGGTGCTGGCGCCGCACTGCCGCTTTTTCAGTATTGCCAACGGCATCAAGCATCAGGCGCGCGAGCTGCTGATCGGTTTCTTCCGCTTTCATCGCGGTCGCGGACGGCGTGGCGAACAGCGCTTTTTACGCCATCCGAGTACCGCGGAAGCCTTTGAGTTGTTTCGTTTGTGGGTGGAATCCTGCCAGGGGGATCGGGAGCTATTGAAACGCTGGCAACAGGCACTGGATGGCGAAGAGCCGGAACCGAAAAAACAACCGCGTAAGCGCAGGCCGCGGCGCAGGAGGCGCAAACCGAGTGGCGCTAGCCCGGCTGCGTCACCTGGGTCAGAATAAGCAGGTAGTGGTCGGGATCATACAGCCATAGCTCATGGATGCCGTGCTCCTGATCCTCGGATTCATACAGGCAGGTGTGTTCGCGGCGGCGCAGGTTGTTGTGGATGAGGTTAAGATCCGTCACCTGAAAATCCAGCGACAGGCCGACGCCGCGATTCTGGCGGTCGAGATGCTGAAACGCCGCCGGGTGGCGCGCTTCGAGCACTGCCGCTTCTCGGAGCAACACCGTGGTGTCACCCTGCGGCAGCATCAGCAGCTCATGGGCGGCGTCATCGGGGCGAAACCGTTGTACCGGCAGGTCCAGCACATCGCGGTAGAAGGATTCGCTGCGGTCGAGGTCGTCGATGGCCAGGGTGAGGATTAGGCTCATTATCAGGTCTTTCAGTTAAGGGCGGAGATTAAAATAATCAGTCGTTTTCTGGTCGAGGCTTCTTCCGTTTGCGTGGCTTGGAACCCACGTGACGTGGGCTTCCGCGCCCACACGTCTGTCCGGGTCAAGTACATAGGTAACAGAAAAGTCCACCTACATGGTTTACACATTGAGGCTGATATAGCCGTTGCGATCCGTTGTTATGTCACTCATGTCGAAGTGACCAAGTTTGATATTTGCAAAGTACACATTCCATTGTGTGTCACTGGTCTGCTCCAGCCCTACTTTTTCTCCCTTGAGCAGACACGCGATGTAAACCCGGTGCTTCAAGTGATAAATGACGCCATTGTGATTGACCAGGCAAATATTGAAATGGGCAGGATAGTCCAGCTCAGGCAACTGCTCCGGCATGTTTTTCGATGACGTCACATAAACTGTCGCTGGAGTTTTTTGGCCCAGGCTTTCGTGGGGCCGTTTATGGTTATAGGTGTCAATAAAGTGGTCGAACGCTTTTTGCTGTTGTTGGGCATTACCAGCGGCAGGCGTGATGGCAGCCTTTTTGAGGGTGGAATGCATCCGTTCATGACGTCCGTTCTGTTGCGGCTTCCCTGGCATAATGCGTTCCGGGGCGATCCCCAGACGAATCCACCACTTGGATAGGTGGGATAATCCGGCAAGCCCACTACTGGCAAACGGCGCACCATTATCGGTGCGAATACGCTCCGGCAAGCCATATTGCCGAAATAATTGATCAAAGATCGCCATGGTATCATCTGTTGTTGTCGCACTTAACGTACGACAGGCCAGTAGATAACGGCTGTGATGATCCATGATGGTAAGGGGATAACACCATTTGCCATCAGCGGTCTTGAACTGCCCTTTGAAGTCTGCAGACCAGACCTGGTTAGGTTTATCAACCGGAGCAAAAGGTTGCGGGTGAACAGGAACGCGCCGACGAGACTTGCTGGGCGTAATCAGTTCAGCCTCCAGGAGGATTTTATGGATGGTTGTCTTCGATGGGATATCCCAATCAGGGTGTTCTTGTTCAAGCAACACCTTGATCTTCTTTGCTCCAGGAGGATCTTTGTACTCGCGACGGACCTTGATGATCGCCTCTCGAACACAATAGGGCGTTTTTAAGGGGTTGGTTTTAGGGCAGCGCGATTGATTCTGGAGACCATCAAGTCCCAATTGGCGATAACGATTGAGCCACTTATACCCTGTGCGGCGACTGATGCCATAAGATTTGCAGAGCGTTGAGAAGTTAGCGACACGCCGCAGGTGATCGGCGATAAAGAGCAGCTTCTGTTCCATAGGTTTAACCTCTTTCCAGGGCATAGGCACCTCCTTGTGAAGTGTCTATGAGGATACAAAAGTGTTACCTATGTACCTGGACCAAAGTGTTACCTATGTAGGTTACCCGAACACGTCGGGTCCCTTTTGCGTCGTCAAAAGAGACGGAAAAACGACTCCCAAGGGGTTGTCATCAATCCGATTCACGGAGTTGTTGCAGATCTTTTTCACGTCAGCGGCGTTATCGGTCGTCGCCATAGAACCACTATGGCTTCTCCCTCTGCCTTGCTGACGCAAAAAATCTCAAGCAACACCACTTGTTTATCTGATTCATAACAACCCCAAGGCGCCCTACGGGTTCCCGGACTGAACCCTTCTGATGAAGCTGCAGTACGGGAGGGATTGGTTGCTAAACGCAAACTTGTACATCGATACGCACGAATTTGTCATTTGTTTACTGTAGGAGCGGCTTCAGCCGCGAACCGTGTTTGCAAGCCTGACTTTTTCGCGGCTGATTATGCCTTGTGGCGGCTCTGTATGCCACAACAAATTGAGGGGGGAAAGCGTGGCACACGCACAGGCGGTGACCGCCTACATCGGATTGGGGGCCAACCTTGGCGATTGCCGTCAGGCGTTGCGGGAGGCCCGCCAACAGCTTGACGGAGACGGCATCACGGTGACTGCCAGCTCGCCGTTGTACTGTACCGATCCGGTGGGTGGCCCGGCGGATCAGCCGCATTATTACAATGCCGTGGTTGAAGTGGCGACCACCCTGTCGCCGCTGGCGTTGCTTGACCTCTGTCAGGCCATTGAGCAGCAGGCGGGGCGCACGCGTGATGTTCATTGGGGGCCGCGCACTCTTGATCTCGATGTGCTGCTCTATGGCGATCAGTGCCTTGATCTGCCGCGTTTGCGGGTGCCCCATCCGCATATGCATCAGCGTCGTTTTGTTCTCGAACCGTTGTGCCGTCTGGCACCTGATTTGATCCATCCCCAACGTCACCAGACTATGAATTTTCTGTTAAAGCAGCTTGCCGACGATCAAAAGGTAGACTGCATTGAGGAGCAATGGTAATGATTGTACGGCTCGTTTTATTGGGTATTCTGACTTTTCTGGCCTACACGGTGTTTACCGCCCTGTTGCGTAGTCTCGGTGGCGGCACGTCGCCCTCTGCGAAAAAGCAGGCCGACCCGGATCGCATGCTGCCCTGTTCACAGTGCGGTACGTATGTGCCGGAAACCGACATGATTGAAAAACGCATCGGCGGACAGACCCACTATTTTTGCAGCAAAGAGTGTCTGAGCGAATTTAAGAAAAATAAAAAGGCAAAATAAAACCCCGAAATCCTAAATGGTCGATTCTGGATCGACGTCACAAGGAGGCAACATGGAATTTTTTATCGATACCGCGATTACCGACGAAATCAAACAGGCCAGTGAACTGGGTCTGGTCGATGGCGTCACCACCAACCCGTCGCTGATCGCCAAAAGCGGCCGTGATTTTAAAGAGGTGATCACCGAGATCACCGGCATTGTTGACGGCCCCATCTCTGCTGAAGTCATTGCGCTGGATGCCGAGGGCATGGTGTCTGAAGGGCGTGAGCTGGCTAAGATTCATCCCAACATCGTCATCAAGGTGCCGATGACGGAGGAAGGTCTCAAAGCCACGCGTATTTTCAGCGCCGAGGGGATCAAGACCAACGTCACGTTGATTTTCTCGCCGCTGCAGGCGTTGCTGGCTGCCAAGGCCGGGGCTACTTATGTGTCGCCGTTTGTTGGGCGTTTGGATGATATCAGCCAGGAAGGGATGGACGGTGTTGATCAGATTCGCACGATTTTTGATAACTTTGGTTACACTACCAAGATCATCGTCGCGTCGATTCGCACCCCGATGCATGTACTCAATGCCGCGCTGATTGGTGCTGATATCTGCACCATTCCGTTCTCGGTGATTAAGCAGTTGGCTAAGCATCCTTTGACGGATATTGGGATTGAAAAGTTTTTGGCGGATTGGGAGAAGACTAAGTAAGTTCTGGATGTTCAATATGTTGTCGCGCGCCGACCAGCCTTTCTTGGGTTGGTTGGCGTTTTTATTTTCTCTCGAATTAAGTTATTGAATGTTAATATCTGTTTAAGTTATTTGAGGTCTGTTGCTTTGCAACAGAAAGAGCTATACACCTCTTCCGATGTTTTTCCTCTATGTTTTTGATTGTGGAAAATATCGAATAAGGAATAGGTGAAACCAGGATTTAACTTTTGCAGCAAAATATTTAATGAGTGGGGAATAGTCCTCTCATCGAACCATGATAGATGGGTAATTTTCTACATTATCAACACTGTTCGCAAATAACTCAATATGAAGATACTAAAACGGGAAATTCAGGCTGTTTCCATTGATTTGCACTGTGACCGTTTGGGACGGTTTGTGGCAGGGCAAATGGCTTGGGCGTGTCCCCAGCAGCAGAGGTTGGAAGAGGAACATTTGTGTTCTGAGACAGTATTCGAGTGGCTTAGGATAGCAGCATCGATCGAGTCTGTGTCCGTCAATACGCTTACCTTGGGTGAGGGGGTTATGTACTGCTCTGCAGTTGCAGAATATGAGGATAAGCGCAGTGTCCTCCTTTCTGAAATGCTTCTCGACCAACTTCGGTTTACCTACGTTTGGGGGGCTTTCGAAACACTGGTCAAGATCGTCGAGCCACCGGAAGTTCCTAAATCAGTGAAAGCCCGTACTAGCATGGTTGACAGAGTTGCATATCTTCTTCGGGAAGCTTTTGACCATAGGAATTGTGCCCCTTGGGGTTACAATCAATGGCTTCATGATCTTAAGGTCTCTCTTGGTTCATCAGACCGATTTCAAATTGGCAAACATTTCGTATTGACAGATTGTGCTGGTTACTCTGGGTTGGCGATCTCGATTGTGAGGCACATACGGAACCAGTTTGCTCATGGTGTCGTGAACCTTCCAGAGCCAGAGGAATGGTCAGGAGAGGAGCCCGCAGCACTCTCTGTTCTCAAGCTCAGCACACGGCTTGTTCTGTTGAGCATGCAAATGTTACTACTTGCGAGAAACCCTAAGCCATACTGGACGGAAGCAAGCATTCCAAACATTGAGGATGTTTCGCTTTGGTGCGACTGTGATTGGCGGCTTCTCGCGGTCTTGCACCTGCACCCTAATGAAGCTAGCGAGTTGCCTTTATTCAGTAGTCAAAGGGGGCTGCCTTTGACTTACCTTTGAAAATCAAAACCGCCGGGATTCGCCCCGGCAGGCGACAGGAAAGACCAAAAGGGGTCAAATCTGCCATTGACGAAAGACCAAAAGGGGTCAAATCTGCCATTGACGTACCTTTGAGAATCAAGACCGTCGGGTCTCGCCCCGGCAGGCGACATACTTTTGACTTGCCGCTCAAAAGTATGCAAAAACCGGCTGAACTTCTCCTGACCCTAGACCAACCTACAATGAGTCTGTTTCCGATATGCGTTACGGATTCGGCTTGCCTCCCTTTAGCTCGGCAAATCATGTAACTCATCATCTTTGGCGTAAAACGTTGATAACTGTTTGACGCTGCTTTCTACTTCTAGCGTGGCACCGATCAAACGGGTGGGCAGTGCCCACCCTTCTTCAGTTTGTTATTTAGCAGTTCAGCCCTCCCGTTCAGTAGCGCCGACCATAAGGAGTGTCGCTGTGATGGTCGTCGGCAAATGTTTGAGCGCCAGCGAGTTCTTGCCGACATCACAGCGTAAGCGACTGAAGAGAGGGAACCCGCAGGGCGCAATGGTCGGGAGTCGATTTTGTGTTACTTTTGTCGACGCAAAAGTAACCTGATGTGTTCGGGTAACCTACATAGGTAACACTTTGGTCCAGGTACATAGGTAACACTTTTGTATCCTCATAGACACTTCACAAGGAGGTGCCTATGCCCTGGAAAGAGGTTAAACCTATGGAACAGAAGCTGCTCTTTATCGCCGATCACCTGCGGCGTGTCGCTAACTTCTCAACGCTCTGCAAATCTTATGGCATCAGTCGCCGCACAGGGTATAAGTGGCTCAATCGTTATCGCCAATTGGGACTTGATGGTCTCCAGAATCAATCGCGCTGCCCTAAAACCAACCCCTTAAAAACGCCCTATTGTGTTCGAGAGGCGATCATCAAGGTCCGTCGCGAGTACAAAGATCCTCCTGGAGCAAAGAAGATCAAGGTGTTGCTTGAACAAGAACACCCTGATTGGGATATCCCATCGAAGACAACCATCCATAAAATCCTCCTGGAGGCTGAACTGATTACGCCCAGCAAGTCTCGTCGGCGCGTTCCTGTTCACCCGCAACCTTTTGCTCCGGTTGATAAACCTAACCAGGTCTGGTCTGCAGACTTCAAAGGGCAGTTCAAGACCGCTGATGGCAAATGGTGTTATCCCCTTACCATCATGGATCATCACAGCCGTTATCTACTGGCCTGTCGTACGTTAAGTGCGACAACAACAGATGATACCATGGCGATCTTTGATCAATTATTTCGGCAATATGGCTTGCCGGAGCGTATTCGCACCGATAATGGTGCGCCGTTTGCCAGTAGTGGGCTTGCCGGATTATCCCACCTATCCAAGTGGTGGATTCGTCTGGGGATCGCCCCGGAACGCATTATGCCAGGGAAGCCGCAACAGAACGGACGTCATGAACGGATGCATTCCACCCTCAAAAAGGCTGCCATCACGCCTGCCGCTGGTAATGCCCAACAACAGCAAAAAGCGTTCGACCACTTTATTGACACCTATAACCATAAACGGCCCCACGAAAGCCTGGGCCAAAAAACTCCAGCGACAGTTTATGTGACGTCATCGAAAAACATGCCGGAGCAGTTGCCTGAGCTGGACTATCCTGCCCATTTCAATATTTGCCTGGTCAATCACAATGGCGTCATTTATCACTTGAAGCACCGGGTTTACATCGCGTGTCTGCTCAAGGGAGAAAAAGTAGGGCTGGAGCAGACCAGTGACACACAATGGAATGTGTACTTTGCAAATATCAAACTTGGTCACTTCGACATGAGTGACATAACAACGGATCGCAACGGCTATATCAGCCTCAATGTGTAAACCATGTAGGTGGACTTTTCTGTTACCTATGTACTTGACCCGGACAGATGAGATGGTCTCCCCCCGCTTTCAAAATACGGCATCTATGTGCCAAGATGGGTTATCACTATCCATCAACGAAATGCGAGGAGGAGACCACCATGAAGATTAGTACAGTCGGGCTGGACTTGGCAAAGAATGTTTTCCATGTTGTCGGCTTTGATCACGCTGGCAAGCAGGTCATGAAACGGATGTTGCGCCGTCATCAAGTCGCTGAGTTTTTTGTTAAGCTGCCAATCTGTACTATCGCCATGGAAGCTTGTGCCGGTTGTCACTACTGGGCGCGTAAGCTGATGGAGATGGGACACGAGGTTAAAGTGATCCCACCTCAGTATGTCAAACCCTACTTGCGGGGCAACAAGAATGACTATAACGATGCCTGTGCCATTGCCGAAGCGGCGACTCGGCCGACCATGCCTAACGTTGCGGTGAAGACAGTGCAACAGCAAGAGATGCAGGCGCTGCATCGGTTGCGCTCCAGAATGGTCAAGGAACGTACAGCATTGGGCAACAGTCTTCGCGGGCTCTTGGCTGAGTTCGGATTGATCATACCTCAAGGGGTCAGTGCGCTTCGCCGTGGTATTCCTGCCATACTGGAAGACGCTGACAACGGTTTGAGTGATTCGTTTCGGTCGGTCGTGGCGCGCAGCTATGAGCACTTTGTCGCTTTGGATGATCAGATCGATTTTTACACCCAGCAGCTGGGTCAACTCAGTCGAAGCGATGAAGCCTGTGTCCGGCTGCAAACGGTTCCAGGATTTGGTCCCATTGTCGCCAGTGCCTTTCGTAGCGCAGTCGGCGACGGCCGAGACTACAAACGAGGCCGAGATGTCTCCGCATCATTGGGTCTGGTGCCACGGCAACATAGCAGCGGCGGCAAACAGAATTTACTCGGCATCAGCAAGCGCGGAGATCGCTACTTACGCAGTTTGCTTGTGCATGGCGCCCGAGCCGTTGTGGCCTATGCCGCAGGAAAGGATGATCCGTTAAGTCGCTGGATCAATCGAATACGCTTAGAACGCGGTGCCAACAAAGCCGCAGTGGCTTTGGCCAATAAGATGGCCCGCATCGGGTGGGCGATCCTGAAAAATGGCAGTCGTTACCAATCCAGTCAAGCGGCAAGCTAACAGCGAGAAAAAACAGGAGTAAAAAATAGATTCACCCCGCCAGACAGTGCGACAGCTTACAAACGAGCGATGATAAAACAGGTTAGACCGGCGCATTAAAAACCAGACCACACGTCAGGCACTCAATGCCGATGGCCCGATAAGGAGAATGCGCGCGGACTTCATCAAGGCCCGAGAGAAAAAGACTCTCTCACCATGAGGCCGGATATACGACCGCAACCCTGCCTTTGTCATGAGCGTTACTTTGCTGTTGCATAATGGGGGGAGACCATATACGACGTGTGGGCGCGGAAGCCCACGTCACGTGGGCACCAAGCCACGTGAACGGATGAATCCCGCCAAACGCGTAAGCCATGCCACCATCCTCAGCGCAAAATATTTTCTCATAACTGTTGGCAATCCGCCGTGAACCTTATAGAGTTTTGCCGTAATTCTGCTATCGGAGTAAACCCGCCGTAAATGCGAGGATGCTCTTTGAATGTAATGAGAGAGGAGAACAACCATGAGCGAGAAAACCCCATTGCCGACCTGTGCGGTCTGCCCGGTGGAAGTCCCTGAACGAATCTGCCGCAAGGAAGAGGGCAAGGCTCCAGCCAACTGCCCGACGACCCGTTCCCCGGAAATTTTGCGCGAAACCCTGGAAATTATGAAAGATCCGGACGTGATGGAGATGGTGCGTCAGGCGTCGATTCAAGAAGGGGAAGCCTACGGTGACCGCGACAAGGGCTACGCCAACATTCGCCCGATCAAACCACGGATTCAGGAAACTATCGAGTTTGCCCAGAAGATGAAGTTCAAGCGCATCTGCCTGGTCTTCTGTATCGGCATGCGCAAGGAAGCCGAGATCATTCACCGGATTTTTAAAGACAATGGCTTCGAGACGATCTCGGTGATGTGCAAGGCGGGGGCGGTTTCCAAGGAAGAGATCGGTCTGTTACGCGAACAGCAGATCGATGTGACGAATTTTGAAGCAATGTGCAACCCGATCCTTCAAGCGTTGACCGCTAATCACCATCAGTCCGACCTCAACGTTCTGTTTGGTCTCTGCGTCGGTCATGATGCCCTGTTTCTGAAATATGCTGAAGGCTACAGTACGGTTCTGGCGAGTAAAGATCGCTTATTGGCACATAACCCGATGGCCGCGATCTACCAGTATGACAGCTACTATCGCTACTTGAAAAATCCGCTTTAGCACACGATTAACTTTGGGCTTTTGCGCTTATTTTCTCAATAGTTTGCCCAATCCCTCTGAATGTGTGCTTTTCACCTGCGCCACAATATGTTCTCCACGTTTTGTTCACGTACGTGAGTTTTTTCCTTTTAGAAGGTTGAAATGAAAAGGTTATTTCCCGTACGGGAATATTGGGGGTGGCGGATTTATCACGTGAGGGAATCTTTTTTCTTTGACGATTGTGTCGGAATGGTTTTATCCGCAAACAAAAAAGGGGCAAATTTTAGTTACCTCCCGTCTTGCTTTATCATTTTGTGGTAGGCAAAAGTTCCTCGAATCGTATTGATGAAGCCGAGGGTGAATACGAGTGCAAGAAAGTCAAAGAATCCTGTCGCTGAATATCTGCCGCCGCCGGGTCGACTGAGGATGCTTATAAGGACCGGCAGATAAAAAAGAAATCCGACTACCGCGGCTGCCCGGGACATTTTATAAACAAAGAAAGCAATCAGGCCAAAAAAGAGCGTAGGGACAAACATGAGATAAAAGTGTTGTTGCAGGTTTTGGCTGATTAAATAAAGCAGACTACGAATTGGCGTGAAGCAGGCGGCGAAAATAGCCGCAGCCACACCTTGTAACGCGACGCTCTTGGCGGTCTCAATAGTGTTGATTTTCGGCCAGAAAAATTTCCAATCGCTTAATTTTTTCATGCTGAAACCTCGAATACTTCAAGAAGTTTTGAACTTTTTTGTGGTCAGTTGTTGATGGGGCTTTGTAAGATCAGGGTCATCCTAATGTGGCCACCCTTTTATTAGCAAGGATTAAATAAGGAAGTGCGGCATGTGCCGCAAAAAATCAATACGGCATTGTATCGACTGGTTGGGCTGAGCTTCGCGGCGAGGGAGAGATCTCAATCCGTTTTTATGGAATTTTGGGTCTTTTCGCGTCTGCGGCGTTATGTGTCGTTGCCGTAGCGGCTGTTGAAAAATAGCCTGCGAAGTCCATGGACGGGCGACTAAAATCAATGACATGTTTTCAAGTGCTTGATTTTGTGAGCAAGACGGGAATCGCATTTTCGGCTTGCGTCGTTGAAAAAAACGCATGTGCCTTGCTGACATAAAAAATTCCTCAAAATATTTTTCCTCCATCGAATTGAGAACGCTTCGTAGGGGGCGGTTGTCAAAAAAACGTGCAAAAATAAAGTGAGACGGTCATGACTCCCAAAGAAGTAATTGTAAAATGGGTCGAGGTATTCAACTTGGGCGATGCGGATGAAATCTCTGAATTTTATTCGGAGTCCGCGATTAACCATCAAGTTGCCGAGAGCCCTGTGGAAGGGAAAACGGCCATTCGCAGCATGTTCGCGGGTGAATTTTCACGCGCAAAAATGGTCTGCATTGTCGAGAACATTTTTGAAGATGGCGAATGGGCCATCCTGGAGTGGAAAGATCCTCTTGGGCTGCGCGGTTGCGGATTTTTCCACATCCAAAACGGTAAGATTGTTTTCCAGAGGGGCTACTGGGATAAATTGTCATTTTTGCGTATGCACAATTTGCCCGTCCCCAACGATTGAATCTTGGGGTTTCAAAAAAGGGCCGTTGCACACTTTTTCAGGAAGAGCACAATGACATCATTCAACAGGCAATCTGTTCGTATCCCCGTCACATCTCTCTCTTTAGAGCATAATTCGACGCAAGACTTTCTGTATGGTTGCGGCGAGACGGCCATTATCCTTTCCAACATGGACACCAATGATCAAACGGAGTGGGATGGCGTTGTTGAAGGTCTTGTTGCGGACCCGACGATGATAAAAGATAGGGTCGGGACTTGAATTGCAACGTGTTCAACAAGCAATTCAAGTCCCGACAGGTTCATCATTTAAGCACTCTGCTTAAACTCCGCCCCTCCATACATCTGCTGCCGCAAACCAGCAAACAGACAACTATCTTCCGCATGGCGCACAACCGTACGCACATCCGCAAGCTTATCCACCTGGCTGATAATCTGCGACAGCCGATCACTCTCATTGACCAGCAACCAGATATCACTTTGTGCCCCGTCATCAACGGGCAGACAGAGAATCGCCTCCACATTGTAGCGACGGCGGGCAAACAGGCCGACAACATGTGACATTACGCCGGGATGGTTGTTAACACGCAATTCAAGAACGGTTTCACGACGGGTATCAGGCGCAGGCATGGCATTCTCCTTCCAGCATGGTGGTGTTGGCGGCTCCGGGGGGGACCATGGGGAAAACCATTTCCCGCCGGTCGATGGGGACATGAATCAGACAGGGGCCGGGCTGTCGCAGGGTGTAGGCCAGCATGCTGTCGTTGTTGGTTTTCAAGCTTACCGCCTTGATGCCGAACCCTTTGGCGATGGCAACAAAATCAATGGCATTGGCAAACTCTGAAGCAAACAGGCGGTTGTCGTAAAACAGGCTCTGTTGCTGACGAACCAGACCGAGGGCCTGATTGTCGAGCAGGATGATCTTGACGTTGAGCTGTTCCTGGGCCAGGGTGGCCAGCTCTTGAATGTTCATCAGGAAACTGCCGTCACCGCTGAAACAGACGACCGGCTGATCTGGATTAGCCAGCGCCGCACCGATGGCGGTGGGCAGGCCGAACCCCATGGTGCCGAGGCCGCCGGAAGTCAGCCAGTGACGGGAGCGACAAAATGGGTAATGCTGGGCCGTCCACATCTGGTGCTGACCGACATCGGTGGCGATAAACGCCTGCTCGCCAACGTGTTCGGCAATGTCGCGGATCAGTTCAAACGGCCGGATCTGATCTTTGCCGGTCAGTGCCACCACCGTGGATGTATCGCGGCGCGCCTCTTTGGCCTGATCGATCCACTCTGGCCGGGAATGCTGCGGCAGCTGGTCATTGAGCCGCGTCAGCGCTTCGCCAACGTCGCCATGAACACCGATGTGGGCGGAGCGCAGTTTGTGGATTTCGCTGGCGTCAATGTCAATATGGATGACATTGGCCTGCGGGCAGAACTCGGCAATTTTACCGGTAGCGCGGTCGTCAAAACGGGCTCCGGCAACAATGAGCAGATCGGCCTCCTGCATGAGCAGATTGGTTTTCTTGCTGCCGTGCATGCCGAACATACCCAGGTTGAGCGGATGATCGGAGCGGATGGCGCCGAGGGCCATCATGGTGGTGACCATGGGGATGTCATTATTCTCGGCCAGAGTGCAGGCTGTGGCACCTGCATCGGCAGTGACCACACCGCCACCAACATAGAGGATCGGTCGCTGGGCGGCAGCGATCATGCGTGCCGCATTTTCAAGCGCCCGAGCGTTGCAGGGTGCGATGGCAGCAGCTTGTCCCGGCACCGGCCAGGCGGCAAACTCGAGGATTTCGGTCTGAACATCTTTGGGGATATCAACGAGAACCGGACCCGGTCGCCCGGACAAGGCCAGCTCAAATGCCTGCGGAATCACCTCAAGCAGTTCGGCGGCACTGCGTACCTGGAAGTTGTGCTTGGTAATGGGGATCGACATGCCGTAGATATCCACCTCCTGAAAGGCGTCAGTGCCGATCATGTCACTGTGAACCTGACCGGTAATGCAGACGATGGGTGTCGAATCGAGTTTGGCGTCGGCAATGGCCGTGAGCAGGTTGGTGGCGCCCGGACCGGAGGTGGCAAAACAGACCGCGGCCCGGCCGGTAGAGCGTGCCATGCCTTGGGCGATGAATCCGGCTCCCTGTTCATGGCGGGC
Source organism: uncultured Desulfuromonas sp. (assembly GCF_963676955.1). Lineage (NCBI taxonomy): Bacteria > Pseudomonadati > Thermodesulfobacteriota > Desulfuromonadia > Desulfuromonadales > Desulfuromonadaceae > Desulfuromonas > uncultured Desulfuromonas sp. The sequence continues at coordinate 561,937 of NZ_OY781461.1, read as the reverse complement.
CAAGACGTGGCGAATGCGTTTGGAATGGGACAGCGCGGTATAAAGTGGTAAATTCGTGCCGCCGGGTATGCCGCTGATGGTGGTGATCCCCTGGCGTTCGAGCAGGGCGATGGTGAGCTCGGCTCCGTTCATGTGGTGCATTGGTTCCTCCTTGAGTTGTTCCCGAGGGGCACAACGGCGGAGGCATTGATCCAGATGCAGAAAAGCCCCGCCGGTATGCGCCGACGGGGCTTTGAAAGTAATGTGTCTGACTCTCCCCCGTTGGCGCTAAATCACCACGACCACGCTCACGACCACCACACACACCACGACTGCGCTCAGGGAAACGGCAGCAATGTTGTTGAGGGTAGCGTTGAGCATCAGGGAAAGCCTTTGCATTAAAAGTGTAAACAGCGTCTGAAAAAACTACGCGGACTGGGAGCAACTTGTCAAGAACGTTTTTTCGCGGAGGGCTTTCTTCAATGAAAGGCATGCCTTTCTGTTGGGGCGGTGTTGCCGTTATTCTTTTTTAAAAAGCCCTCAGAAATTCTTTTTCTTATATAGGAATGATTAACAAAACCCGTTGTTTGCCCTTGACAGATAGTTCTCTTGGAGGCTTACTGAAAGAGACTGTTTTGAGAACTCAGTTCCACCTGCGGCTATGGCAGCCGATCTTGACCCGGAGTGTTGTCCCGGGTGTCAACCACTCCGGTGTGGAACCTGCTGGCGGCCAATGACGTCCTCCACGAAGTCTCTCTGTGTGCTGTTGATTACACTCAGAAAGGAGAATGTTTATGACCGCCGTCAAAAATCTCACCGAAGAACTCTGCGCTGAAATCGAAGAAAAAGTTGCTGCGGCAATGAAACCGATTGCCGAAGAGTACGGCCTGCAGTTTGAGTTGCTGCACAGCAGCCATTATCCTGATGGCACCTTGCTGGTGGCGCGCAGCCAATTTTCGGTTCCCGAGCGGGAAAAAACCGTGGCCAGCCAGAAAGAGGAAGAGGATTTTGTCTGTTACGCCGAGAGTTTCGGCATGCAATCCAATTGGTTGGGTAAATCGTTTGAACGGGGAAATTTTACCTATAAAGTTGCTGGGCTGCGTGTCCATTCACCGACTGATTGTGCGATTCTTGAGCGTTCCGACGGCTCCCGTTGTTACGAAAACGGGGCTCTGGTGCGTAAATATCTCGGTTGATTTATTTTGCAAAAAGCCGTCCTTGGCTTTTTGCTACAGGCTCGGCAAAATAAAAGCAACAGTTTGTTTTCTCCTTGCCCTGCAACGCGATGGTCGCGTTGCAGGGCATTTTTGTTCTCTACGAGATTTGCAACCATCGCTGTCAATCGTTAAGATGAAGTGAGTTTATTGTTTCAGCCCGCTGGTTTAAAACTATGGACTTTGAGTCCACGTCTTTCAGGTGCTACTCATTTTATCCGTCATCCCTGCGAAGGCAGGGATCCAGGGGGGGGGAAAGTCTCTGGATTCCGGCTTAAACCATGCCGGAATGACGATCAATAGAAACCGGGTGTTGATTTTTGCTTTAGGGACTTTCAGTGCATAGTGAGTTTATTCTTGCTTTGAAAGGAGCGATATGGGGCTGATTATTGATCTATTGCAGCAGATGTCTGTATTTCTGGTCATCGCCTATGTCTTCACCAAATCGCCGGCGTTTCGTCCTCTGACCGGTGAAAGCCTCAGCCATCGTCATAAACTGCTGCTTTACGTGATTTTCTCCACCTTTTCCATCATGGGCACTTATTTTGGTCTGCCGGTGCAGGATGCTATTGCCAACACGCGTGCCATCGGCCCTGTGCTGGCGGGGCTGATCGGCGGCCCGTTGCTCGGTCTGGCGACCGGCCTGACCGGCGGGTTGCATCGCTATTTTCTCGGTGGGTTCACGGCGTTTTCCTGTGGTGTATCGACCACCATGGAAGGTTTGATCGGCGGTCTGGTCTGTCTGGTGTTGCTACGGCGTGGTCAGGCCGAGCAACGCTTTAATCCGCGCATTGCCTTGTTGACCACCTTGTTTGCCGAGGGCATGCAGATGGTGATTATCCTGTTGCTGGCCACGCCGACTGAGGATGCATTGCGTCTGGTGCAGGCGATCGCCGCGCCGATGATTCTGGCCAACGCGACCGGGGCGGCGTTGTTCATGAGTATTATCCGCGATCAACGTCGCATGTATGATCACTTTGGTGCGCTGTTTTCCGCCAAGGCGTTTGAACTGGCCGAACGGGTGCTGGAGATCCTCGGTGACGGCCTTAATCGCAAAAGTGCTTTAGACATGGCGCAGTTGCTCCATCGCTGGACCGGTGTCGGCGCGGTGGCGATCACAGACCGTGAGCAGGTACTGGCATTTGTCGGCCTTGGCGAGGATCACCATCTGGCCGGAAATCCGATCATGTCGCCGTTGACGCGGCGCGCCATTGAACAGAATCAGACCGTATTTGCCGATGGTGTGCGCGAGCTCTACCATTGCACCATCAGCGACCAGTGTCCGCTGAGTTCGGCCTTGGTGGTACCGCTACGCGTCGATCAGGACGTGATCGGCACCATCAAGCTCTACGAGCCGCGGCGCAAACTTTTTCTCAATATCAACCGCTCTCTGGGGGAAGGGTTGGCCGCTTTGCTGTCGGAACAGCTGGTGCACAGCCGTTACCAGGAACAGAAGACATTGTTGGCCCAGTCGGAGCTGAAACTGGCCCAGGCTCAGGTGAATCCCCATTTCCTGTTTAATGCCCTGAACACCATTGTCGCCGTGTTGCGCAAGGATGCCGACCAGGCGCGCGACCTGTTGCTGCACCTGTCGCGCTTTTTTCGCAAGAACCTCAAGCGCTCCAGTGATCTCTCGACACTGGAGGAGGAGTTGGACCATGTGCGCTCCTACCTGTATATCGAGGAGGCACGCTTCGGCGATCGGTTAACCGTGACCGTGGATGTCGACCCGGCCCTGTTGAACATCAAATTGCCCGCCTTTACGCTGCAGCCGTTGATTGAAAATGCCATTAAGCATGGGATTTCAAAAATTCTCGAGCCGGGCGAGATCAAGGTGACCGGCCGGTCAACGGAGCAGGGCATAGATATTGTCATTTGCGACAATGCCGGCACCTGCGCCGATCATGAACACAGTGATGGGCTTGGTTTGCAGATTGTCGATAAACGGATCAAAAATCTCTACGGCACCAGCTATGGCGTTACCCTGAGCTGTTTGCCCGGTGAGGCGACTCGGGTGACGGTGTCCTTGCCCGCGCCACAACGCATGGAGGAAGAGTGATGATACGCGCGCTGATTGTTGATGATGAACAGATGGCTCGTGAAGAGTTGCGGATTCTGTTGGAAGCGACGGGCGAGTTTGAATTACTCGCCTCATGCGCCAACGGTTTTGACGCGGTCAAGGCGATCAACGAACAACGCCCGGAGGTGGTGTTCCTCGATATTGAGATGCCGGTGATCAACGGATTTCAGCTGTTGAGCATGGTCGATGAAGAGCGCATGCCGCACGTGGTGTTTGTCACCGCGTACGACGAGTTTGCCCTCAAAGCCTTTGAGGAAAAAACCCTGGATTACCTGCTCAAACCGGTGGAGCCGGAGCGTCTGACCCTGACTCTGGAAAAATTGAAACGCACCTTACATCAGGGAGTGGTTCCCCACTATGAAACACCTGATCTGCAGCGGATTCCCTGCAGCACTGGCCGCCGGGTCAAGCTGGTGGATGTGGATAAGGTGGAGTGTGTGTGTACCGATCTCAGTGGCGTGCATCTGCGTACGGCGGACAGTGATCTGTGTACCGATCTGACCCTCAAAGTGCTGGAACAGCGCACGCCTTTGGTGCGCTGTCATAAACAGTATCTGATCAACCTTTCGTTTGTCGATGAGGTGCAGCTCCATGAAGGGGGTACGGCTACCGTGCTCACCCGCAGCGGCCATGATGTGCCGGTCAGCCGACGTTATCTGCGTCAGCTTAAAGAACGCCTTTCCTTCTGATGGTTCTGAGAACACTCTGACAGAATCAACACAGCAGCCTTTGGGTCTATCGACGACCAATACTCCAGCGAACCCGCAGATGCTTTCCTTTATGAAAACAATAATCAAAATCGTGATTGCGATCACAGCACCTTTTCGCTCCAGAGGGTAATAACGTGTCAACACGGTTTGCGATGGAGGAAACGGACGTGACGTTGTGTCCGCCATTGCTGACCGGAACCGGGTGGAGGTCGCTCTGTTCATACGATGTTCAAAAACTTTGCGGGAAGGATTTTTTCAATGCGTATTTTTTTTATGATGTTGATGGCACTCATGGCGACGTCGCAGTGCTTCGCCCATAATGTCTGGCTGGAACGTGACGGACAGGGACCGGTGAGGGTGTATTTCGGCCACTACGATAGCGGCATGGTTGAAAAAACCGGGCAACGGCTGGACATGATCAAGGCGGAAACCATTCTTCCGTCAGGGACGCTGATTTCCCGGCAACGTCTGCAGGACCATATCGCCCTGACGGTTGGCCAAAGTGGTGATGTGGCTCTGGAAGAGGCAACAATGCCGCGCAAGAGCCGGACCAAACAGGAGATTCTCAGGAACATTTTCATGGCGCGCTGCGGCAATGCACAAACCGTGACGTTACTCAATCTGGACCTGGTGCCTGAAGCTCCCGCAAGCAACAGCTTCAAGTTGCTTCTCGAAGGACAGCCTCTGCCCAAAACCGAGATTACCGTCTATGATCCTGATCGGGCTGAGCAGGTCTATACCACCGACGCTTCGGGACGGGTGGTGATTGACACCAAAAAATCCGGCCGTTATCTGCTGGTGACGTCCTCGGTTCTCGATCGGTCGGGAACGGTTAACGAAATTCCTTTTGATAAAACCCGTTACATCCTCTCTCTAAGCTTCGTGGCTCAGAACTCTTAAACCGGCACGCCAAATATCTTCTTTCAGGGGCGGGAGTGCTGTTCCGCCCCTGACCACTTACCGTGCCTCACCAACCGCTCAGCCGACAGATCAAACCACTCGTCGGGAACCTTTTCTCTTTCTTGTCCTCCTTGCCTATTCTTAAACTAACAGCGGTGTCCAGTGGGTTGACGTGACTGGCTCCGCATGACGACAAGGAGGCTCGCCATGCTGTATTTTTTCTGTTGTGTACTCGCCCTGATTCTCGGTTACGTTTTTTACGGACGTTTTGTCGATAATGTTTTCGGTCCCGATCCCAACCGGCCGACACCGGCTCAGTCGTTGGCTGACGGCGTCGACTATGTGGAAATCTCACCGAAAAAGATCTTCCTCATTCAACTGCTCAATATTGCCGGACTCGGCCCCATCTTCGGTCCGATTCTCGGTGCGTTGTACGGTCCGTCGGCGCTGGTATGGATCGTCATCGGCTCCATCTTTGCCGGGGCCGTGCATGATTATTTTTCGGGGATGCTGTCGATCCGTCATGACGGCAAGAGCATTCCCGATGTGGTGGGCGTGCAGCTCGGTAATGGCTTCAAACAGTTTATGCGGTTGTTTTCCATCGTGCTGTTGTTGCTGGTCGGTATCGTCTTTGTCCTCGGCCCGGCCAAACTGCTCGGCAACATGTCGGGACTCAACGTCACCGCCTGGGTCGCCATTATCTTCGGCTACTATTTTCTCGCCACCATTCTGCCGATTCAGAAAATCATCGGTCGTCTCTATCCGGTATTCGGCGCGGTGCTGATTTTTATGGCCGTCGGCCTGACCATTGCCCTGATGGTGCAGGGCTATGAATTCTATCCGCAGCTGACCCTGAGCAATCTGCACCCCAAAGAGTTGCCGCTGTGGCCGCTGATGTTCATCACCATTGCCTGTGGCGCGATCAGTGGTTTTCATGCCACCCAGTCGCCGTTGATGGCGCGCTGCGTGTCCAATGAGCGCCATGGCCGCTCACTGTTTTATGGTGCCATGATCGGTGAAGGTTTGATTGCGCTGGTTTGGGCGACGCTCGGTATGGCCTTTTACCACGAGCCCGGTGCCCTTAATAACGCTCTGGCTGCCGGTGGACCGGCGCATGTCGTCAATGAGATCTCCACCAGCCTGCTCGGCCCGGTTGGCGGCCTGCTGGCGGTGATCGGGGTTATCATTCTGCCGATTTCTTCCGGCGACACCGCATTTCGTAGTGCGCGTCTGATTATTGCCGACTTTCTCAACATGGAACAGCGTCAGGTTGCTCGTCGTCTGCTGCTGGCCGTGCCGTTGTTCGCCGTTGGTTTCCTGATTTCCAAAGCGGAATTCGGTGTGATCTGGCGTTACTTCGGCTGGGCCAACCAGACTCTGGCAACGATCGTACTGTGGACCGCTGCCGCTTATCTGATCAAACAGGGCAAACTGCACTGGATCGCTACGGTACCGGCCACGTTCATGACGGCCGTGGCCGCCACCTATCTCGGCTATGCTCAGATCGGTTTTGGCTTGCCGTTGCAGGTGGCCACTTACATCGGGCTCGGTATGGCCATTTTCAGCCTGACCATTTTTATGATCTGCTTTGGCCGTGAGCCTGATGTGGTTCTGGATCAGGATTGATTGACGATAAAAATCAGCTCGTTTATTCGCAAAGCCGTCCAGGAGGTCTCCCGGGCGGCTTTGCTGTTTTCAGCCTGTGGTGATGACGGATCGTGTCTACAGCCTCGTCAAGGGGGCAACTGTTTGTTATGCTCCTTGTGCAGGGAAAGAATCCAGGGGGCGTTCTCAATCAGCTTTCATGGCACTATTGGGGGCCGCTCGTGTAACCAGTGCAACTCTTTGTGTCAGGAGGATCAGTCATGGCAACAATCGGAACGCCCTTTTCACCGACGGCCACACGCGTCATGCTGTGTGGTTCCGGGGAGTTGGGTAAAGAGGTGGTGATTGAGTTTCAACGTCTAGGGGTCGAGGTCATTGCCTGTGACAGTTATGCCAATGCCCCGGCCATGCAGGTGGCGGATCGTTCCTATACCTTTTCCATGCTTGATGGAGAGGAATTACGTCGCGTGGTCGAGTTTGAACGTCCCCATTACATCGTTCCCGAAGTGGAGGCCATTGCCACGGCAACCCTGGTTGAGTTGGAAAAGGAAGGCTTTAACGTGGTGCCGACGGCACGCGCGGCCCAGTTGACCGTGAACCGTGAAGGCATTCGTCGCCTCGCCGCTGAAGAACTTGACCTGCCGACATCCCAGTACCGTTTTGCTGAAGATGAGGTGACATTTCAGGCGGCGGTGGCTGAATTGGGCTTGCCCTGTGTGGTTAAACCGATTATGAGTTCCTCGGGGAAAGGGCAGAGTGTGGTGCGCAGTGAGGACGAGTTGGATGCCGCCTGGGACTATGCGCAGAAGGGCGGACGCGCCGGTGGTGGTAAGGTGATTGTTGAGGGCTTTCTCGATTTTGATTACGAAATCACCTTGCTGACCGTACGCCATAAAGACGGCACCAGTTTTTGTCTGCCCATCGGTCATCGCCAGGTGGATGGTGACTATCGCGAATCGTGGCAACCGCAGGCCATGAGTGGTGAAGTCCTCGATAAAGCGCAACAGATTGCTAAACAGGTGACCGATGCTTTGGGCGGCTGGGGGATTTTTGGCGTGGAACTGTTCATTCAGGACACGGAGGTGTTTTTCAGTGAAGTGTCGCCGCGCCCCCACGATACCGGTCTGGTGACGCTGATCTCTCAGGACCTGTCCGAATTTGCCCTGCACGCCCGGGCGATTCTCGGTTTGCCGATTCCCAATATTGTCCAGCACGGACCCTCGGCATCGGCCGTTGTCCTGGTGGAAGGGCACTCGACTCAGGTCAGTTTCAGCGGCCTGGATGTGGCGTTGTCGCAACCGGATACCCAGTTACGCCTGTTCGGCAAGCCAAGTGTTGCCGGCAAGCGCCGTCTTGGGGTGGTGCTTGCCCGTGATCATTCCGTTGATGCCGCACTGCGGAAGGCTCTGACAGCGGCGGAGGCGATTGATGCCGTTCTCTGATTTGTGGCCGGTTTGGAAGGCCCGGCAACATGGACTGGACAGCTGGGAGAAAAGGCAGTAATCTTTGGTTTTGTTTAACAAATTTTACTAAAAAACCAACAATGGAGGACAACGTGAAAATTGCACTGATTCCCCTGATGGCCCTGCTGCTGATGCTGACCGGTTGCGGCGAGGAAAAAACCGCGCAGGCCCCCGAACAACCGGCCCATGAAACGACCGCAACCACGGCGGTGCAAACCGTTGAGGAGACGGTGGAAGAAACCGTGGATGCGGTGAAAGAGAAAGCCGCGGAAGTGGTTGACGCCGGTAAAGAAGTTGCGGCTCAGGCGGTCGAAAGCGTGGAAACCGCTGCCAAGGATGTTGAAACGGAAGTGGCGGACATGGCCGCCGACGCCGAGACCAAAGTCAGCGCAGCCACTGAGGAAGCGACTGCGGCCGGCAGCGCCCTGTTGAGCGGCCTGACGGAAAAAGCGCAGAGCGTGACGGAAACGAAAACCACGGCTGAAACCGCTGCCGGTGACATCGTGACGCAAGCGGAAGAAAAAGCGACAGCGGCCACCTCGGCCCTCACCCCTCCGGAAACCGTGGTGATCGAAAACAACTACGGTAATGTCACTCTGACCCATGCGTTCCACGGTAAAACCTATGGCTGCCCAACCTGCATGGCGACAACACCCCGGGTCCTTTTGAGTTGGGTAAGGCCACGGCGCATGTGCTGTGTAAGGATTGCCATAAAGAGAACAACGGTCCGACGAAATGTGGTGGTTGCCACAAAAAATAGCTTTTTCCGCGTTTTTCCGAACACTAAAGCGCCCCTGAACCGGGGCGCTTTTTTTTGTGTTTTCAGTCAAGATATTCCGCCGATGATGTATACATTTGACCTTTGAAAAAACTGCTGATACGGTGAAGTAACTAGTTGTAATGTATACGGTTTTTTTATTGTGTATACGTGTTTGGAGAGAGTATGTTCGAGATTGTTGAAAACACGCTGTTGGCCCCCGGATTACACCGTTTGACGCTGGTGGCGCCTCGTATTGCCGCTGCACGGCAACCGGGTCAGTTTGTTATGGTCCGTCGCGATATTGGTGAAGAACGCATTCCCCTGACCATCGGTGCCGCAGATGGTCATAACGGCACCATTTCCCTGTTTGTCCAGGCAACCGGTGCGGCGACCCGACGGATTGTTGCGACGCCTGTGGGTGGTGCGCTGCGCGATGTGGCCGGACCTCTCGGCCAACCCACCGAGATTGAACACTGGGGGCGGGTCGCCTGTATTGGCGGCGGCGTCGGTACCGCGGTGCTTTATCCGTTGGTGCGTGCTCTCCATGAGGCCGGTAATGCCGTGACGTCGATTATTGGCGGGCGTTCGGCGGATTACGTCATTCTCGAGCAGGAGCTGGGCCAATACAGTGATGCCGTGCAGGTGACTACGGATGATGGTAGCCGCGGCACCCAGGGCTTTGTGACTCAGGCCCTTGAGACGCTGATTGCAGACGAAGCTCAACGACCACAGGCGGTGTTTGCCGTCGGTCCGTTGCCGATGATGCGCGCGGTGGCGGAAGTGACACGCCCGTGGCAGATCAAAACCGTGGTCAGTCTCAATCCGATCATGATTGACGGTACCGGCATGTGTGGCGGTTGCCGAGTGACCATTGGTGACGAAGTGCGCTTTGCCTGTGTGGATGGCCCTGAGTTCGATGCCCATCAGGTCGACTTTGCCGGTCTGATGGATCGCCTGACCATGTACCATGACCATGAGACCTGCCAGTTGAATGGTGCCATGGCTCAGGGAGGTGGCGCATGACTGAAGCAATGCCCCCTCAACAGCGTCTGGCCATCCAACGCGTGATCATGCCGGAGCAGAATGCTTTGGCGCGCAGCGTTAATTTCAACGAAGTTAACCTTGGTCTCACCCATGAACAGGCCGTGGCAGAAGCGCAACGCTGCCTGCAGTGCAAAAGCCGGGTGTGTGTCGAGGGCTGCCCGGTGCAGGTGGCGATTCCCGAATTTATTGCGGTGCTGGCCAAGGATGAATTGCCGGCAGCAGCGCGCATCCTGCAGCAGGACAATGCCCTTCCCGCCGTCTGTGGTCGGGTCTGCCCACAGGAAAATCAGTGTGAAGCACGCTGCGTGCGCGGTGTTAAAGGAGAGGCCGTGGCCATCGGCTATCTGGAGCGTTTTGTCGCGGACTGGGCCATGGCCCACGCTGAGTTGCTGGAACAGGCCACTCCGGTTGCTGCCAGTGGCAAGCGGGTTGCCGTGGTCGGCAGTGGTCCGTGTGGTTTGTCCGCTGCCGGGGATCTGATCCGTCAGGGGCATAACGTGACAATCTTCGAAGCCCTCCACGATACCGGCGGGGTATTGCGTTACGGGATTCCTGAGTTCCGTCTGCCCAAATCCATTGTTGATCAGGAAGTGGCGCGACTTGAAGCGTTGGGTGTCGAGATTCAGTGCAATGTGGTGGTGGGGAAAACTTTGACCCTCGACCAGCTAAAGGAGAATTTCGATGCGGTGATGATCAGCAACGGTGCCGGGTTGCCGATGATGATGAATATTCCCGGTGAGCCTTTCAAAGGGGTGTATGCGGCCAACGAATATCTCACCCGCGTCAATCTGATGGGTGCCGGTCGCCTGGCCGACAGCCCGACGCCGATCCTGCAGGGCAAGCGGGTGGCCGTGGTCGGTGCCGGCAACACCGCCATGGATTGTGTGCGCACTGCGCGTCGCCTCGGGGCTGAGCAGGCCATGATCGTCTATCGCCGCAGCGAAGCGCAGATGCCCGCCCGTCGCGAAGAAGTTCACCACGCCAAAGCCGAAGGGGTTGAATTTGTCATGCTCAGTGCACCGCTGGAAATTCTTGGTGATGAACAGGGCTGGGCAACGGCCTTGCGCTGTCAGAAAATGCGCCTGGGTGAGGCGGATGCCTCCGGGCGTCAGCGGCCGGAACCGATTGACGGTGAAACCGTGGACCTGGCGGTCGATGTGGTGGTCAATGCCCTGGGAACTCGGCCCAACCCCTTGTTGACGGCAACCGCCCCCCACCTGGAGCTGCAGCCGTCGGGACAGATCCGTATTGACGAAGAGGGACAAACCAATCTCCCCGGCATTTACGCTGGAGGGGACATTACCCGTGGCGGGTCCACCGTGATTCTGGCCATGGGCGATGGCAAACGGGCCGCAGCCCGGATTCATCAGATGTTGAGTGGCGGCTGACGCCGTATCCTGGTGAGAATTGAAGCTACTAACGTCAACTTAAACTCAGGATGAATCATGAAACGGATTGAGATTATCAAAGCGGATATCACTCAGCTCAATGTCGATGCGATTGTCAACACGGCGACAACAAAGTTACTGGGAAGTGGTGGTGTTGATGGGGCGATCCACGATGCGGCCGGACCGGAGCTGATGGAAGAGTGTCGTCGGCTGAAAGGCTGCCTGGTGGGTACGGCTAAAATCACCTCGGGCTACAATCTTCCGGCGCGCTATGTCATTCACACCGTTGGCCCGCAGTGGGATGAGGGAACAGGTAACGAGCAGGCTCTACTGGCCTCCTGTTACCGCGCCTGTTTCAGCCTGGCACGTGAACATGGGGTGAAAACGCTGGCCTTTCCGGCCATCAGTTGCGGCAGTTATCAGTTTCCGGTACCGACAGCCTGTGAGATCGCCATGGATGTGGTAGGGCAGTGTTTGCGTTGTAATGATCAAATCGAGCGGGTCGTCTTTGTCTGTTACCGTGATGCCGTGGAGCGGACCCTGAAGCAACTCCTTACTGAGAAAATGATGCCTTTGGTTGACACTTTAGCTCCTCAACCCGGCTTCACGAACTACCCCGGTTGTGAAATAACAGTCTAAAGAAGGTGGGCATTACCCACCCGTTAGATTGGTGCCACGGAAGAAAGAGGGAGCTGCGTCAAATCGTTATCAACGTTTTACGCCAGAGGTGATGACGCGCACGATTCGCCGACCTAAAGGGCGGCGAGCCGGATAGGTGAAACATCACGGAAACTGACCCAGCGTCGGTTAACCTAGGTTCAGGAGAAGTTCAGCCGGTTTTTGCATCCTTTTGAGCGGCAAGTCAAAAGGATGTCGGCTGCCGGGGCGAGTCCCGGCGACTTTGACTTTGTTGTTTTGTGGTTCGTATCCTGAAGCTGGTCGCGCTGGCGAACATCTGCTGTTCATGGCAGTTGGTACCCACATGACGCGGGCTTCCGCGCCCGCCCGTCGGGTCCCTTTTGCGTCGACAAAAGGAACGCAAAATCGACTCCCGACAAGGGATTGGTATCAATCAGATCTCACGGTGCTGTTGCGGATCTTTTTCGTGTCCGCGGCGTTATCCGTCGTCGCCATAGAATAACTATGGCTCCTCCCTCTGCCTTGCTGACCCAAAAAATCTCTCGCAACATCCCTCGTTCATCTGATTGACAACAACCCCGGCGCCCTGGCGGGTTCCCTCCCTCCATTCACTTACCCCGCGATGTCGGCAAAACTCGCCCAGTCTGCATCTGTCCTCAAACAGGTTGCCGACAACCATCGCGGTGACGTTCACTGCGTTCGGCGCTGCTGAACGGGAGGGCTGGGGTGCTAAATAACGGAGGATGTGTCTTTTAATGACGCGTTTGCAGCCACTGCTCCAAACGATCCGTGGCTTCTTTAAGCCGTTCCAGACTGTTGGCGTAAGAGAAACGCAGAAACCCTTCACCGCCACTGCCGAAGTCAATTCCAGGCGTCACGGCCACGCCGGTTTCAGCAAGAATCTTACGCGCCAGCGCCATGGAATCATGACTGAGGTGGCGCACATCGGCAAACACATAGAAAGCCGCGACCGGCTCACTGTGAATGATGAACCCCAATTCTTTAAGCCGGGCAACGAGATATTGACGGCGCTCGTCATACGCCTGACGCATTCGCTCCACATCCTCATGGCAATCGCGCAGGGCGACGATCCCGGCATGTTGAATAAAGCTTCCGGCACAGATCAGGAAGTTCTGATGCAGGCTCTGCAGTACCCGCACCGCGGCTTTGGGGGCGATGAGGTAGCCGAGACGCCAGCCGGTCATGGCGTAAGTTTTGGAAAAGCCACCGAGGACGAATGCTTCGTTGGTGAACTCGAGAATACTGCGCTCTTCACCCTGATACGTTAATCCATGGTAGATCTCATCAGAGATGATCGGCACCGGCAGTGAGGCGAGTTGTTCCAGCCCGTCCGCCGAAAGCAGAGACCCGGCCGGATTCGACGGTGAATTGATCAACAGGCCGCGACTACGGGGCGACAGTCTCTTGCGCACATCCCCAGGGGCGGGCTGGAACCCCTGCTCGGCGCGAGTGACGATCTCCACGGGAACACCGCCGTTGAAGCGGATAAAATTGGCATAACAGGCGTAGCCGGGATTGGTCAGGATCAGTTCATCGCCGGGGTCGAGCAGGGCGGCGAACAGCAACAACATCAGCGGGCTGGTTCCCGACGAGACAATTACCTGATCAGGATCAATGGTGACCTGATAGCGGCGCTGGTAATGGCGACAGATCTCTTCACGCAGCTCGAGCAAGCCCAGTGAATGGGTATAGGCGGTGTGCCCCTCGGCAATAGCCTGTTGGGCGGCGGCGACGATTTTTTCCGGTGTGGCGAAATCAGGCTCGCCAAGACACAGGTAGATGATGTCGCGTCCTGCGGCTTCAAGGCTTTTGGCTTGTTCCATCACCTCCATGGCGAGAAACGGCGTAACCTGTTGAGCGCGTTGTGAAAGATGCAGTGGCATGTGTTTTTCCGTGCTGTGGGTGGCAGGATGGTTTCTGGACAATATGCGCCAAGCCGCTATATTTGACAAGGGGGGCTGCTGTTGTCGCCGCCATGTTCATGGCCGTTGAACCCGTTGCACCTTTTGCAAAAACCACCATTGACATCGATTTCTCTGCGTTCGGAGCCTGTTATGAAACAGATTGAAATTTTTCGCGGCGACATTACCACGTTGCAGGTCGATGCGATCGTCAATGCCGCTAATACCTCGTTGCTGGGTGGTAGCGGGGTGGATGGCGCTATTCACCGGGCCGCCGGGCCGCAACTGCTGGACGAGTGCCGTACCTTGGGCGGCTGCCCAACCGGTGACGCCAAAATGACGCGTGGTTATAACCTGCCGGCCCCTCACGTGATTCATACGGTTGGCCCGGTCTGGAGAGGCGGCCAGCACAATGAGGAGATGTTGCTGGCGGCCTGTTATCGCAACAGTTTAAAACTGGCCGTATCCCATGGGTTGAGTACCATCGCCTTTCCCGCCATCAGCTGCGGCGTCTATCGTTTTCCTATTGAAATTGCCTGTGAAATTGCCGTGCGAGAAGTGTGTGCCGTTCTCGATGCGAGCAGCGTGTTGACCCGGGTGGTCTTCGCGTACATTGATGAGCCGATTTGCCAGGCGTTGCAGGCCGGCATGGAGCGTCGCCGTCACAGTGCCTGCGGCCAGGCCTTCCAGAACTCCTGACTGCCATAAAGCAGACCAACCGCCAGACTCATATCCAATGTGGCCACGGCAATCAGGCCGGGATAGGACCCTTGTGCCCAGGCTGAGAGCAGAGCACCCGCGGAGATCATCACGGCCAGCATCAGGTAAAAGACCGCACGATAACATTGCCAGGGGCGCGGTTGGCGTAGCCGGCGGATGCGTCGGCGGTTTTTAAGGCAGGCGCGACGGAAGATCCAGTGTCCTTTAATCCCCCCGAGAAGCACGCCGCCACCGGGAACCAGCCAATGATGCCACAGCTCCGGACAGAGTTCTTCGGCGGCCAGAATCAACTCACCGCTTTTGGCAAACAGGGCCATGCTGCCGCCGTACCAGATAAGGGCGGCGAGAAGATTGAGATGTTGGTGGTGGATCATCATGATGCGACCTGATATGGTAGAGGCAGTCAGTGGGTGAGTCCTGTGAGGGTGTTGCAAAAATCTGCCCCTGTCTTTTTGCAAGAGTCTTCTATTTTAACCATTTCATCACGGCAAATCCAGCGTTGAGCTGGTCAGCGTGACAGGATTTTTTATGCGACGAACAAAAATAGTCTGTACCGTGGGTCCGGCTTCGGCGGATGAGGCCATTCTCGAGCAGATGATCAGCAGTGGTATGAACGTGGCGCGGCTTAATTTTTCTCATGGCGACCACGATTCCCATCGGCAATTGATTGAGCGCATTCGTGCGGTGGCCGAACGGCTCAATCAACCGGTGGCGATTCTTCAAGATCTGTGTGGTCCGAAAATCCGGCTCGGCCAACTGCCCGAGCAAGGGGTGCGTCTACATCAGGGCGATGCCGTGAGTTTGTGTTCCACCGATCAGGCGACTGCAAGCGATCTGCCGGTCGATTATCCCCATTTGCATGAGGATGTTCAGGTGGGGGATTCGATTATGCTCGCTGACGGACTGATGGAGTTGCGCGTTGAGAAAATCGCACCGCCTCAAGTCCACTGTACCGTCATCAGTGGCGGCGTTGCTTATAGCCGCAAAGGCGTTAATATGCCGAGCAGCCATCTGAGTATCCCGGCGTTTACGGAGAAGGATCGTGATGATCTGCGCTTTGGCCTGCAGCAGGGGGTGGATATTGTCGCCCTGTCATTTGTGCGCGGCGCTGACGATCTTAAAGAGATCCGCACCATGCTCGCCGAGGTGCCTGAGGCGCCCAAGCTGGTGGCGAAAATTGAGAAACCGCAGGCGGTTGCTCATATTGAAGAGATTCTCGACGTGGTGGATGTGGTGATGATTGCCCGTGGCGATCTCGGCGTCGAAGTGCCGCTGGAACAGGTGCCGGTGCTGCAGAAACAATTGATCCACAAGGCGCGTCTCAAAGGTAAAGCGGTGATCACCGCCACCCAGATGCTGTCGAGTATGGTGTCCAATCCGCGACCGACCCGGGCGGAAGCCACGGATGTGGCCAATGCCATTTATGATGGAACCGATGCCCTGATGCTCTCCGATGAAACCGCATCCGGTGATTATCCGGTGGCGGCTACGCGCATGCTCGACCGCATTGCCCGTTCCACCGAACCGCATTTAAACAGTGCCTTGAGCCTGATTCAGGATGATGGTAACGATCCTCCTCAGGTTTCCTGGGCGGTGGGCCGGGCGGCTGTGACGCTGGCGGAAGATTTGCGCGCTTCGGCCATTGTCGCCTACACCCAGTCGGGATTTACCGCGTCTTGTGTCTCCCGTTTTCGCCCTGACTGCCCGGTGATCGGCTTAACCACCAATGAACAACGTTGTCGGCAGATGAACCTGTTGTGGGGCGTGCTGCCGGTGAAAATTGAGCCGTGTAATGATACCGATGAGATGTTTGAAAAAGCGCGTGACGAAGTGATGAAACGTCATCTGGTTGCCGCCACGCAACGGATTGTGGTGACAGCGGGAACACCGTTGTGGCAATCTGGCTCGACCAACTTGCTCAAAGTGATTGAATTGCCTGAGACGACAGCGTCAATCTGAATCAAGCAGAGCTTGTTGCAATAAGCCGTCCGTGGCCTTTTGCACGCAGCTCAATTTGAGACGCGATCAACAGAATGGTATGAGGTGTTGCCATGGAACAAGAGCGGCGTGAAGCGTTAGTCCCGTTGCTACAGGATTCGCAAGCACAGGTGAGGCAGGCGGCGACAGAGGCGTTGGCCCGGTTGGACCAGCGCAGTCATGCCGACCGGTTGCTCGAACACCTGGCCGGTGGGTCGGCGCAACAGAAGGTTGCCGCCCTGTTCGGTCTGGAGGCGGTGGAGAGTGATGCCATCAGGGCTGCTCTGTGCGCGGCTCTGAAAGAGGATGAGGCGGATGTTCGCGCGGTTGCCGTTCAGGTGGTCGGGCGCAAACGTTATCCAGAGGCTCTGAACGATCTGGTCAATTGCCTGCAGGATCGCCACCCGGCCGTTGCGGTGTATGCGGCCCAGGCGTTGGCGCATTACAAAGATGCGCGGCTGGTGCCTTATTTCGAAACCATGTATCGGCGCGGCGATGAAGAGTTGCAATGTGCCTGTCTTAAAGCCTTGGGCGAGATGGGGTTTGCGACGGCAGAAAGTTGTCTGATCGAGGCCCTGAGCAGCGGCCATGCAACAGTGCGCGCCGCCGCGGCAATAGCCTTGGGCCAGCTGGTCGATTAGCTTTTTCTACATTAAAGTGGCGATGTCGATGTTGAGGCGCAACGGATCCACTTCACCGGCAATGGCCTCATTACTCTTTTCCAGTTGCAGGTCGTAAGGCGTTTCTATCTCATTTCCCAAGCGGTCACGGATGATGCGGATGGTGCTCTTGTTGAGGTTGAGGGCATCCATGTCAACGATCAGACCGATTTCATTGCTTACCAGGCGTACCAGACTGCCGACGGGAAATTCCCCCAGTGCGAGACGAAACTTTTCCATATAACCCGGATGCAGATGCTTCCCGGCCAGATTGTTCATAATGGCAACTGCCTGCAGCGGGGAACTGGGGCGACGGTAGGCACGTAGCGTGGTGATGGCGTCAAAGGTATCGGCAATAGTGGTCATGTCCACCAGAGGAGACATCGGTTCGCTGATTTTTCCCTGAGGATAGCCGCTACGGTCGTAGCCGATGTGGTGACCGAGAATCATCGTGATGATACGCGGGTCGATGTCGGACATCTGGGACGCGATTTCAGCACCGAGTTGCGGATGCTTCTTGATGGTTTCATATTCCTGTGACGACAGCTTGCCCGGTTTTCTGATAATGTTCGGGGAGATCTTTAATTTGCCCAGATCGTGGAGCAGGCTGCCGACGCCGAGGATCTGCAGGGTATCGTTATCCAGTTGACAGGAACGTCCCAGGGTCAGGGCGATCACCGATACGTTCACCGAGTGGCTGAACGTGTAATCGTCATAATCTTTGAGCATACTCAGGGCCAACATGGCATAGGGGGTCTTGACCATCTGCCGGGCCATTTTATCTACCGTCGTTACCACCGGACCTGTTGGCGGAACACGGCCCTGCTGAATATCATGGCACAGTGACGAGATCGTCTTTATGGCATGATCATAGACTTTGCGTGCCGGGCTCCCCTCTTTGTCCTCTGACGCGTTGGCGTAACGGATCGCGTAAATACCCACCTGGTCAAGTTGGTGGTCAAACAGTTCACCATTCAACTGACCGCCGTAAAGCATTTCCACGAAGGTTTGCAATTCGCTTTCCGTCACCTCGGGAAAAATCTCCAGCCCGTAAATCTGATACGTCTGCAACAATTTAAGCAGACCTTGAGCTGGAGGAGGATTGTTGGCAAACAGGTGGTCATCGATGTACAGGGTGTCATCGATAATGCCGATTTTAAGGCTTCTGCTATCCTCAAACACCTCTTGCACGGCTTGCCACAGGTTGTCATGAAAGCGGCTGTTGGCCGGATGCATCGGCGGGTACAGCTTCAGGCCGTTGAGAATGCCGTTAAGGGCCTGGAGAAACCGGCTCAATTCATCGTGAAACATGGGTCAGGATTCCGATCGCTGGCGCAGGGCCTGGCGGGCTGTGGAGGCCAGTTTCTGGTTTGAGGATTCACTGGCGCGTTGCAGGGCCGCCAGGCTTTCCGGGTCAGACAGATTGCCCATGGCCGCGGCGGCTTGGCAGCGAATTTCGTTGTATTCCTTGCGTTTGACCAACTTGCCGCGCTCAACCAGGTCAATGAGAGTCTGACTGCAATCCGGCGAGGCGATTTCACTCAGGGCGAGGATGGCATCACGCACTTGGCTTTTCTGGTTGAGAAAGGGATCACGTTGGCGGGCGATACGCACCAGAGGCGGCACCGCCGCCGGATCTGCCTGGGCACCCAAGGCAAGAATCACCTGGTTGGGAAATTCGTAATCATTATTTTCCAGTTGAGCGATGAGGGCCTGGCTGGCCTGTTCCGTTTTGATGCGGGCCAGGGCGCGGATGGCTTCTTTGGCCACCCGCCCATCGGGATGGTCGAGAAAGGGAATGAACTGCTCCGTTAATTCCTCACTACGGCTTTCACTGAGAATGGTGATGGCGTTGCGGGTGACAAACCAGCGGTCATCAGACAGGCAATCAATCAACAGGGGAAAAACCTGTTCGCCCATGGCGACCAGCAGTTGGCTGAGGAATTTGCGTAATTTGTTATCCAGTTCCTCACTCAGACGCTGGATCAGCAAGGAACCCACCTGTTGCGCGGGAAGATCCATGATAATGCGCATGACGAAATGCTGTTCCTGACGCGTTTTGGCGTTGTCAATCAACAGGTCCACCAGCGGGTGGCCTATCAGGGAAGCTACTGCCTGGCGGAGAACACGCACATAGCGGGCATCGGTCTGCGGGTTTTGAATCCACACATCCAGTTGTTTGAGAATCTGCAGGGCCTGCTGGTGGTGCCCCTCTCCCATCAGACGTTGCAGAGCCTGGGTGAGTTGGCGTAAACCATGGAGAAACGGCATTTCCGTCTCTTTGGTTGGTGCCAGGAGGATTTCCTGCAGTTTATCCATCACCTGCTGTAATGAGACTTCCGGTGACTCCAGCAGCTGTCCAGGGCTGTTGTTATGCCCTGAGGACCCGGCCTCGTTGCCCGGATTCGTGCCGGTATGGTGCTCTTTTTCCATCGCTTCGCGACGTGCATTGATAGCACCCAGGTCGAGTTCATTGGTCCAGATCGTGGTGACCTGCTGCTTCTCAAGCAGGTCTTGGACGCCCCCTTCGGCAATGACGGTGGCCGGCTCATTGGTAATGATGCGACATAAACTGAGCAGGTGACGGTCAACCAGGTCCGGCAGAAAGGTCAGTGCCTTGATTTTATGAGCAAACAGACGATTAGCCACATCGGGCGGGAGCGGATGGTTGCTGATCAAAGGGTGGTTGTCGATGAGAAACTGGCGACGTTTGACGGTCAGCACCAGAGGAGCATCGCTTTGAGCCAGAACCGTGCGAAACAGCTCTACGGAGTGATGAACCGCATTGTTGAGTGATGGATGGCCGTCAGGATAGTAGCTGACATTTTTCAGCAGCTTGGCCCAGCCAATCAACGCTTGTTCTAATGCGTTATCGGTAAATCCTTCCATCCGTTTTCCTTTTGCTTGAAAAATCGTTGTCCTTGAAGATCACCCACTCGTAACACCATAACGTCAGATGGTGATTTTGTAAATTATCAAGCAGAAGATGACAAGGTATTGTCGTGAGTTGCTTCACTTTTTCGCCATGCGGGACAAGGTGTCGTGAGTGATGTGGTCTTGTTTGGCGGGGCAAGCATCAACAACAACCGTGATGGGGGGATTAAACCAAAGGGCGACCTTTGGAAAAGGTCGCCCTGCAAATGGTTGGAACAGGTCTTCTGGTTACAGCAATGCGAAGGCTTTTTCCGCCGCTTCAATGGTCTGGTCGAGGTCTTTTTTGCTGTGGGCAACGCTCATGAAGCCCGCTTCAAATTGAGACGGTGCCATGTTGATGCCGCTGTCGAGCATGGTGCGGAAGTAACGGCTGAACGCTTCGGTATCACTTTTGACGGCATCGCTGAAGCTGGTGACCGGCCCTTCGCAGAAGTAGGTGCAGAACATCCCGCCGACCCGTTGCAGGCAGGTGGGGATCGGGCTTTTCGCCGCCGCCTGACGCAGACCGGCTTCGAGGTAGGCACTCTTCTCTTCAATCTGCTCGTAAAACCCTTCCTGTTTGAGCAGTTTCAGGGTGGTGATGCCGGCGCTCATGGCCAGAGGGTTGCCGGATAACGTGCCGGCCTGATAGATGCCACCTTCGGGAGAGAGTTGATCCATCAGCTCCTTTTTGCCGCCGAATGCTCCCACCGGCAGACCGCCGCCGATGATTTTACCCAGACACACCAGATCGCCGCGTACATTGAAGCGCTCCTGAGCGCCGCCGAACGCAACACGGAAGCCGGTCATCACCTCATCAATAATCAGGATAATCCCCTCGGCCGTACACAGCTCGCGCAACCCTTCGAGGAAGCCCGGTTGCGGCGGGACACAGCCCATGTTGCCGGCGATGGGTTCAAGGATGATGCAGGCGATCTCATCCTTGTTGGCCGCGACCATGCTCTTGACCTCGGCGAGATCATTGTAGGTGGCGGTCAGGGTGTATTTGGCAAAGTCCGCCGGGATACCGGGTGAGGTGGGCACACCAAAGGTTGCCGCACCACTGCCGGCCTTGACCAGCAGCGAATCGGCGTGACCGTGGTAGCAGCCGTCAAATTTGAGGATCTTGTCGCGACCGGTGCAGCCACGTGCCAGACGGATAGCGCTCATGGTCGCTTCGGTACCCGAGGACACCATGCGCACTTTTTCGATGTTGGGGTAGGCGTCGCAGACCATTTTGGCCAGCTCAATCTCTTTATAGGTGGGAGCACCAAAGGAGGCGCCGTTGACGGCAGCATCCTGAATCGCACGGACCACTTCAGGGTGGCAATGGCCGAGAATCATCGGACCCCAGGAACCGACATAATCGATGTAGCTTTGGTGGTCGGCATCGTAGATGCGACTGCCCTCGGCACGTTCGATAAACAGCGGATCACAGCCGACCGATTTAAACGCGCGGACCGGACTGTTAACTCCACCGGGGATGACCTCTTTAGCCTTGGCAAAATAATCGTGCGAACAATCGTGTTTCATAACAACTCTCCCAGAGCGATGTTGGTGTTTCAATCAATGAAGTGGTACAGTGTCGAGCGCAGTCACTATGCGGGTTTTAGCCGCTTGGTGCTGTGAGGGCGACGCTTTGGACGCTAGCATATCGTCTTGACGCTTGTCAAGGAAAGCTGTCGGTGATTATTCCCCTGTTTTTAGGGGGTTAGGGAGAGGTTTTTCAATGATTTTAGGAGTGACCGGAGGAATCGCCAGCGGTAAAAGTACCGTCGTGGCTCTGCTCGCTGATCTCGGGGCGCAGGTGGTCAGTGCCGACCAGTTGTCACGAGATCTGGTGGAACCGGGGCAACCCGCGCTGGCCGCGCTGGTTACGCGGTTTGGAGAAACGATTCTTAACTCCGATGGAACCCTGGACCGTAAAGGACTCGGCAAACAGGTGTTTGCCGATCCTGATGCGCGGCGTGATCTCGAAGCCATTCTCCATCCGGCCATTGCCGAGCTTTCCAAACAACGCCTTCAACAGGCCGGGGATCTGGTGGGCCCCAGCGGACTGGTGGTTTATGAGGCACCGTTGCTCTACGAAGCCGGAGCCGAAGATCGGGTGGATCGGGTGCTGACGGTAACGGTTGCTGAGGAGGTGCAGTTGCAGCGTTTGATGGCGCGTGACCAGTGTGATGCCACGGCTGCCCAACAACGGATTGATGCTCAGATGCCGCAAGAGGAAAAAGCGCGCCGTGCCGATTATATCCTTGATAACTCGGCGGATCTGGCCACACTGAAAACCAAGGTTTACCAACTGTTTGATCAGCTTTGTCCCGGTGCTGCGCAGCTCTGAACCGGCTCCTTACATAACCCTCATCCGTGCCTTATATGAAACGCCATAATCAGCGACAACTGATGATGGAGAAAATTGTATGGCACAGATTGATTTACACGTTCACTCGAAGTATTCCAACCATCCTTCCGAATGGTTCCTGCAACGCCTCGGCGCCTCTGAATCCTACACCGAACCGGAGACCATCTACAAATTGGCCCGCCAGCGCGGCATGGATTTCGTCACCATCACCGACCACAATCGCATCAAGGCATCGATGGAGTTGGTGGAAAAATACCCGCAGCATTGTTTCAGCGGTGTGGAGGCCACGGCTTATTTTCCTGAGGATAAGTGCAAGATTCACGTGCTGATTTACGGTCTGGATCGTGACCAGTTCAGCAAGATCCAGAAAAAACGTAAAAACATCTACAAATTGCGGGAGTATTTGCGCAAGGAGGACCTGGCCTGCGTTGTGGCGCATGCCACCTACGCGGTCAACAATCGCCTGACCCTCGATCATCTGGAAAAACTGATCGTGTTGTTCAACAACTTTGAAGGGCGCAACGGCAGCCGCAGCGTGCTCAATAACGATATCCTCTCCCAAGTATTGCAGGGTCTGACCCCGGACGATGTGGAACACCTGGCGCAAAAGCACGATCTCGAACCCTGGGGGCGCACCCCGTGGTTAAAAGGCCTGACCGGTGGCTCCGATGACCACGCCGGGCTGTTTATCGGCAAAACCTCGACCCGTGTCGAAGCCCGCACCCCGCAGGAACTTCTCGACCAGCTCAAACGCGGCGCCACGGAGCCGTGCGGTCGCCAGAACGATTTTCAGGGGCTGACCTTTGCCATCTACAAAATCGCCTTTGACTTCTCCCAGCACAACAGTACCGCTTTTGCCCAGTCAACGCTCAGCGATCTGACCCGCTATCTGTTCAGCGATAAAAAGCTCAGCTTTAAAGACCGGCTGCGTCTGAACAAAATGAAGTCGAAAAAGAATAATCAGGTGTACCAGAATCTGGTGCAACTCATTGAAACCAGTCGCACGCTGCAGCAGGATGATATCGATTCGCGCCTTGACCTGCTCTATGACTGCATTGCCAATATCTCCGACCAGTATTTTCGCTCGTTGCTCGGCTCGCTGAACACCAATATCACCGAGATGGACATCATCCGCATCATTCAGGGGCTGTCGTCATCGATTCCGGGAATTTTCCTGTCGGTGCCGTTTTTTTCCTCGTTCCGCCACATGTTCGGCGATCGTCAGCTGATCAATCAGTTTAATGGCAGCCTCGGCAAGCAGATGACGCGCAACTCCAAGCGCATCCTGTGGTTGACCGATACGCTGACTGATCTCAACGGCGTCTCCATGACCTTGCAGACCATCGGCCATCTGTCCGAGGAAAAAGGCTTTGCCATTCGCATTATGACCAGTCTGACGGATGAGCAAAAACATGCCGGTCTGCCGCAGTCGACGCTGATTGTGCCGCCGCTCTATTCGACGGCTTTGCCCCATTACGAGGACATTACCGTTAATGTGCCGTCGGTGCTGCGTATGCTGAAGATGGTCTACGATTACAATCCGGATGAGCTGTACATCTCCACCCCCGGACCGGTGGGACTGCTCGGCCTGTTGATCGGCCGCATGCTCGGTACGGAAGTCAAGGGGATTTATCACACCGACTTTACCGTGGAGTCGCAGTCCATCATCGATGAGCCGGCGATCTGCGACATGATCGAACAGTACAGCAAATGGTTTTTCAACCAGTTCGACACTCTGTTGGTACCGACCACCGAGTACATGCATCTGCTCAAAGAACGTGGCTATCGCCATCGTCACATGGCGCTGTTCCGGCGTGGGTTGCGCACTGAACACTTTCGGCCCATGGAGCGTCCCTCACCGGACGTCTCGGGCCGGCGACGGTTACTCTATGTCGGTCGGGTGTCCAAGGATAAAAACCTCGACTTTTTGTTAGAGGTGTATCGCAAGGTGCGCCAGCGCCATCCCGATATCTGCCTGAGTATTGCCGGTGCCGGTCCCTATCTGGGCGAGATGAAACTGGCCTGTCGCGATCTGCCCGAGGTGGCGTTTCTCGGTCGGGTCGCTTATGACGAACTGCCATCGGTGTATAACAGCCATGATCTGTTTGTCTTTCCCAGCCTCAGTGACACCTTCGGCATGGTGGTGCTCGAAGCTCAGGCCTGTGGTATTCCGGCTCTGGTCGCCGATATCGGCGGCCCCAAGGAAATTGTCGTCGATGGCGAAACCGGCTATGTGCTGTCCTCCCAGTCGGTGGATGGCTGGGTCGACCGGCTTGACAGCCTGCTGTCGGATCTGGAAGGGGATCGTAACGATTATCAGCGCCTGTCTCAGGCGGCCCGCCAACGGGTCGAAGAGCGCTTCAGCTGGGACAGCATTTTGTTGGACATGACCCGTCCTGTGGATACCACCTTGCCGCGTTTGTCGCGGCATCGTCATCAACCCGGTCTCGGCGGATTGCTGAAACTGGCCTCAAACATGATGGTGCATTCCTATGACTGAGCAGATTTCTCCGCTGAGTGATGCCCTTAAAGTCACCGGTCGCCTGTTGCGCTCCGGTCGGGTGCCCGGCCAGTTGATCATTCAATACACGGACCGCTGCAATGCCACCTGTCCGCAATGCGGCATGCGGGTGACCAACGATTTTGCCCGCGCCACCCTGGCCGAACAGCGCGTGGCCGAGATGATTCGTCATGCTGCGGATCAGGGCGTTGCGGCGTTGTCCTTTACCGGTGGCGAGCCGTTTATGTGTCTGGATGAGATCTGCCGTCTGGCGATAGTGGCCGGAAACAACCGGATCCCCTACATTCGTACCGGCACCAACGGCTACCTGTTTCGCGGCGCGGATAAAGCGGATTTTACCGACCGCATGAAGGCGCTGGCCGATAAGTTGGCCGCCACCCCGTTACGCAATATCTGGGTGAGCATCGACTCCTCTGATGTGGCCACCCACGAACAGATGCGTGGTTTGCCCGGCGTGATCAAGGGGGTGGAAAAAGCCCTGCCGATCTTTGCCGAGCGGGGGCTGTACCTGTCGGCGAATCTCGGTATTAACCGCTACTTTGCCGGACGTGATAAGGATCGGGACGATTTGGACTATCCGTTTTTTCGCGCCGGTTTTGATCGTTTCTACCGTTTTGTCGCCGACCTCGGCTTCACCATCGCCAATGTGTGTTATCCGATGCATGGTGACGATGATTCCGACCAGGCCGTTTATGCGGCCACAGCCACAGATCGGGTGGTCAGTTTTACTTACGAAGAGAAACTCAACCTGTTTCAGGCGCTGTCGGATGCGATTCCCGGGCATCGGGAAAAAATTCGCATCTTTACCCCACGTTGCAGCCTGCACGCCCTGCTGCAGCAGTATCGCGGCCGCGAGGAGCTGACGACCCCGTGTCGTGGTGGGATTGATTATTTCTTTATCGACAGCCAGACCGGGCACAGCTATCCGTGCGGCTATCGCGGCGACGAGGATCTCGGCCGATTTGAAGAGATGGATTTACGCCACTGTTCATTATCACAGTCGTGCCGTCGCTGTGACTGGGAATGCTTTCGCGACCCGACCGAGCTGTTTTCGCCATTGCTGGATCTGCGCCTGGCACCGGGACGGCTGGTGCAACGGCTGTGGAAAGACCGCGCCTTCTACCGCCTGTGGCGTGAAGATTTGCGTTACTATCGTGCCTGCGATTTTTTTGACGGCCGCCGCAATCTGGACCATGAAAAGTTGCGTGCGTGGCGTAACCCGGTGTTGCCTTAGCTGTGTTTTCTCATGCGCCTCAACCCTCCCGTTCAGCAGCACCGAACGTAATGAGTGTCGTCGTGATGGTTGTCGGCAAACTGTTTGAGCGGTAGCGAGTTTTTGCCGACATCACGGCGTAAGCGAATGGAGTGAGGGAACCCGAAGGGGGCAATGTCGGGAGTCGATTTTGCCTCCTTTTGTCGACGCAAAAGGAGGCCGACGTGTGGGCGCGGAAGCCCACGTCACGTGGGTACCATATCGGCAAACGGATGGTGTTTTTTAAAGAGATCTGTTCCGCCCGATATGCCCTTTGTTGTCATTTCTTCTTCTTCTTTTTGCTTTTTTTGCCCTTTTTCTTGTCCTTCTTTTTTTTATTTTTTTTCGTTTCTGTTTTATCCTCCTTCTTGTTCTGTTTTTTAGCCGCTTTTTTCTCTGCGGGCTTTTTGTCCTTCGTTTTCTTTTTCTTCGTGGTCTCTTTTGCCGGGGTGGTCTTTTGGTTCGTTTCGGTTTTTGTGCTGACAACGGCAAACAATGCCTGGGCATCGGCAATCACCCGACGTGAACGCGTTTCGCTGAATCCTTTAACGGCGGCCAAACTGCCGACTTTTTGCGCGGCGAGTTCTTCAGCGCTGGTGATACCGTTTTCCGCGAGCAGGGCTGCGGTGGCCGGGCCGATACCGCGGACATTGAGGATGGGGGTGTTCATGGTCATGTCTCCTTGTTGAGGGAAGTCGTTATTCGGTTTCCGTCACATCATGTTCGTGCAGAAACGTTTTGATGAATTTACGAATCTCACGGGCCGCACTGGTGTCCAGCTCATCGCACAATGCAACAAAGTGATCGCGTTCTTCACTGTTGATGCGGATCAGCAGTTGGCTGTCTTTTTTCTTTTTTTTCTTTTTATCGCTCATGGTCGCTCCGTATCCGTCAAGAGGATGGTTGGGTCAGGTTGAGGGCGACGGCAATCTCCTGCCATAAGGCCTGGTAGCATCGGTTGGCCTGACTGTTGTGGGCAAACAGATCAATGGGCGCCTGGTGAATGCCCATTTTTTCCACGTAGGTGGAGTGTGGTATGGCTTGTTTTAAAAATAACGGATAACTCTTTCGCAGAGTCGCCGCGGTTTCACGGTGCAGTTGTTTGCGGCCGTCGGCCAAGGTGAAAAACGGTCGCACCCGGTCTTTGGCGTAGCCCTGTTGATCAAAAAAATCGAGCAATTGTGCAAACGTGCGCTGTGACAGAGTGGTGGGGATCATCGGTACGCTGATCAGATCGGCTGCGGCAAAGATGTTTTCCGCCAGCAGGCTGATGCTCGGCGGGCAGTCGAGGATGACCACATCGTAGTGCGCTGTCAGTCCCTTGAGGACTTTGTGCAGACGGTTACTCTTGCCGCCATGCTCAGCCAATAGACTGTCGAAATGACGAAAAGACGGATGGGCCGGCAGAATATCGAGATGGTTGAAGTCGCTCTCTTTGACTTGGTCGAGCAACTGCTCATAGGTCTTGAAAAAGCGCTTTCCCCAGTTTTTTTTCGACGGGTTGCGGACCCGGAAGTAAAATGACGAGGCCCCTTGGGCGTCAAGATCGACCAGCAGGGTGCGATGACCTTGCCGGGCTGACCAATAGGCAAAGTTTACGGCCGAAGCGGTTTTGCCCACTCCGCCTTTGATGCTGTAACAGGCGACGGTCTTCATGACGTGTCTCCGTCTCGGGTCAGGGGTTGAATGTCAGCGACAACGTCTTCAGCGGTAAAGGCAGCAATGGCGCCCACCACCCGTTGCCGTTCCTGAACATGCTGTTGATAAAGAACCGCGACCAGGGCAGTGAGACTGATGGTTTGAGTCGTGTCACGGGTTGTGGTCGCCAGATGACTGAGAAATTCCTGCTGCACGGTCAGGTCGTTGAAGCGGCCGAGGATGTCCTGAAGTTGCTTGAGCTCTTTGATCAGCCGTTTAATGCGTTTGCGGTCAAACAGTTCTCCGAACAG
This sequence comes from uncultured Desulfuromonas sp., assembly GCF_963676955.1. Lineage (NCBI taxonomy): Bacteria > Pseudomonadati > Thermodesulfobacteriota > Desulfuromonadia > Desulfuromonadales > Desulfuromonadaceae > Desulfuromonas > uncultured Desulfuromonas sp. The sequence goes on along the minus strand of NZ_OY781461.1, from coordinate 533,880 downwards.
TTCGAGCAGATAACGTAATTTTTTGCATTCAATGCGCACTGCGTGAATGGTCTCATCGGCGGTGGTGTCGTCAATTTTCAGACCATCCCGGCAAATTTGTCGGTATTGACGGGCAATTTTTTGGGCGGCTAACGGCCTGATCGGCGTGGTCCCCTTGTTGGTCAACGGCTGTTGTGCCTGATCGAAAGCGGCCATCAACTGCTGGACTTCATCCTGATAGTCCGCAGAAAGCAACAGGGCTGCCAGTTGTTTCTGTTCCCGGTTGCGCCGGCGCTGAATGCGCTGAAAGGCGTCGTCCAGACCGGGGCGAAGTGCCGTCGGAAGCAAGGAGGTGTAATGGTCGCGATCCAGCAGGAACACATCCAGATCACGCAGACGATTACTGCGTTGGGCCAATTGCTTCAGCTGTTGCTTCAGAGCATTTCTGGCGTCTTTCGGGAGACAGGTCTTAAACAGACTGACCAGTGAACGGGCCTTGCGTAACGCCACCCGATACTGGTGGATGTATTCCGTATCGATATCGTCACAGAGACCCTGTTCCTGTTGGCGAGCCACGGAGACCAGGCGTTCGATCATGTGCAGGATGGCCCGCTGTCCAGCTTGAGTGGGTTTGAGGTTAAAGGTCAGTTGTTTGGGCGGCACCACAACCTGAAGCCCGCTGTAGAGGAGGATTTGGCGCATGGTCAGTAAGGCACAGGGCTGCATGTCCAGCGAAGACAGTTGGCGGCAGATGGCTTCAGTTTCCTGCTGATAACCGCGCAGGGGGTGCAGACTGAGCAGGGTGGTCTCCGGGCGTTGAATCAGGGTCAGGCGGCAGACGATTTTGCGATCGTCATTGCGTACGGCGAGAACGGTGTGCCGCCATGAGATGCGTTGCTTTTCAGTGAAGGCTCGCACGCCGAGCAACGCTTTCAGGCGCTCTGTCAATGGCTTGTTGTGTAGGTGATGAGGAAAGCGCGCCTGAGGCGAGACCTTGGTGTCGCTGAGTTGAACGGCATTCTCCCGCCAGAGTTGCAATGACGGTTGGTGGTGGGCATAAAGCAGAATAGAGCCGTCTTGCCAGATATGCCAGGCTGGATCATCAAGGACGCTCCACTGCATGTCCCTGTCATCGACGCATTCGACGGTATAGGGTGCCAGTAAGCATGAAATCCGATCATGCGTGAGCGGTTCTTTCACGTGCCAGGACAAAAGCGGGGTCATGAGCTCCTCACGGTTTTTGTATATACAATGTATATCAAAGCTCGAGAAGTTTCAATATGCCGGCCGCGAATAAATAAAAAAACCCATCCTGGATGGGATGGGTTTTTAACGATCAGTGGTCGGGCTGGCGGTTATTGACGGTAGCCCAGTCGGGTGGACAGGGTTGCGGCTGCATCAATCACCAGCGGGGTCAACTCGTCGGTCATCCGTTCGTCGGTGAAGCGCATGGACGGACCGGACAGGCTGATTGCACCGACAATGCGTCGGGTGTAATCGCGAATCGGGGCGGCAATGCAGCGGACACCGGGGTCAAGTTCTTCGTTGTCCATGGCGTAACCTTGTTCACATACCTCAACCAGCTCTTTTTTCAGTCCCTCGAGACTGGAATGGGTGGATGCGGTAAAGGTCGGCAGTTCCTTGGGCAGGACGGACTCGAGTTCTTCGTCAGACATGTGGGCGAGATGAACTTTGCCGGCGGCAGTGCAGTAGGCGGGCAAGCGTGAACCAACGCGTGAAACCACCCGTACGGTCATGTCGGTTTCAACGACATCAAGGTAAACAACATGGTTCTCCTTGAAGATGGCGACATAGGCGGTCTCGTTACACTCCTCGACTAAATGCTCCAGAGTGAGTTTTGCCTGACGCAACAGGCCCATCTGCTTGATGAAGGTTTGTCCCAATTCCAGAGACTTCAGGCCCAGGCGGTAGTTTTCCGTTGCTTTGTTCTGCTCGATATAGCCACGAGACTCCAACGTTGCCAAAAGTCTGAACACGTTGTTCTTGTGCAGTTTCAGACGTTTGCTGAGTTCGGTAACGCCCAGTTCGTCCACCTCGTCATGGAACTGTTCGAGCAGATCCAAGGCATGAGATACGGCCTGAATTATATATTCCGATTTGTCTTTTTTCGCGGGCATGTTGGTGTCCCCTGCTTACGTAAAATGGCTAGATGCTGTTTTATTTATTGTGATGGCTTTTTATAGAATTGTTTTTCACTTGTCAAGTCTGCATGGTAATTAATGCGAAATCTGTTGCCTTTGATAGTGTTTTATTATTTTTCCAGGTTGTTTTATCGCCTTAAGAATCCACGGTGTAAACGGCGTTAACTCTCCACTGTCAAAAAGGGTTGGAGAATTCATTCTTTTGAAATATAGAATGTTGTTCTAAAGCTGTCAAGATGATTAGTTCGAAAATGAAACGGTGGATAGCTCTTTTTTGAAAAATCCATGTTTAAAAGGCAGGATAGAACGATTTGCAATAATATAACAGTTTGAAAATGATAAGATTTGTGGGGTGGATTCTCTACCGGAAACCAAGGCAACTCATTTGAGCAGAATGCGTTGCCGCCAGTCTGGCCGACTTTTCATGCCTTTCTCCTTCACTTTGCAGGATATTTCAGCGTCTCTGCCGTTCATTATCCTGAAAATATGCAATAATATTGCCAAAGAAAATCGCCCGCCGGAAGCGGGCTGGAATGGCTAGGCGTCCGTGGATTTGGTGATTTCGCGCAATACGCTGGTGGCAAAGCTGCCGGATGGCAAGGCAAAATTGACCTGCAGCGTATCCTGGCTTTGCTGTCGGCAGCTTGCCTGGTGCAGGGGCACGCGCAGGGGACGCCGTTCGCCACTGAGTTTGAGGCCGGGCAGGGCCGTAAAGCGTTTCGCGTCGATCTGCTCTTTTTCCAGCAGGCTCTGCTCAAGGATGCCGGTCTGGCCGTGGGCGGTCATGGCTTTGTGACCGGGGAGCAGGCCGGTGGGGCTGATTTCAAGGCGGTCGGCTCGGGGTTGTTCCTCATCGGGTTCCTCGACCCGAAAACAGGCTCCTTTGGCGTGGATATAGGCAATATCTCCCGGCCACAGCACATCCAGGCTGTCAAGACGCATGGTCACCTGGCGGTCGAAAAAATGAGACTGATAGGCGCTGAGAAACAGACGCAACAACTTGCGTGGCAAGCCGAGTACCGCTTGCTGGTGGGAATGCCCTTTGAGCAGACTGTGCAGCAGACGGCGTTCGTCACGGAAGCGACCGGGAAATGCCTGCAACGCCTGGTCGATGTCGCCGGAACGGTAAGCCGTGGCCGCGGTCTTCCAGCGTTCGTTGCTGATGGAGGCCGGGTCGCCAATGATGAGGGCGGCCGCCTCGTCAAAACGTTCCTGAAGGATGGCACGCCCTACCAGATGATTGGTGCCGAAAACGCCATAACGCTGCGGGCCGAACAGGTTGGGTACCCCGGTCTGTTCGAGGATATGCAGAATATCCAGGGCGCGTTGTTCCGCCTGGTCGGACACACCGTGTATGCGGATGGTGAAGCGGTTGCCGCGCAGGTGGCCGAGGCGCAATTTATTGGTGTGGCGGCGGGCGTCAATGACGGTGATTCCTTCCAGATCCAGCTGGGCCACGCGTGTTTCATCAACCAGCGGCAGGGACACCATCTGGCGGGTGATGGCTTTGGAATCCTTAAGCCCGGCATAGCCGAATTCTTTTTCCTTGATGCCCAGGGCGGTGGCCAGGCGTTGGATCATGGCAAAGGTGCTCATGCCCTGCTTTTCAACCCGCAGATAGAGATGGTCTCCTTCGCCACACGGCTCATAAGCCGGGATTTCTTCGACGATAAAATCTTCGTCACTCTCCTTGATGGTCCCGCCGGTGCCGGGAAAATGTTCGGTCAGATAGTGTGACATGTGTTGTCCAGGTTGTGGCGGTTGCGAAAGCCTTTTTCCGTGACCGGAAGGTTCTCTTTCGGCAGGACGAAATCCGCACGTCGCTTAAGGTGTTGAAAGTGGACCGGCAAATTCTGACTGAGGAACCGGCGCATATATTTGGAAAGCGGGTAGCCTTCCAGTTTTAAGGTAAAGGGGCTGTCGAGCTGATTGTGGTAGCCGGGCAAGGCAGGAATCAATTCGGCGACCTGCTCGGCGTAATCGGCCACATCGGTGACAAAATACAGATCGCCATCCGGTTGCAGGTAATACAGCATCTGGGTGAGAAAGGTGGTGTTGACCAGGCGGCGGTCGCGGTGGCGTTTTTTCGGCCATGGATCGGGACAATTGATGTAGATGGCACTGAGCATGTCGGCGCGGCCGAAACGGCTGAGCAGGTAGCGCGCTTCCATCCGCATCACCCGGATATTTGTCAGGTCGGTTTTGTCAATGCGGCGGCAGGTTTTATAGCAGCCTTTATTGTAAATATCGATGGCGAGAAAGTTGATGTCGGGTTGCTGAGCGGCGCGTTGGACAATGAAGTCACCCGTGCCGCAACCAATTTCCAGAGCCAGTGGCTGTTGTTGATCAAATAACTGGTCGATGTCCTGGTCCGCCGGCAGCTTCCACGCATCAATAAATGTCGGCGAGGTAATTTCAATCTGTCGCTGTGTCATGCTCCGTCCATTTGACGTAAGATGTTGAAGTCAGGTGGACAACGCGAAGATGTCGCGTGTCAAAAAAACACCGGACACTACCATAGCTTGTCTGAAAATGCAATTTCTCCAACGTGGTGGAAATGCTTCTAACCTCGGTTCAATACAAGGAAAATCCTTGAATTCACAGGGCAGCCTCGCTACTCTGTCAGGATATTTTTTGTCGTGTCGCTGGTGGGCATTGCGTGATGTTTGCTGTGCCTCCCGATCCGGCCACGACCCTGTGGGTCACACTTCTTCAAATTTGATTCTCTTCGAATGATCTGTTGAAAGAGCCTTGAGCAAAAGTCACGGACGGCTTTTTGCCAAAAACTCGAAAATAAGGGAGAAACGATGAATGCCCTGATGTCCAGTGTCAATGCTTTTGTCTGGGGGCCGGTGATGTTGGCCCTGCTGGTGGGAACCGGTGTGTTGCTGACCGTGCGACTGGCCGGCCTGCAGCTGACCCAATTGCCCCATGCGCTCAAACTGGTATTTACACACAGCGACGACGAAGAGCGCTCCGAGGGAGATATCTCACCGTTTCAGGCCTTGACGACGGCTCTTGCCGCCACCATCGGCACCGGTAATATTGCCGGGGTGGCCACGGCCATCTATCTCGGCGGGCCCGGAGCGGTGTTCTGGATGTGGGTGTGTGCCGTGTTCGGGATGGCTACCAAGTACGCCGAAGCGGTTTTGGCGGTGCATTATCGCCAACATCTCCCCGACGGCACCATGCAAGGTGGCCCCATGCGTTATCTGGCCGAAGGTTTGGGCCAGAAATGGCTCGGTATGCTGTTCGCCATTATGGGCAGTGTCGCCGCCTTTGGTATCGGCAGTATGGTGCAGTCCAATTCCGTGGCCGTGGCCCTGGAGAGTACCTTTGGTGTCAGTCCGTTAATCACCGGGTTGGCCCTGGCGTTTCTCGCCGCCATCGTCATTATCGGCGGCATCCGTCGCATCGGCCGGGTGACGGCCAAGCTGGTGCCGGTGATGGCTGTCCTCTATGTGGCGGCGGCCCTGGTAATTCTGCTGATCAATGCCGCGCATATTCCCGAAGCCTTTGCCCTGATCTTTTCCCATGCGTTTAACCCGGCGGCCGGCAGTGGCGGCTTCGCCGGAGCCACCGTGGCCATGGCCATCCGTTATGGCGTCGCCCGTGGCGTGTTTTCCAACGAGGCCGGGCTTGGCAGCGCGCCGATTGCCCATGCCGCCGCTCGCACCACCAGCGCGGTGCGTCAGGGGCTGGTCGCCATGACCGGGGTGTTTTTTGATACCATTATCGTCTGCACCATGACCGCCCTGGTCATTCTAACCTCCGGAGTGTGGGACAGTGGTGAACGTTCCAGTGCGTTGACCGCGCTGGCGTTTCAGACCGCTCTTCCCCAAGGCGGCGCGATGATCGTCACTCTGGCTCTGGCGGTGTTTGCCTACTCGACCATGATCGGTTGGGCCTACTACGGCGAGCAATGCATTGAATATGTGTTTGGCCTGCCGGCGCGTACGCCGTATCGCTATCTGTTCTGTGGCGTTATTGCCTGGGGGGCGCTGCAGAAAATCGGCTTTGTCTGGGATTTTTCCGACACCATGAACGGCGCCATGGCCATTCCCAACCTGTTGGGACTCATCGGCCTGTCCGGTGTCGTGGTCAAGCTGACCCGCGATTATTTTTCCTCTTCGCGATCGAACTAACCACTCGTGGACAGCTGTTACGCTGAAGTGGCGGTCCTGGCGCCTTTGCCCCGTACCCTGAGCTATTGTTTACCGGAGCGGGAGGGTGACCGCGTTGTCCCCGGGATGCGCGTTAAAGTGCCTTTGGGACGGCGGAGCGCCGTTGGCGTGGTGGTGGCGCTCAAAGACTTTGCCGATGAGGATGCGCCTCAATGCGAGCGTCTCAAGCCCATTGACGCCGTACTCGATGAGATGCCCTTGTTGCCCGGACGGTTGCTGGACTTTATTGACCGGGCCAGCCGCTATTATGTCCACCCACTGGGATTGGCCCTGAAGACGGCCTTGCCCGCCGGGTTGTCTTCGTTGCAGGGCGCACCGAAAATACGTCAGACCCGTGTGTATCGGACCACGGATGCCACGGTGACGTTGCGCGGTGCACTGCAACAGCAAATTCTTGCCTTCATTACTCAACATCAGCCCGTTGACCTGACGCAATTGCGTGATCATTTCTCGTCACCTTACCCGGTGTTGAAGCGTCTGGAAGAGCTCGGCGCGATTCGCTGTGATGAACAGGAGGCGTTGCGCGACCCGTTTGTGGGCTGTCGTGTCGATGCCGATCAGCCACCCATTCTTAACGACGCCCAGCAGGCTGCAGTCCGTTTGATTGCCGGAAGTCTCGATGAGGGATGTTTTAAACCGTTTTTGCTCCACGGTATCACCGGCAGCGGCAAGACGGAGGTCTACCTGAACAGCATTGCCGCGGTATTGGCGGCAGGCAAGCAGGCGTTGGTTCTGGTGCCGGAAATCGCTTTGACGCCGCAACTGGTGGCGCGCTTCCGCGCGCGTTTTGAACAACAGGGACAACGGATCGGCGTGTTGCACTCCGGGCTGTCCGCGGCGGAACGCTACGACATGTGGCGGGCGATTGTCCGCGATGAAGTGGCGATTGTCATCGGTGCCCGCTCCGCGATATTTGCACCGTTGACCCGGCTTGGTATGATTGTCGTGGATGAAGAACACGACGACAGCTACAAGCAGGGCGAAGGCTTTCGCTATCAGGGCCGCGACATGGCCTTGCTGCGCGGCCAGATGGAACAGGTTCCGGTGGTCCTGGGCAGTGCCACACCCTCGTTAACCAGCTATCAGCGCATGCAGCAGGGCGCATTGCAGGAGATCTCGTTGCCGACGCGCATCGGCGACCGCACCCTGCCCGATGTGCGGTTGATTGACATGCGTGAAGCCGAGGTGGAACACGGCCTGTCGCAAGAGTTGCTCGAGGCGTTGCAGCGGCGTCTCGAACGCGGTGAACAGAGTCTGCTGTTGCTCAACCGGCGCGGCTTTTCCCCCTATCTGTTGTGTCGCGATTGCGGGGCCAGTTTCCGCTGCCCCAATTGTGATATCACCCTGACCTGGCATCGCCAGGCGGGAACCTTGCGCTGTCATTATTGTGATTATGTCGAGCAACCGCAGGAACAATGTCCCCGTTGCGGCGGCGCGGCTATTGAACCGGAAGGCATGGGTACCGAGCGGCTGGCCGATGAGCTGCAGGAACGTTTTCCCGAGGCACGGATCGCGCGCATGGATCGCGATTCCACGGCGGCCAAGGGCGCCCAGCAACAGCTGGTGTCGCGCATGGAAGCCGGTGAGGTTGATATCCTCGTCGGCACCCAGATGATTGCCAAAGGGCATGATTTCGGGGCCGTGACCCTGGTGGGCATTCTCGATGCCGATGCCGCGCTCAACTTCCCCGATTTTCGTGCGGCCGAGCGCAGTTTCTCCCTGCTCGCCCAGGTGGCCGGGCGGGCCGGGCGCGGTGATGTGCGAGGCGAAGTTCTGGTGCAGACCTATGCCCCGGACAGCCCGGTACTCGAATGTGCCGTGACCCACGATTATCGGCATTTCGTTGAGTTGGAACTGCCCATGCGCCAGTTGCTGCTTTATCCGCCGTACGGTTATCTGGTTAATCTGGTCGTGTCCGGTTTGGATCGTTCTGCCGTAGAAGGCTGTGCCCGCCGTCTGGCCGAACGCCTGATGCCGGCGCAGGAGGTGGAAGTGTTGGGACCGGCGCCCTGTCCCCTGTTTCGGTTGCGCAACCGCTACCGGATGCAGATTCTTCTCAAGGCGCAAACCCGGGCGGCATTGCGGCGTGCTGTCAATGAAAGCCCCCAATGGCGCTCGTTATTCCCGGCCACCATCAGTCTGGCGATTGATGTGGACCCGGCCGATATGATGTGATGGATGTGATGGATGTGATGATGACAAGGAGATGGTGATGCAACGAATATCCTCAAAGCGAATGGTACTCGGCGTGTTGATCCTGGCAGCCCTGTTGGGCGGTTGCCAGAGCCTTTATTTTTCGGCGATGGAAAAAGTCGGTGTGCACAAGCGCGATATTCTTATCGACCGCGTGGAAGACGCCCGCGAGTCGCAGCAGGAAACCAAAGAGCAATTTCAGTCGGCTCTCGACGCGTTCATGGCCGTGACCAACTATGATGGCGGTGATCTTGAAGCCACCTATCGTGATCTCAACGATGTTCTGGAACGCAGTGAAGCGCGGGCCGATGAGCTCAGCGAGCGCATTGATGCCGTCGAGGACGTTGCCGAAGCGCTGTTTGAGGAATGGCAGGAGGAACTGGAGCAGTATCACAATGCGTCATTGCGGCGTTCCAGTGAACAACAGCTGAAAACCACCCGCCAGCGCTGTGAGCAGCTGGTACGCCAGATGCGACGTGCCGAAGCCAAGATTGAGCCGGTACTCATCCCGTTGCGCGATCAGGTGTTGTATCTTAAACACAATCTCAATGCCCGCGCCGTGGCCGCCCTGAGCAGCGAGCTGCAACAGGTGCGCAGCGACGTGGCCTCGCTGGTCAAGGAACTTGAATCCGCTGTCGATGAAGCGGATGCCTTTATCCGTACGCTGGAGCAACAAGCGTGATCTGATGTGAGTCGAGTGTGATTGCCCGATGAGTTTTTTGTAAAATCCGCCTATTGCTCTTTTTAATTTCCTTGTTAGACTTTATTAGCTTGGGTGCTGCAGGGGGGCGATCAACGTGGATCATCAGGAAGACCTCAAAGAAGAACTCCGCAAATTGCGCGAAGAAAACCAGCGTCTGGCTCAGGAGAATCAGCGTATTCTGCACCAGCGTGACGAGACGACACGTGTCTTTCGCGATCTGTTCGACAAAACGCCCCATATTGCCGTGCAGGGCTACACCCGCCAGCGCAAACTGATTTACTGGAATCTGTACTGTGAAGAGCTGTACGGCTATTCCAAGGACGAAGTGCTTGATCGAACCTGGGAAGAACTGTTTATTCCCGAGGAGATGCGTCAGGCTGCGGCGCAAAAGATTGATGCCTGGGTGGAGCAGGGCGATGTTATGCCGGCGGTTGAAGTGGTGCGTCGTCACAAGGACGGTTCCCAGGTGCCGGTTTATTCACAACACGTGTTGGTGCATACGTCGCAGGGAGAGAAGCAGATTTACTGCCTTGATATTGACCTGCGCGAGTTAAAGCGTTCCGAAGATCTGCTCGAAAAAACCCTGATCCTTTCCGTGACCGACCCCTTGACCGGGTTGTACAATCGTGGCTATTACAACCAGACCATTGTCAAGGAAATGCACCGGGCGCGGCGCGATGGCAAGGTGCTGGTGTATGCCATGCTTGATCTTGATTATTTCAAGAAATACAATGATACCTACGGCCATCTTAAGGGCGATGAACTGCTGACCCGGCTGGCTACGGTGCTCAAAAATCATCTGGCCCGGGCCGGTGACTACGTGTTTCGCATGGGTGGTGAAGAGTTTCTGGTCCTTTACGCCATAGACGATCCGACGGATGTGCCGGTAATGATGAATAATCTGGTGATGGCCATTGAAGATATGGGGATTGATCATTGCAACAACCTGCCTTACGGACGAGTCACCACGTCCGCCGGAGTGTACCTCCATCGACCTGAAGAAAATCTTTCCGCCGACGACCTCTACAGTCGCGCCGATCAGGCGTTGTACGCCGCTAAAGCACAGGGCCGCAACTGCTGCGTTTTTTTCCACGAGATGACCACTGTGTCATTGCCTTGATCTCAACTGAATCTTTGACGGGATTTTGCCCTGCAGGTCTTTTTTTTATTTGATGACTAAAATAGTTATGTATACTTGAGGGGACTGTCCCACAAGGTAAAGACTGCTTTCCCGGCTTCTGTCGGGGGAGCGCCCCTGAAGGTTCTTTCATTTCTTGCACCCTGGAGGTGACCATGTTGAAACGATATCTACCCATCATGACGTGGCTGTTGGTGTTGCTGCCGATTCCACATGTGGCCGCTGCGGTCGCAACGCGATTGGAAAAAGCCACCTTTGCCGGTGGATGTTTCTGGTGTATGGAAGCCCCGTTTGAAGCGCTGGATGGCGTGGTTGAGGTGGTGTCGGGGTTCACTGGCGGTAACGAGAAGAATCCAACCTATGAGCAGGTCGCGTCCGGTGCCACCGGCCATCTCGAAGCGGTGCAGATCACCTATGATCCGGACAAGGTGGATTATGCCACGTTGCTGGACATTTATTGGCGGCAGATTAATCCCACTGACGACGGTGGCCAGTTTGTCGATCGCGGCCACCACTACCGCAGTGCCATTTTTTATCATAACGATACGCAGCGCCGACAGGCCGAAGCTTCGCGGGATCATCTCAATGCCAGTGAACGTTATGACCAGCCGATTGTCACGGCAATCCGCGGTTACGAAGCGTTTTATCCGGCGGAAGACTATCATCAGAATTTTTATAAGCGTTCCACGGCGCGTTATACCACGTATCGCCATTATTCCGGCCGGGATCACTATCTCGACCAGGTATGGGGAACGGAGCGACACATGACTCAAGAGACGCACAATGACAAGCCTGTCAAAACCTGGGAACAACGGCGCGAGGCCTTTGAGAAACCGGATGATGCTACGCTAAAGCAACAGCTGACGCCGTTGCAGTACCAGGTGACCCAGCATGAAGACACCGAGCATCCGTTTGACAATCCCTACAATGCCGAGAAAAATCCGGGCCTCTTTGTCGATGTGGTGTCCGGAGAGCCGCTGTTCAGTTCGCGGCATAAATTTGACTCCGGAACCGGCTGGCCGAGCTTTTATCAACCGGTGACGGACGATGCCCTGGTGGAAAAAAAGGATCGTAAGCTGTTTATTGTGCGTACAGAAGTGCGCAGTCGGCTGGCAGATTCCCATTTGGGCCATGTCTTTGAAGACGGGCCACCGCCGACGGGTTTACGGTATTGTATCAATTCAGCGGCCTTGCGGTTTATTCCGTTGGACAGGATGACCGAAGAAGGGTATGGCGCCTGGATCCAATTGGTCGATCCGCAAGCGGCACCGTAATGGTGTCACCGTCGGCCAGTGTTGCAGGGGGGCGGAACTGTGGTTAGTTGCCGGCGCTGGTAATTTCCGTGGGCCGACGTGTCAGGTGCAGGGCCTGAATGCGCTCCGTGGTGGTGGGATGGGTGCGCAGGTACTGGTTCCAGCTGTCGACCCGTTCTTTGTCGGCACCCTGAGCATGATACTGGGTCAACCGGTTGAGGATGGCGGCAAAATGGGTCAGTGCGATGTGTTTCTGGGTCAGGTAATGAACGGCATATTCATCTGCCTGGCGTTCCATATCGCGTGAATATTTGCTTTCGACCAGCATGGTCGGCAGGGCGGCGGACAACGACGTTGTTGACAGCAGGTCACCGGTCAGCGCGGCGACCAGAAAGCCGGCCGAGGTGTTCTGGATCACCATGCGCAGGGCATGGCGGTGCTTGATGTGGCCGATTTCGTGAACCATCACCGCGATCAGTTCCTCATCGGACTTGGCCAGTTTCACCAATTCATCGGTGAGGATGACGGTTCCACCGGGCAGCGCCAAGGCATTGGCGCCGATGGTTGTCGACTGGCGAAACACCAACTGATAGGGCCGGTCATCGCCCAGATCACGCAAAAGAGTGAAGAACAGCTGGCGGATTTCCGTTTGGCGGGCCGATTCCAGATGACTGGGGCGCAACATGGCGTGATCAAGGAGATTGAGGGTTTCCTCGCCGGTGCGAATTTCAATGGTCGGTGGAATCATCTCCGTGACTTGCCCGGCAAGGATGGGGATGCCGAAGGCGATAAAGCCCCACACCACGGCAATGGTCAGTAACAGGGCGATTCCCGCTCGTTTCAGGCTGGACTCCCAGCGATGCAGAAGACAGGAAAAACGGCGCTGATTAAGACAGCTTTCAAGCTGGCAACAAAGCTGGTTGTCCGCCAGATCACAGCGGCCGCCATCCGGCAGGTAGAGAGTGCGTTGCATTTTCCCCAGCGGTGGAGACAGGCGGAGCTGGATGAGTGGATAACGTTGCTCAAATGCGTGTCCGCTGATGGTCAGCCAGCCGTCAGCCGTGCTGAGTTGCACTTGACGGCTCAGAGTGGTGTGACCGTCGTAATAGGTGGCTTGACACTGGCTCATAAGCCGATTTCCACATCAAAGATATCGCCGATCTCTTCGCCGATGGCACTGACCTCTTCATCCTTCCCGGCAACAAAGTGGTCCAAAGACCCATGTGCAATCAGACTGAGGTTCTCGAAACGATAACGGGTCAGGCGGATCGTGGCCCAGGGGATCAATAATCCGGCACTGAGGCTGATGGCGACCAGATTGGAAAGAAAGATCCATGCCATGGCCCGCACCGACAACGTGCTGTTAAAATAATGGCCGTCAAGGTGAGTGCGGTTCCAGTTGAGGTTGTTCAGTCGCACATAGAGATACAGACTGGATGCCATCGACAACAGGAAAAACATCAGCACGAAACTGATTGCAAAAATTTCCGAGCGTCCTTCACCGGCCAGAGTCGTTGACAGTCCTGCTGCCGGAGCCAGGTAGACGACTCCCGCGTAACCTGTTGCCGCAACAATCATCAGGGTGAGAAGCCCCAGGCCGACCAGGCGCAGAAAGACCTGATAATATTCCCCGACCGTGGCCTCAAAACAAAACGGCGTCTGGCCGAAATGGTTGTTTTCCATCAGGAAACGTTTCTGGCGATAGAGGACATAGGGGGCGGCGAGCCCCAGGGTCGCCGTGGTCAGAATGGGCAACAGTCCGAAGGTCAGATATGCTTCGCGGTAGTTCGGAGCAAAGGAAAAACGCAAATTGCGGTGACTGGTGTTGCGATTGTTGAACATCCGCGAGCGGACAATCAGCCAGGGCATGGCGAGAAAAAACACCAGGGCAAAAGGCAGCGCCAACAACGGATTGAACTGGTTCAGCACGGTATAGCCGACAAACAGAACCACGCCGATCAGAAAACCCCGGAACAGCACCCATGGATCGGCGACATAGTCAAACGGGTGGTTTTCCAGTTGGGTGTTTCCGTAAAGGTAACGCCGCTTGCGGACCTTGGCCCAGGGCGAATAAAAGCCGAGTGTCAGCACCTTCAGCAGGGTATTGACGATCCAGATGCCAAAATATTCGCCACCCTTTCCATGAAAAGTAAACGGAATCTCACGAATTTCCGTCGTTCCGGAGGAAGCTGTTTTCGGCGGCTTATCCGCCTGTTCGGGCGGGAAGGTATGGCCGCAGATCGGACAGGTGATCAGGTAACAACCTGTTGGAATAATTGAGGGTGAAGTGTCTTTGCTGTAGGAACACTCCGGGCAGCGAATTGTCGGCATCGTTTTCCTCGTCCTGGGGGGGGAGACTGTAGAAAAGATCGTGAACAAGCTATCATAAAAAATAGCCGCTGTCGATTCAATGAAGAAAATTTTACCATCAGATGTGTTTCTATTGTGTCAGGTGGTTGACAGTCCGGTTGTCCTCATGATGATAATTGGGCGCACATGGAAAGAAACGAAGATCATCCACATGGAGGATGCGTGATAGATGTGACAACGTGGCGGCGTGTTCGTCGTCTGGTGTGGTTTGCGGCGCTTAGCCTTGTGCTGGTCCTGACAGGGTGCGCCATTTCACCGAAAAAGAAGCCTTCCCCGGCCAAGAAGGAAAAAATTCCTGCTGCTGAGCTGGCCCGGCAGGTGGGCTGGCGAGAGCTTCCCGGCTGGAATGAAGATGATCCCCTGGCTGTGCTGGAGACCTTTGTCGCCAGTTGCCGATCGTTGAAATATCGTTCCGGCTGGCAAGGCGTATGCGGTGAGGCGGCGACGATTAAAAGCCCGGCGGCGGCGCGCTCCTTTTTTGAGCGCTCTTTTCAGCCTTGGGCGCTGTTTAATGACGATGGCTCGGATGAGGGGCTGATTACCGGCTATTATGTGCCGGATCTTGACGGCAGCCGTCAGTCCAGCTCCCGCTATCCCTATCCCCTTTACGGTCGCCCGGATGATCTGCTGGTCATCGATTTATCGTCGGTGTATCCCGAGCTGGGTGATTACCGTCTGCGCGGACGTCTTGACGGCCAACGGGTGGTGCCGTATTGGGATCGGGGGGAAATCGACGGCTTTCAACAGCCGTTGCATGGTCAGGAGCTGTTCTGGGTCGGCGATCCGGTCGAGTTGTTTTTTTTGCAGGTTCAGGGCTCAGGCCGCATCAATCTCGATGACGGCACCCAGGTGATGGTCAACTATGCCGAACAAAACGGCCATCCCTATCGTTCTATCGGAGCATTGCTTCTCAAGCGTGGTGAGATGACCCGCGACCAGATGTCGATGCAGAACATCGCCGCCTGGGGCCGTCAGCACCCCGTCGCGGTGCAGGAGTTGCTCAATGAAAATCCGAGCTATGTGTTCTTTCGCGAACTGAATGGTGAGGTGTGTAGCCCGCCGGGCGCTTTGGGCGTGCCGTTGACCGGTCGTCGTAGCTTGGCGGTAGATCCGCGTTATATCCCTTTGGGGGCACCGGTTTATGTGGCCACCCGTTGGCCGGATCGTAATGAGCCGCTGCAGCAGGCGATGGTGGCTCAAGACACCGGCGGGGCCATCAAGGGCCGGGTGCGCGCTGATTTCTTCTGGGGCATCGGCGATGAAGCCGGTGCTCTGGCCGGACGGATGAAATCTCCGGGACGTTTGTGGCTGCTGTTGCCGCTGGGCATGGAACCGCCGGGACGTTAAGCCTGAACCGTCGCAAGAGTTCATAAGCCCATTTGAAGTTCCGGATTGCAAAAGTGGCTTCAGCCGCGAAGGACTGCAAAACAAAACCCTTCATCGTGGCCTTTATCAGATTTTATCGCGAGGGCATCGTGAAGCTAAGATCATCTATTCAGCCTCAAGATAAAGGCCTCGATAACTTCTGAGAAATGCAGGTTAAAATCTTTTTCTGACAGGATAAATCCTGATTGCTGTTTACCCTGTTGCCTCTGATCGTGCAATATCGACAAGAAACGGCCTTCGTTCAAAGGCTATGCTCGGTTTAATGCCAATCGCCGGGCTGTAACTGTAACCGAATCCGACTCGTTTGAATGCATTCGTAGGCTCCGCGATCCTTTTTTGCAAGAGGCTCACAAATATACTTGATAGAACGGAATCGAATCTACCCAAGGAGGAGTGGTGAGAATAAACAAGGGCCGTTGCAGGTTTCTGCAACGGCCCTTGTTCGTTTTACCTTGTCGTTGAGTGATCAGGCGTCGGCAATTTTCAGAACGATCTTGCCGAAGTGCTTATCTTCTTCCATCATGCGGTGGGCATCGACGATTTCATCGATGGTGAACACCTTCTCAATGATCGGCTCAATGGCGCGGCTGGCGAAATGGGGCAGAGCGCGCTTGGTGAACTCGCTGATGATCTCGCCTTTTTCCGGTACCGGACGCGAACGCAGGACCGAGCCGATGATCTGCTGACGCTTGACCATCATCAGGGCCAGGTTCAGTTCGGCTTTGATGCCACTGATGATGCCGATGATCACCAGCTTGCCTTTGTAGGCCAGGGAATTCATGTTGGGAGCCAGATACTTGGCGCCGACGTGATCAAGAATCACATCGACCCCTTTCTTGGCCGTGAACTCTTTAACCATATCGCTGAAATCCGGGGTCTGGGTGTAGTCGATCACCAGGTCGACGCCCAGGTCCTTAACGCGGTCCATTTTCTCCGGGCTGGCCGTCACAATCAGCTTGGCGTTCGGAGTCAGGGCTTTGGCCAGTTGGATGGCCGCCGTGTTGACGCCGCCACCGCCGCCGTGAAGAATCGCGGTCTGGCCGTCCTGCAGATCACCGATCATGAAGACGTTGAGGAACGCGGTGATGTAGCTTTCGCACACGCAGGCGGCTTCTTCAAAACTCATGCTGTCGGGAATCGGCATGACATGGTTGTCGTACGCCACGGCGTATTCGGCATAGCCGCCACCGCCGACCAGCGCCATGACGCGGTCGCCGACCTGCCAGCCGGACGCTTCGCTGCCCAGCTCTTCAATAACACCGGCCACTTCCAGTCCGAGAATTTCCGAGTCACCCGGAGGGGGCGGATATTTACCGGCGCGTTGCACCAGGTCGGGACGGTTGATACTGGTCGCAACAACCTTGATGAGAACTTCTTTTTCCTTGGGCGACGGCTTGTCAACTTCGCCCACTTTGAGGACGTCTAAGCCACCAAAATCGTCAAGCAGAACTGCTTTCATACGGGGATCTCCTTAAAAATGCATAAAAAAATCACAATCGGGCACAGCCAGATGTGGAATAAAACGCTGTGTTGATTATAGGGAATTCGCTGTGTCATGCAACCGAAAACCGTATACAGCCAAGCGGTTTTCAGATTGAAATCAAGGATTTTGCCTGGAATCCGGGTTGGTGAAACGGTAGCCGCGGCCACGCACGGTGAGAAAATAACGGGGACGGGAGGGGCGCTCTTCAAAGTATTTCCGCAGCCGAACAATAAAGTTGTCCAAGGTGCGGGTTTCGGTATCCGGCGCCATCCCCCATACCGATTTGAGCAGGAACGCCCGGGTGAGAATGTCGTCTTCATGGTCGATAAAAAGACGCAGCATTTTCAGCTCGAGTTCGGTCAGGGTTTGTTGATTGTTTCCCTCGGTATTGGTCAATTGACCGCTGTCCAGGTCAACGTCATAACGGCCGAGATGATAGCTGTTCTGACGTTTGGCGGATGGCCGATACCAGGCCTGGCGGCGTAACATGCCGGCGACACGCAGCAGCAGTTCATCGAGACTGAACGGTTTGCCCAGATAGTCGTCGGCACCTTCTTCCAGCCCGCCAACCCGGTCCTGTTCGCGGTTCATGGCGGTGAGCATCAATACCGGCAGCTGCGGGTCGGTGCGGCGAATGTGGCGGCAGATCTCAAGACCGTCGATTTTTCCCGGTAGCATGCGATCGAGAATGGCCAGGGAAAAAGATTCCTGCGTCAGGGTTTGCAGCGCATCTTCACCGGTGACGACATGGACGACGTCATAGCCTTCCTGTTGCAGATTGAAGATCAGTCCCTGGGCAATGTGCTGTTCATCTTCCACCAGCAGGATGCGGATGGTTTCTTTGTTCATGACGGCGTCTCCTGGACCACTTCAGGCAGAATGATGTGAAACGTGCAGCCTCTGCCGGGGCCATGGCTGTGCAGCATGATTTGCCCTTTATGGCGCTTGACCAGGGCGCGGACAATGAACAGGCCCAAGCCGGACCCCTTGACGTGGCTGTCTTCACGATGCAGGCGGTAAAACAGGCGGAACACCTTATGCTGTTCACTGGCGGCAATGCCGCGGCCCTGATCGCGTACCAACAGATGGCAGCGCTGATGGGCGGCGTTGAGTTCCACGTTGATCTTGACCGGCGGATCGGAATAAAGCACGGCATTCTCCAGCAGGTTGCGCAGGATCATGGAGAAGGAGTCGGGTTCGATATTGGCGTGAAGATCCGGGGCAATGTCGCAGCTGAGCTGCAGCGAATCATCCTGGGTGTTGCGCCATTGGCGCATGTAGTCGTCAAGAAATTCCGACAGGTTGCATGGCCGCAGGGTCAGCCGCCAGCGACTTTGCTCCAGGCGGTTGGCGGTGATCATTTTATTGATCAGGCTGTTGAGACGCTCGGTATCGGCCAACATGGTGTCGATGAAACCATCGAGCTGTTCCTCGGCAGGGTGGTGACGGCGGATGGTTTCCAGATGCAATTGCACCGAGGCCACCGGCGATTTGAGTTCATGCGTTACCTGGGAAACGAAGCTCTTCTGCTCGCGGTTAAGGGCCAGCTGGCGACGCCAGTACAGGAAGATGACATAGACCCCGGCGAGAATGACGAACAGCAGCAGCAACCCCTCGGTGAGGATGACCCAGTCGATGCCGGGTTGCAACAGCTCCGGACTGTATTTTTCGGCAATGCTGCGCAGGCGGCGGTGGCTGCCGAGAAACCAGTAAATCCAGAATACGACCACGACAATCCAGGTGAACTGGATGGCGATAAAAGCCAGGAGCGGATTGATGGAAGGGCGTTGGAGCTTCATGACATTGGTTTACCATTGTTGTTTAAACGAACACAAGCGCAAAGCGTGGGAGCTTTTACACAAGTATTACATTGGCATAAGGCCCGCTTCTGCTAGCATAACGCTCTAAAGTTGGCGAAATAACAGATTAAAGCCGCCTTATGGCGCTGATAGGATGCAATAAGATATGAAATCTCTGACCATTGGCAAACATACGGTGCCCTACCCCCTGATCCAGGGAGGCATGGGGGTGCGTATCTCCGCGGCTGGACTGGCCGGTGCCGTGGCCAAATGTGGTGGTGTCGGTCTGATTGCCACTGCCGGGCTGGCTCTCAACAGCGATTACACCGATAAAAAATATTTTGAAGCTGACCTGCTCGCCCTTAAGGAAGAGCTGCGCAAAGCCTATGAAATCGCGCCGGACGGCGTCATCGGCACTAACTGCATGGTCGCCGTATCCGACTACGATGACATTGTCCGTGCCAGCTGCGAAGCCGGAGCTAAGGTGATCGTTTCCGGTGCCGGTCTGCCGCTGAATCTGCCCGGCCTGACCGCCGATTATCCCGATGTGGCTTTGATCCCGATTGTCTCTTCGGTCAAAGCAGCGGAGCTGATCGCCCGTAAATGGCATAAAGGCTATGGCCGTCTGCCCGATGCCGTGGTGGTGGAAGACCCGGATACCGCGGGTGGTCATTTGGGCGAAAAACTGGAAAACATCGGCAACGGCGATTACGATCAGTACGAAACCGTGCGCGGGGTTAAAGCCTATTTCAAAGAGAAATGGCAACGCGATATGCCCATCATTGCCGCCGGTGGTATCTGGGATCGCGCCGATCTTGAACGCGCCCTGGCCGAAGGCGCTGACGGCGTGCAGATGGCCAGCCGGTTTGTCTGCACCGAAGAGTGCGATGCTGATCCGGCGTTCAAACAGGCTTATTTGGATTGCACCCAGGAAGATATCGGTCTGATCATGAGTCCGGCCGGTCTGCCGGGACGGGCGCTCAAAGCCAATATCGATCAGGTTCGCGCCCACGATATTGACGGCAATATCACCTGTCCGTCGGGCTGCCTGAAAAAATGCGCCTATAAAAAAGAAAAAGAGCGTTTCTGCATTGTTCACGCTCTCGATCGCGCCCAGCGAGGTGACCGTGAGACCGGATTGATTTTCTGCGGCACCAACGCCTGGAAGGCGCACAAGATGGAAACCGTGGCGGAGATCTTTGCTGAGTTGTTTGACTGATCGTTGCCGTCTCTCCCGTCTTGTAAAGAATTATTCAGCGCACCGTAAAAACGGTGCGCTGTTTCTTTTTGTCTGGACCGCTATGGTAAAATAGAAGCTCTTGCCATGTGAAAGGAGCTTTGCCATGAAACCACTTCCCCTCTTTTTATCGGTGCTCGCTGTGCTGCTTGTTGTCGGCACGACTCCCGTCTGGGCGAAAAGGGGACACGCGCATCATCGACCGGGTTACGGTGAGGTCGTCAAGGTCTTGCCGCGCGGCCATCACCGGGTACACCATCATCACGATACCTATTTCTATCTCAATGGCATTTTTTATTCCCCTTTTGACCGTTACTACCGGGTGGTCTCTCCGCCGGTTGGTCTGGTGGTCTCGACCCTGCCGTATGGTTATGCCGATGTCCGCTTCGGCAACCGGGTCTATGCCCGTTACAACGATATCTATTATGAGCCCCTTCGCCGTGGCTATCGGGTGGTGAAAGCGCCGCCCAGCGCGCCGCCACCACCCCAACCGGATGTGACGGCGGTCCCGGCTTCGGCGCTGGGCACCGTGACCGTCACCGTTGAAGTGCTCAACGTGCGTAAAGGTCCCAGCCGTTTGCAGCCGGTGAGCGATCATGTGGCCGCCGGGGATCGATTATACGTGCTGGGCCGGGCGCCGGAGTGGTATTATGTGCGTCTGCCCGATGGGGGATATGGTTGGGTCTGGCGGCAGTTTGTTCGGGGTGAGGTGACGGCGCCCTGACAGCGTTTTTCTTGACGAATGATGGCTTTGATTGGAGTCACGGAAGAAATAGAGCGAGTCGTAAGGCTGTTAGCAACGTTTTACGCCAGGAATAAAGGAACCCTATGAAAAAGAGCAACATCACCCTGATCGGCATGCCCGGCGCCGGCAAAAGCACCATCGGCATCATCCTCGCCAAGAACCTCGGCATGGGCTTTATCGATACCGATATCCTCATTCAGATCAACCAGCAGAAAACGCTGCAGGATATTCTTGACGAAAGCGACTACCTCAACCTGCGCCGCATCGAAGAACAGGAAATCCTGCGTCTGAATATCACCAACCAGATCATCGCCACCGGCGGCAGTGCCGTTTACAGCGACAACGCCATGGCCCATCTCAAACAGATCTCGACCATCGTCTTTCTTGACGTATCGTTTGATGAAATCTGTCGGCGGATTCATAACTTCGACACCCGTGGCATCGCCTGCGCCGACAACCAGACTTTCGAAGACTTGTATCACGAGCGTCTGCAACTTTATCGCCGCTACGCCGAGGTGACCGTCGACGGGAATAGCATGGATCAGGACGAGATGGCTGAAACCATCGCGGAACTTGTCTCACAGGGCGATCTGGGGTAGAATCGCGTTTCTCTGTCGCAATCGTGTAAAAAATTGCTAAACCCCTTGCCCCTCAGGAGAAAATCGCCGCATGGCTGATCAAGAAGAAAAATTTATCCCTAAGTGGATTGCCTGGGAAACCACGCGCCGTTGCAATCTGAGCTGCGTTCATTGCCGTTGCTCCTCTGATATGGAAGCCGCCTCCGGCGATTTTACCACCGAAGAGGCGTTCAAGCTGATCGACGACATCTGCGAAGTGTCCAAGCCGGTGCTGGTGCTGTCCGGTGGCGAGCCGCTGATGCGTCCCGATATTTTTGAGATTGCCGAGTACGGCACCTCTAAAGGCCTGCGCATGTGCATGGCCACCAACGGCACCCTGATTACCGATGAAGTCTGCGCCAAAATGAACAAGGCCGACATCAAGATGGTGTCCCTGTCCCTCGATGGCTCCACGGCGGAGATCCACGATGACTTCCGCCAATGTCCCGGTGCCTTCGAAGGCGTCAAACGGGCCGCGGAAACCCTCAAGCGTAACGGCATCAAGTTCCTTATCAACTCCTCGTTCACCAAGCGCAACCAGCACGATATCGCCGACACCTTTAAGCTGGCCAAGTCGCTCGGCGCCACGGCCTGGTACATGTTTATGATCGTGCCCACCGGACGCGGTGAAGAGATCATGAACGAGCTGGTGTCCAAGGACGATTACGAAGAGATTCTCGCCTGGCACTACGAGCAGGAAAAGCACGAAGACGAGATCCTCATGCGTCCCACCTGCGCGCCGCATTACTACCGCATCGTGCCGCAGATGGCCAAGGCCGAAGGCGTGGATTTCAAACGGCGCAGCCTGACCTTTTCCACCGGCGGCGGCAAAGGCTGCATCGCCGCGCAGACCATCTGTCTGATCGACTGCTTCGGCAACCTCAAGCCGTGCTCCTATTTCCACTCCTCGGTGGGGAACGTCAAGCAGATTCCGTTCAAGGATTTGTGGTTCAACTCCAAGGTCTTCAACGATCTGCGCGACTTCTCCAAATACAAAGGCAAATGTGGCGAGTGCGAGTTCATCAATGTCTGTGGTGGCTGCCGTGCCCGTGCCGATGCCGTGTACGGTGACTACATGGCCGAAGAGCCGTTTTGTAATTACATCCCGCGCAAGACGCGCAAACGGATGGAAAAAGAAGCGGCTGAAAACCGCGGCGAATAGCGTCAAGATGGCATCAACATAGCGCCAAAATTATACATACAAAGGAAAAGAATTCTATGTCGACCGATTACAATTTTCTCAAGGCCTGCTGGGGCCAGCCTGTTGACCGTGTCCCTGTCTGGCTGATGCGTCAGGCCGGCCGTTACTTGCCGCAATACCGCGAAGTGCGCTCCCGTGGCGAAGGCACCTTCCTTGATCTGTGCAAAGATCCCGAGCGCGCTGCTGAAGTCACCATTCAGCCGATTGACATCCTTGATGCTGATGCGGCGATCCTGTTTTC
The DNA here is from genome assembly GCF_963676955.1 of uncultured Desulfuromonas sp. Classification (NCBI taxonomy): domain Bacteria; kingdom Pseudomonadati; phylum Thermodesulfobacteriota; class Desulfuromonadia; order Desulfuromonadales; family Desulfuromonadaceae; genus Desulfuromonas; species uncultured Desulfuromonas sp. The sequence goes on along the minus strand of NZ_OY781461.1, from coordinate 511,189 downwards.
CGACATCCTTACTCCCATCGAGCCCATGGGTATGGATCTCGACTTCAACCCCGGCCCGGTGTTTGCCGATCCGATCCGCACCCAGGCCGATGTCGACAAGCTGATCGTTCCCGAAGATATGGCGCAGGCCGTTTCTTACGTTCCGGCCATCATCAAGCGTCTGCGCACCGCCTTTGAAGGGCGTGTGCCGTTGATCGGTTTTGGCGGCGCTCCGTTTACCCTGGCCTGCTACATGGTTGAAGGCAAGGGCAGCAAAGACTTTGCCGCGCTCAAGCAGATGATGTATGGCGACCCGGAGCTGTACCATGCCCTGATGGAAAAGATCACCGAGATGGATCGCCGCTACCTCAATATGCAGATTGAGGCCGGTGCGCAAGCCATCCAGATTTTCGACACCTGGGGTGGTCTGGTCGCTCCCCACGACTTCGAGCAGTTTGTCCTGCCTTACACCAAGAAGCTGATCGCCGGGCTGAATCGCAAAGACGTGCCGGTGATCTACTTCGTCAAGAACTCCGGCACCATGCTGGAGCTGGTCAAAGAAGCCGGCAGTGACGTGATCGGCCTCGACTGGCACATCAATCTCGGTAAAGCCCGTGATATCCTCGGTGATGACGTCGCCGTGCAGGGCAACCTCGATCCGACCGTGCTCTACGCGCCAAAAGCGTACATCGAAAAAGAGGTGCAGCGTATCCTCGACGAAAACGCCGGTCGTCCCGGTTTTATTTTCAACCTCGGCCACGGCATCCTGCCGTCGGTGCCGCCGGAAAATGCCATCTTCATGGTTGAGGCCGTTCATCGCCTCAGCCAGAAATAACAAGGCGCCAAACCTTCCGCCCCGCAGCCCGGCTGCGGGGCTTTTTTACGCGCTTGATTGCCGTTGCCGGCCTTGTCGCTCCTCCTTGTTTTGTATATAGTGATTCTTGAGTTTCTGAATCAGAGCGCTGGGCGAATTTACGTACCTCGGCGGCAGGATTACCCGTTCGATCCATTGACAATTCTTCTTATCTATACGAGCGATGACTTTTCGCGCCCCAATGATCGCATTGCTGGTCTTGACCCGCCGCTCTCCCGTGACGCGGCATCCGCGACAGGTTCTTCGCGTAAGGAATAAAGCCATGGCCAAAACAAAAAAAAATGATGCTGCGGCAACAGGTGATCTGCGCCAGACCATTTTGGCAACGGCACTGCATCTTTTTACTACCAAAGGCTATTTCAATACCTCGGTTCACGACATCAAACACCAGGCAGGTATCAGCATTGGTGCCGTGTATCATTATTTCAAAAGCAAGGAAGATATCGCCAACGCCATTTATGACCAGCTGCTTGAGTTGATGACCCACGCCATGACCGAGATTCTGCTGAGCAACCATTCGGCCAAAGAGCGCAGTAAAGCCATCATGGTTCATCTGTTTGAGATGACGGAAAGTCATCCCGAAGAGATGGGTTTCATGCTGCATGCCAAACATCAGGAATTCATGCCCAACGCGATTCCCATCTGTTCCTCCCGTCCGTTGACCATGATGAGGGAGATGGTCGCCCAAGGGATTGCCGATCAGGAGCTGCGCGAGATGGATGTGACTCTCGCCACCACCTGCCTGTTCGGCGGTATGTTCCGTATGATCAACCTGCGTCTTGATGGTGTGATTAAAACACCCCTGCCGGAACAACTGGAAACGATCTGGGAATGCGGCTGGAAAGGCGTTGCCCGCTAGAGAGCTGTTGCGAAACCGTCTGTGTCACCCATGGACGGGTTTTCAACCCCTTGATTTTGCAGGAAAGACGGACATCGTCTTTGGGGCCTGCGTGGTTGAACTCTCCTCGGCGGGGCCTTTTTCAACCTGCCGGAAACCTCCTTCGACAGTGCTGACATTTCGGTTGGACTGACCGAGCGGATTTTTCCACATGCGCCATTTTCCGGGCGTGACACAGCTCTGCTCGTTTGCCTGCCTCCTTTTTCACGTCACCTTCCACTTGTCATGACATTGTTCCGTCATTGCCTGGTCCGTTCGGATGATCTTTCGGCTCCGCTCAAAGATAATTAAAACAAAACGAACGTTCGGTCTTGACGAACGTTTTGACCGGTGTTATATGTCGACTACCGACAAACCGAACGATCGTTTTGTTTTGTGCCTTGAGCTGTCCCTAGTATCTATGGGAAGCTTCCGGCTCGGAAGAGACGTGTTTTTTGGTTCCTGCTATCGATAAAATATTAATATTAAATGTATTTTTTAGCAGGGAAGCGTTGCGTCATTAACGCCTGACAGGCCTTTTTTTATCCGCTATCCAAAACGAACGTTCGGTTTGTTTGTGTTGCGGCTGTCTTGTGCCAGCCGACCCTGACCTATCGGTGAGGCGATAATACAGGTTTCCCTTCCGGCAGAGCACGGTCCGGTCTCAGGGAAACGGAAAGGAGGTTTGTTTTACCTCTGTCGGCATTCCCGGGGAATGTCTTCAGATCTGCGTGCTGCCACATTCAAACAACGATCGTTAGGAGGAAAGAATGAGGAAAAATATTTTGTCCGCCCTCGCGGGGATTTTTCTGCTGCTTGCCCTGTGTGTTGTCGTCATCGCCGGCGATCACGGCGCTGGAAACAAGCCCCCCAAGAGTGTTCAACCCAAGTCATATGCCAATCCGAAAAACACCAGCCAATGTCTGGTCTGTCATGGTCAGCTCGATTACCTGCGCTCGGTCTGTAGCGATGGAAAGGACGGCTATGGCCATGATATCGCGGCTGAGACCGTCGCCCAGGGCCTTTATGTCGACACGGCCTTCGTCAATGACCGGATTCACGGCAAGGCTTCCTGTGAGTTCTGTCATGCCGGTGATCCCGATGCAGCCGATCCGGAAAAAGCGCATGCCGGTTTGATCAAAGATCCCACTGCCGACGGCGGTGAGAAAATGTGCGCCGGTTGTCACGGCGAGATTGTCGACAACTTCAAGACGTCGGTTCATTTCAATCTCACCGGCATTGAGAGCAAACTCTGTTCGCGGCTGGGCACAACGCCGAACAAGGACCAGATGGTTGATACCATCATGCGCCAGGATTGCATGACCTGTCACGCGACCTGCGGCTCCTGCCATGTCGGCACCGCGCCGGTGGCCAATGCCGGGTTGCAGGCCAATCACCAATTCAACCGCGAGCCGGACAATCTCCAGGTGTGTATCCCCTGTCACCACCTGGCCGGAGCGGGTTTCTTCACCGAGGAGAAAAACCTTCACACCGCTGTGGGGATGGATTGCAACTCCTGCCACAACAGCGACCAGGAATTCCACGGCCGCGGTCAGGTCGAGGAACAGGGCATGATGACGCCGGGTCTGATCAAAGCCAACTGCGACAACTGCCACGAAGATGTTCCCGACAGCAACGAAGCGCACCGGATTCATGATGATTTCATCAGCTGCCAAGCCTGCCACGGCATGGAGTATGAGTCCTGCAATGCCTGCCACAACCGCCAACCGGACATGGAGCATATTTTCAAACTCGGCCAGTTCAACGGCAAGGTCTATCCGATGATCCATTCCACCGGCGACACCTCGGCCGATGCTTTCGCTCACTTCGGCGTGGAGCTGGATCAGAAACATCTGGAAAGCAAAGCCACCTGGAACCCGTATCCGACCCATTTTCTGCAACTGTGCCCGAACCATAAAGAGGGCGGCACGGTGATGTGCGAAAACTGCCACGGCAACGATGAGATCTTCCTCCAGGAAAAAGATTTGACCTTCCCGGAACTGGAAAAACAGCTGCTGATGGAAACGCCGCGCGCATTGACCAAACAGGAACTGAAGGATGCCCTGAAATAACCCTGTGGTCCCCGCGCGGCACCGCCCGCGCGGGGACGCTAACGCATCAACATCTCTGTGGAGATTGGAGGTTTTATGAAAAGGATTTTTGCCAAGCTCTGTCTTCTGTGCGCCGCGCTTTGTCTGCCACCAGCCGCTTTCGCCACCAACGGAGACAACCTGATCGGCGTGGGACCGGTGTCCCGCGCCATGGGCGGGGTCGGCATTGCCGCGCCCCAGGACGCCATCAGTGCCACGTTCAGCAACCCGGCGGCGATGAATTTCGGGCCGTATTGTCCGGCATCGCAGTTTGATTTTGCCGCCACCCTGTTTTCCCCCTCGGTGGATGCCAAAGTGACTCTGGGCAACACCGCTCCGCTCAGCGCGGATTCGGATAAAAAAATCTACCTGGTGCCCGCTTTCGGCATTTCCACGCCGGTCAATGACCGGATGCGGGTGGGGCTGTCGGCCTACGGCGTCACCGGCCTGGGCGTCGATTACCGGGACACCGCCGTGGCCGGAACCGGGGCGGTGGATTCCACCCAGTTGATGATTCTCAAATTCGCCCCGACCTTTGCCTATCAGATCAATGACCGGCTGTCCGTCGGCGCAGCCGTGCACGTGGTCAATTCCTCGCTGGATCTGGATCACGGCACGTCGTCCGACTACGGTTTCGGCGGCCAGGTCGGCGCTATCTATCGCCTGAGCAAGACCCTGTCTCTAGGCGCCACCTACCAGAGCGCGCTCAACGCCGACCATCAGAATGTGTTTGATCTCGACGGCAACGGCTCCAAGGATGATTTTGCCTTTGAAGCGCCGCAAAACATCGGTGTCGGCCTGGCCTGGCGCTTCGCGCCGACTGTGTTGGCCGAAGTCAACGCCAAGTGGCTGAATTGGTCCGACGCCAAGGGCTATGAAGATCTCGACTGGGAGGATCAGTATGTCATCGCCCTCGGAGTGCAGTATCAGGCTCTGTCCTGGCTGACCTTGCGTCTGGGCTACAATTATGGTGAAAACCCGATCAACGAACACAACCATTTCGACGGCAGTTCCACGGTGGCCATTCAGGGCAAGGCGGTGAATCGTTATGGCTACGAAAGCCTGCGCGTGATCGGCTTTCCGGCCATTGTCGAGCATCATCTGACGCTTGGTCTCGGTTTCACCATTGCCGAAAATCTCAGCCTGAACATCGGCTATCTGCACGCTTTTGAAACCACACTTAAATCGCGTGGCACGCTTCCCGATGGGACCACACCGGTCGAACTGGAGTCGAATCTCAGTGAAGATGCCGTGGATGTGTCACTGGCGTGGCGGTTTTAAGGCGTCCTTGACCCGGACGGACTTTTCACCGGCCTTGTGCGCGGTGGGATGAACAATGTTATGACGCACGTTGTTTCGTGCCGGTTAACGGCAGGCGTGTGAATGGTTCGGCGCCGGCGGTTGTGAAATCCTACTCCTTTTGGGATGCCTCCTATGTCACCACAGCCGGCGCTGGATTTTTTCACGGCATCTGATGGAAACAACGTCCCCTAGGGCACTGGCGATTTTTAAGGACAGGACGAAATTGCCGGTGCCCTCTTTTTACTCGTGCTTTGTCCACACGAAACTTTCAGGTCCGGCCTCGCCTCGCACGATTCCCCCCTGCCTTGCAAAACCTCGAAATGCAGTGGCCGCTTCCGCGCTTTCGCGCCTTGTGTAAACGGCATGATGCTATGCCATCCCCACGAATTTCAAGCATTGACAGAGTACTCGCAGGATGAATCAATTTTTGTCTTGCTTACAAAATCAAGCACGTGAAGATTCGTTGTTGATTTTTGTCACTCGTCCATAGCTTTTACAGGCTGTTTTCAAAAGCACTGCTCATGCTGCATCGGTGAAATCAGCAAAGGCATTGGCGGCAAATCCGGTTTGTCACGCGTTTTCCTCCTGTGACATTCCACCATCTGAGCGCTCATCCCGTTCTTCCATTTGTTTTACTGATGATAAATTTTCACACCATCCATATTACTTATTTGTATTTTCGGCTTTTCTTATGCAATAAGAAGCGAACATCAGTTGTTTTAATGAATTGATGGGAGCTCTATTGTTCTGTTCTCATCAGTTCGCATTTTATGGAAGAGAGGTCTCCCCCCATGTTGAAAAAGATGTTCCTGCCACTTTTATTCATGCTGCTGTGTTTTACGTCTCAGGCGCTGGCTGGTGCCTGGACTCAACAGGCCGGTCAAGCCTACAACCGCCTGTCTGCGAACACTTATCATTCTGATCGTAATTTTGATGACGATGGTGATCGTAAAAAGATGGACAACAGCGGCGAGTTCAACGACCTGAATCTCAACTACTACGTTGAGTATGGTCTGACGGATGCCGCGACGCTGATTGCCTCGCTCTACTACAAACAGATTGAGTATGAAGACAACAGCATTGAGATGAAAACCTATGGTCTTGGCGATGTGGATCTGGGCTTGAAATACCGCCTGCTGCAGTTTTCCGGTGGGGTCCTGGCCATCCAGGGTCTGGTCAAGGTTCCCGAGCTGTATGACGAAAACGATTCTTTGCCGTTGGGTAACGGTCAGTACGATGTTGAAGCGCGGATTCTGTTCGGCCATTCCCTGGCCTATCTGTTTCCCGGCTACTGCAACTTTGAGTTCGGCTATCGGTGGCGTTTTGAAGAACCCAGCGACGAATACCGTTACCTCATTGAAGTGGGCAGTGATCTGACCGACACATGGTATGCACGGGTCAAGCTGGACGGCCTGCTCAGTGCCGACAACGGCGATAATGAGGTCGATGCCCAGGGCAACCCGACCATCACCACCGAATATGATTTGCTCAAGCTGGATGTGGCCGTGGGCTATCGCATTGACGATGCCTGGGGGTGGGAAGCCGTGTACACCCCGGCTCTGTGTGGTGAAAATACCGCTGCCGGCGCCACCTACACCCTGGCTTTGACCTACCAGCTTCACTAAATAATGGCGTTCCTGGGAGCCTGCCGGACTTTTCGTGAATCTCCCGCGAAACCGATCTGATCGGAAATAGGATCTCGACCCGCCGATTTCTCGTGACGATCCGGAAACTCCGACCGACTCCTGGAGAACGACTTTTCACTTTATTGAGAAGGAAAAGATCATGATGCATTTACGCAAATCAATGCTGTTGTTGCTGGTGTTGATGGCGCTGTCCGCCATTATGCTCAGTGGCTGCGGTGAATCCGTGACCCATAAAGACACCACTACGTCATCCGACAGCGATAGCTCGTCCGGAGATGACAGTAGCTCGGGCGACAGTGATGTCACCGACACCACTCCGTATCCCAATGCCGATCTGCTGGTGACGGCCGATGCTCTGGTAACCCTGCTGCCGGGCGAAGCGACGGCGGCAGCCACCACCGGTACACTGATCGTCATCGATACCCGTTCCGCCGATGCCTATGCTGCCGGTCATATCCCCGGCGCCATTCACATGGCCCATGCCGAACTGGCGGATGATAGCCTCAACCTTAAAAGCGTTGCCGAGCTGGAAGCGCTTTTGTCCGGCAAAGGGCTTGTCTCTGACGCCAAAATCATTCTTTATGACGACACCCTTACCTCGTGGGGCTCTGCCGGGCGCGTGTTTTGGGCGCTGGAATACCTGGGCTGCACGGATGTCCATCTTCTCGACGGCGGCTGGGATAAATGGAGTGCCGACGGTCGCACCACCGAGCTGACTGAAAATACCCTCGAAGAGGCCACCTTCGCCGCTTCGGTCAATGCCTCGGTTGTCACCGATAAGGAAACCATTGCCGCACGCCTGGGCGACAGTGATTTTGTTCTCATCGACACCCGCACCGACGAAGAATTTATCGGCTGGCAGCTCTACGGTGAGGCACGTAACGGCCACATTACCGGCGCGGTGCATCTGCCTTATGAATGGTCTTACGACGACGATTACACCCTGGTGTCCTACGCCACCATGAAGGACTATTTTGAAAAGCGCGGCATCACCTCCGACAAGCAGGTGGTGGCCTACTGTACCGCCGGGATTCGCAGTGGCTTTGCCTACTTTCTGGCGCGGTTGATGGGCTATGAAAATGTCGCCAACTACGATGCTTCCATCTGGGATTGGGCGGCTGCCGATGCCGCGAGCTACCCGATGGACTATCTGCCCAACTACGCCGATCTGGTCTATCCCGGCTGGGTAAAAAGCGTCATCGATTATCATGCCGGAGGCAGCAGCAGTGCGGCTCCGGCCAACTACAGCTATGATCGCGACCATAAGTACCTGATTTTCGAAACCCAGTGGGGCAGCTTTTCCGACATGGAAAACGGCTGGGCCGATGCCTCCTATCTCAGTGGCCATATCCCCGGCGCGATTCACTCCAACTCCGATGTCTACGAAAACGGCTATCCGCGTTGGTTCATGCTGCCTGACGACGAACTCAAAGAGGCTGTCGGCAGCATGGGCATCACCGAAGACACCACGGTCATCGTTTACAGCAACAGCCCGATCTTTGCCGCCCGCCTGTGGTGGATTCTGCTCTACGCCGGGGTCGATGATGTCCGCCTGCTTAACGGCGGCTATGACGCCTGGACCGCTGCCGGATATGAAGGTGAAACCACCATCAATGAAGCAGTTGCCACCACTTACAGCGGCAGTGTGTTGCCGGAGATTGTTGCCACTACGGATTATGTCGCCGGAGTCTATGACGATGAAAACACGGTGGTTGCCGATGTGCGTATGTACGAGGAATATACCGGTGAGGTCAGTGGGTACAGTTACGTCGTCAACAAAGGGCGTATTCCCGGGGCCATCTATGCCTTTCATGCCGACAACCCGGATCGTGAATACCTTGATGATGACGGCACCTTCCGCAGCTATAGCGAAGTGGAAACCATGTGGAACGGTCTCGGCATTGAAACAGCCACCGACACCACCTTCAGCAAAGATGTCATCTTTTACTGCGGCAGCGGCTACCGTTCCAGCATCAGCTACCTCTATACCCATCTGATGGGCATCACCAACGTGCGCAACTACTCCGACGGATGGGAAGGCTGGAGTACCGATTATGTGGAAGACGCCTCCTATGTGGCCGAAGATGATGTGCCCGGCAGCACCAGCGGCTGGCAGCAGAATCGCTCCGAGCGGCCAATCTCCTTTGGCGTGCATCCGGAATGGGATTTTAACGATTATCCCAATGTCAACCACGTGGTTGATGCACGCTGGGTCAAAGAGGTGTTGCTGGAAAACAACAACTTCGACAAACCCTATGTGATTGCTGAAGTGGGCTGGGGGCCGGCCGGAGATGCGTACAATAACGGCCATGTGCCCGGAGCCATCCACGTCAATACCGACGAGATTGAGTATGACTGCTTCAATGCCCGTAATGACTGGCCAGTCGATGCCGGTGAGCCCGCCTGTTGGGATCGCAGCACCACCGAAGAGGAAGACGCCGCCAAAGGGCTCGGCCCGGATGATGCGCTGCCGCGCAACTGGTGGAATATCTACCCCGACCAATATCTGCTGCCCGGCATTGCCTACATGGGTATCGACAAAGACACCACCGTGGTGGTTTACGGTGATGATCAGACCGCTGCCGCGCGTCTGGTGTGGACTCTGCTCTATGCCGGGGTGGAAGATGTGCGCCTCATGGAAGGGAGCTATGCCGCCTGGGAAACTGCCGGTTACGAAGGGTCCACCGAAGCCGGTGAGCGCACGCCGGTTGCCGAGTTTGACCCCGATGTGCCGGGGCGCAGCGTGGCCATCAATGCCGATTACAAGTCGGAGATTCCCTATGTGCGTGACGTCGTCAATGGCGTTGAAACCGATGGCGTCATCGTCGATATCCGCACCTGGGATGAATATATCGGTGACAGTGAAAATGGCGCGCCGTACAGCTACATCCCGACCATCGGCCGCATTCCCGGCGCGCTGTGGGGTAAAGCCGGTGACGGTCCGTGGACCATGGAAGCCTATGTCAACAGCGACAACACCCTGGTGGCTCCTTCTGAAATTGAAACTTATTGGACCTCCCAGGGCATCACTTCCGACAAGGCTCTTAGCTACTACTGCGGTACCGGCTGGCGTTCCAGTCTGGCCTGGTTCTACGGCTATATGATGGGCTACGAGCGCAACTACAACTTCGACAGTGGGTGGTTCGAATGGAGTATGGGCGAAGGTTCCGCCTATGCCGGTGACGAACCGGTGCTCAACCCCATTGTGACGGGGGCGCCGGAATAAGTTCCCGTTGATGGAAATAAAGACAATGTTGCCAAAAGGACATTGCCATTAAATTGCCGCCGACCTGAGATGACTCAGGTCGGCGTTTTTTATGGATCAATCCTGTGGTAAACTCGGGCGGAATTATATCAATCAGCCCGCTACAGGAGGTCCACGTGTCTGAACCGAAAAAAGCGCTGGTGTTACTCAATATGGGCGGCCCCGATTCAGTGGCCGCCGTTGAACCGTTTCTTTACCAACTCTTCTCCGATCGCGACTTGATTCAGTTGCCCCTCGGGGCGCTGCTGCAAAAGCCGTTCGCCAAAATGATCTCCCACTTTCGGGCCAAAACCGTGCGCGAAAATTACCGGCGTATCGGCGGCAAGTCGCCGCTTCTGCACTGGTCACGCCTGCAGGCGGAAAAAACCTGTGAAAAACTGGGTGAAAACTGGGAAGCCTTTGTCGCCATGCGCTACTGGCTGCCGCGTGCCGACGAGGTGGTGCAGCGCATTGTCGCTCAGGGCATCAGTGAAGCCGTGGTCGTCAGCCTTTATCCGCATTACACCGGTGCCACCACCGGCAGCAGTATCAAGGATTTCAAGCGCGCCGTCAGTCAGCACGCGCCGGATCTGCACTGTCGCTATATTGAAGAGTGGCACGATCAGGAGCAGTATCTCGATGCCCTGGCTGAGTGTGTACAGGAAGGGTTGGCCCAGGTGCCCGAGGCCAAGCGCGGCAAATTGACCCTGTTGTTTTCCGCCCATGCCTTGCCGCAGAAGTTCATTGATCGTGGCGATCCGTATCAGCAGCATGTTGAAGAGACCGTCGCCGGGGTGATGGAGCGCGTCGGAGATTATCCATGCCAGATCGGTTACCAGAGTCGCAGTGGCCCGGTGAAATGGATGTCCCCCGATACGCTGGATCTGATCGCCGCTGCCGGTAAGGAGAGACGCAGCTTACTGGTAATCCCGGTGTCGTTTGTTTCCGATCACATTGAAACCCTCGAAGAGGTGGATGTGGAATTTCGCGAACATGCCGAGAAGCATGGGGTGTCCTGGTTTGGGCGGGTTCCGGCGTTGAATGATCGGCAGTCGTTTATTGAGGCTTTGGCAGCGTTGGTGGAGAAGGGCGAAGATGAGGCCGTAGATTAGCCATAGACAAAAGCGGACAAACCCGGGCATTTTACAATTCAAACCTGAGCCTTCGTTTTGTGGGAGCTTTGGGGCAACGGCTCAGGTTGTGCTTTTTGCTTCGTAAGGAGTTATCAGAAATTTATCCTGTTGATCCTGTCAAAACGTTTTGGTTTAAACATCGTGGCTTTTATCCGATCCTGAGGGTATCGTGAAGCAAAAGCACTTGATTTCGCCTCAAGATAACGGCCTCGATAGGTTCTGATGAAAACCGTAGGTCGTTGAGGTGTTGAGCCACCGACAAGAGCGGACAGCCTCAGACGTTTAAAATGTTGCAATTCAAAATCTGATCCTATGGGCTCATTTTCCCGCTAGCTGGCTCCCTTTCCTCTAAGTCAAGCTTCTCAGGACACGTTTTCATCATGCTTTCATAAACCAGAATAAGCATGAATATAACAATAGCACCGGACGGTTTTATCAGACCGAATATTGGCCACAGAAACCTATTGAATTTTAAGTCTTTTGCCTGAAAATAAAGCCATACCGCCACGGCAATATTGAATAAGAATTTGATCAACTTAAGACCGATGAGCATGTTCTTTATCTCGATAGAAAAAGTGCCTTTGTTGGCAATGGCGGCATCCATTGCGTGTCCTAACAGCTTGCTATCTATGACATTGGCCAGAACGGACAAGAGGAAAAAAGGAATAAGCCATTTCAGCAGGTTTTCAAATCTCGGGCGGATATCGATTTTCATATCATGTTTGTCCATGTTGTTTGATGACCTTATTCAATGATGGTGTATTTCTTCCGAGCTAGGTCTTTTTCCATCCCGTTGAAATGCCACCATTCAAAACTTAGTGGTAGAAATCCTGCCTGCTTCATTGTCTCGGCAAGAAGTTGTCGGTTACTTTTCTGTTCTGGTGAAAGCTGTTTGCCGAGCTTTTTCAAAGCGTATTCCCAGTAAAGCCGGACGGTGCTTCTTCTGAAGGGCGTTATGCCCATGTCCAGTTCATCGCCAGCATCATCGACAATGGTGATATCAACGGCGATGCCGTAATTGTGCATGGAGCCCTTTGCCGGGTTGGCGACAAATCGTTCGAAGTTGGTTCGCTTCATTTTGTCGTACATGGCTTGAGATATGCTGCGAGGGCGCGCTGCATCCAGAATCTGTAAGGAATAGGAAGGGCGTTTTGATTTTAAGATTTTTTGAGCTTTGGCCAGTTTTGTCGCCACCTCTCTTTGCAGGTAGGCTGTGCTGAGGCCATTGTAGAAATTTTCCCGAAAGAAGTTTTTGGCAGGATCAGAGTTGACCAGGTCAACGTGTATCGTGGGATCAATTTTAGAAACGTCAACAAGACCGGCGGCAATGAATCGTTTTTCGATTTCATTGGCATTGGCCAGTGAAAAAATTGTTGTGGTGCAGAGAAAAAGAAAAATAATGACTTGAGGTATTTTCATCTTACTTCGGTTTACACTGATCATTGGGGATGTTTAGAGCGTTGCCGTTTGTCTATAAAATATGTGCTAATCTACGCCCATTAAATTGCTTTTACAATTTATTTAATTGTTTTTCCTGCAATGAGAAACGTTGTGACATTTTGTTCTTACCCGATGGGTGTCATGATCAGCTGAAAAAATTGAAAATCAGTTTGCCGATCAGGCCATTTCGGTTAACCTGATTTGAGAATAAAAACAACCTATTGAATCACTGAGCCGGTTTGGGAGGGAGGAGTGCACATGACTGTCAGTCGTGAACCAAACACCATGATAAAAGTGGTTATTCTGACCCATAACTATCGGGTTGTCGGGCGGGTGTACGTCAAAAAAGGCGCTCGGTTGACCGATGCCGTGTGCGAGGCGCGCCAGTTTATTGCCGTGGCCGCGGCGCAGGTGTGGGAGCGACAGACCGGCAACCACCTGTTGCAGGCCGGGTTCATCAATGTCAGCCGGGATGAGATTGAGATTATCCTACCGGCCGATGAAGTGGACTGCGAGTGCGAAGACATGGGCAGTCTGGGAACCTGGCTGCTGGAACAGCGGCACGAAGCCGATGTCGATCAGCAAGAGCTCGATCTTGACGTGGAATAGTGAGAAAAAAAGGCAACATCAAAAGGCTGAATTGACAGGATGGACAGGATAAAACCAAAACCGCATCTGTTCAGGTTTTTGAACGATCAGACCTTCATCCGATTGTCATCCTGTCGGATAAGGTTTTTGCTTGGCCCAATGTGGTTCAATGAAAATGACCGCGAATAAAATTTCTCCACAGACAACATCGTGAAGTCAGGTTTAGGAGAGGATTCATGACGCCGTTTGACCAATTCGTTGAAAAAGTGGTGGTGCATAACAAGCTGGTTAATGCCGAATTGCTGCAGAAAGCCAAAGCATATCTGGAAAGCCACCCGGAGCTGGAGCTGGCCGATCTGCTGGTGCGGGCCAAAGTCCTCAAGCCGCAACAGGTGACGATGATTCGGGATAAGTTCGAAGCCAGTCAGCCTTCGGCTCCGGCCGGCCAACCCGCGGCAGCATCTCCCGAGCCGACTCCGGCAGAGCCCCCGCCACCACCACCTTCTCCGGTAGACGAGGAATCGTTACCAGCGTTTGAGGCTGAGGCCGCACCCGTATCACCATCTGTTGCACCGCCTCCACAGAACAATGTCGGAGGGTTGACCTCGCTGAAAGATTATCTGTCGTTCGCCCGTCAGCAGGGGGCTTCCGATTTGCACATCAATGCCGGTTCGCCGCCGCTGTTACGTAAAGACGGTGTGCTGATGACGCTGGAACGCGAGCCGTTTACCGCGCAGGAAACGGAATCCCTGTTGTTCAGCGCTCTCAACGGTGATCAGAGATCATTGCTTTATGAACAACTGGCGTTGGACACTTGTTGCGAGTTTCCCGGTCTGGGCCGTTATCGCACCTGCTTTGCCAAACAGAGCCGTGGCTGGGATGGTGCGTTTCGGATTGTTGATCAGACCATCCCGACGTTTGAGCAGTTGCAATTGCCCATGCACCTCAAGCAGTTGACCGAGTACCACCAGGGCCTGGTGCTGGTGGCCGGTCCGGCGGGCAGTGGCAAGACCACGACATTGGCGGCAATGATCCAACTCATCAACCAGCATCGCGAAGATCATATCATCACCATGGAAGACCCGATTGAGTACGTCCATAGCGCGGAGATGTCGCATATCAGCCAGCGGCAAGTGGGGGATCACACCATGAGTTTCTCGGCCGCGTTGCGTGCGGCGCTGCGTGAAGACCCGGACGTGATCATGATCGGTGAACTGCGCGACCGCGAGACGGCCACTCTGGCCATCTCGGCGGCGGAGACCGGCCATCTGGTGTTTGCTTCGCTGCACACCACGGGCGCGGCACAAACTATCAGCCGGATTCTCGATTTCTTTCCGGCGGATCAGCAAGGCCAGGTGCGCTCGATGATCAGCGAGTCAATTCGCGGCATTGTTTGCCAGCGGTTGATGCCGCGTAAAGAGGGCGGGGGCCGGGTGCTGGCGCTGGAGATCATGTACAACAACACGGCTATCGGCAACCTGATCCGCGAGGATCGCATGTTCCAATTGCCGACCATGATGCAGATCAATCGCGACAAGGGCATGTGTCAGTTGGAGGACTCGCTGCAGACCTTGGTGCAGGAGGAGCAGATCGATGGCACCGAGGCGTGGTACGCCGCTGCCAACAAATCGCCGTTCAAACAATATCAACCTGACCAGGTGGCCGGAGAATGATGATCGCTGTCACAAAGGAGAGAAGCCGTGGCTCAAATTGATCGACTGTTTGATATCATGCTGGAACGGGGTGCGTCCGACCTGCATCTGCTGCAGGGCCAACCACCGAAGATTCGTGAGCATGGCCGCATGGTGGCCATTGACGGAGAAGCGCCCATCGAGGAAGAGCAGATGAGGGCCTACCTTAAGGAGATCTGCGTGCCGGAGCGCTGGACCGAGTTTCTGGCCACCAAGGATCTCGACTTCGCCTATGAAAAGGATGAAAAGGCCCGTTTTCGCGCCAATTACTACGGCCAACTCCACGGTATGGGCGCGGTATTTCGCGTGATTCCGACCAAGATCCTCACCATGGAGGAGTTGCATCTGCCCGAGGTGTTAAAGTCGTTTGCCGCGTTACGCTCCGGCCTGGTATTGGTGACCGGCCCGACCGGCAGTGGTAAGTCGACCACGCTGGCGGCGATCATCGATTACATCAACGACAATTATTCGCGCTATATCCTGACCATCGAGGAACCCATCGAGTTTGTTCACCCCAACAAGCGCAGCGTGTTCTGCCAGCGCGAGGTGGGCAGCGATGTTCATTCCTTCGGTGACGGTCTGCATACCGCCTCACGTCAGGACTGTGATGTCATCCTGGTCGGTGAGATGCGCGACTACGAAACCATCTCTCTGGCCCTGTCCGCCGCGTCCATGGGCACGCTGGTGTTCGGCACCTTGCACACCAACTCGGCGGTGAAGACCATCGACCGGATCATCGATGTGTTTCCGTCCGATCAACAAGGCATGGCGCGTACCATGCTGGCCGATTCGCTGCGTGGCATCTGTGCCCAGTTGCTGCTGAAAAAAGAGGGCGGTGGACGGATTGCCGCCAACGAGATTCTCATCGGCACCACGGGCCTGGCTGCGAGTATTCGCGAAAACAACATCGGTAACATCCGCAATATCATTCAGGGCGGCAAGAGTCTGGGCATGCAGATGATGGATGACGTGCTGGCCGGCTATCTTAAAGATGAATTGATCAGCCCGGATGAAGCTTATCTCAAGGCACAGGATAAAAATCGTTTTAAGCCGAAGGATGAGGGGTGATTGTCTCGTGTTTGGCGTTTGTTTCCGTTTTGCTTCACCGATTCGGCTTGCCTCCCCTGAACTCGGCAAATCATGGAACTCATTATCCCTTGCGTAAAACGTTGATAACACGCTTTTGTCTTTCTTTATTTCTGGTGTGGCATCGAGTTAACGGGTGGGGCGGTGCCCACCCTGCGGTCGTGTGTTATTAAACACCCAAGCTCTCCCGTTCAGCAGCGCCGAACGTAAGAAGTGTCGCTGTGATGGTCGTCGGCAAACTGTTTGAGCGTAGCGAGTTTTTGCCGACATCTCAGCGTAAGCGACTGCAGTGAGGGTACCCGCAGGGCGCAATGACGGGAGTCGATTTTACGCCTCTTTTGTCGACGCAAAAGGGGCCCGACGTGTGGGCGCGGAAGCCCACGTCACGTGCGTACCAAGTAGCATAAACGGATGGTGCTGTTGAGAGCTGACTGTTGCTCCCCACTAGTGGTCCAAAATACAGCATGAAATAAACAGAAAAGGCCCCGCATTGCGGAGCCTTTTGGGTGTCGATCTGAACATATCAGCTAGAGTCCCTGCTTCTGCAACTCCTCCAATAATGCCTTCTGCTCATCCGTCAACTGCTTGGGTACCTCAACCATCACCTGCGCATAGAGGTCGCCAGCCGGGTGTTTGCCATGGGAGGGCACGCCGTGTCCGCGCAAGCGAATGCGGCTGCCGTTACTGGTGCCGGCCGGAATCTTGATCCGTTTCTCTCCGTCCAATGTCGGCACGGCAGCGCTGGTGCCGAGACACGCGCCGCTGAACGGTACCGCGACCTGCACCTGCAGGTTGTTGCCGTCCCGGGTAAAATGGGGATCCTTGTCAACGGTGATTTCCAACAGCAGATCGCCTGCGCGACCACCGGTCGGACTCGGTCCGCCTTTGCCGGCGACACGCAGTTTCTGGCCGGTTTCAATGCCGGGCGGAATGCGCACCTGAATCTGTTCGTTGTGACCGTCGTGACTGTAGTTGATCATCCGCTCGCCACCGGTGACGGCCTGGCGAAACGGCAGGTTGATGCGCATCACATAGTCCTGGCCTTTGATGGACTGCGGTCGTTGTTGATGAAACGCCGACCGACGGCTACGGCCGCCGCCCATGCCACCAAACAGCTGACTGAAAATGTCGTCGCCACCCATGCCGAACTCGCGGAAAATATCGCCGAAGTCGGCGCCGCGGAAGATGTCTTCCTGCGAATAACGCTGATGAAAGCCGGTATCGCCGAACTGGTCGTACTGGGCTTTTTTCTCCGTATCACTGAGCACCGCATAGGCCTCACTGATCTCTTTGAATTTTTCCTCGGCCTGCTTGTCGCCGGGGTTTTTATCGGGATGATATTTAACGGCGAGCTTGCGGTAGGCCTTTTTGATCTCCTGCTCGGAAGCCTGTTTGCTCACACCGAGAGTTGCGTAATAGTCTTTTGCCATGAAAACTCCTGTCTTCCGGTGCAATTACCGGCGCATGTAATATAAGACCGCCATTTATGATCGTCAAGGGGCGCACACATTATGCTGTTCTTCTGAGTGGGAATCAGGCCTTAATCGGTGAAGATCATGCGAGTTTTTAAACTTTTTATCAAAAATGATGCTATGATCCCCCCGTTAGAAACTAATCCGCAGGTCTGATTTTCTCTGACGCACGACAAGGAGCGTTTATCCATGAAACGAGTGGCAATTATCGGAGCCGGTGTTTCCGGACTGGCGACAGCCTATGCCCTGGAAAAAGGGGCCCAAGCACAAAACCTCGATGTGCAGATTACCGTGATCGAAAAACAGCCGCGCAGTGGCGGCAAGATCTGGAGCCGTCATGAAGAGGGCTATCTGTGCGAATGGGGGCCCAACGGTTTTCTCGATAATAAACCGGCAACCCTCGAGTTGTGCAAGGCGCTGGCCGTTGATGATACGCTGCTGCGTTCCAATGACAATGCCCGCAAACGGTTTATTTTCAGCGATAACATACTCCATCGCCTGCCGGAAAATGGCCCGATGTTTCTCGGTTCCAAACTGATCAGCTGGCCGGGTAAATTTCGCCTGGCCGGGGAGATGTTTGTGCCGGCCAAGAAGGATGACCGCGATGAAACCCTGGCCGAATTCGCGCGCCGTCGCCTTGGTGGCGAAGCCCTGGATAAGCTGATTGCGCCCATGGCAGGCGGCATCTTTGCCGGTGATCCGGAAACAATGAGTCTGAAGAGCTGCTTTCCGCGGATTGCCCAGCTCGAACAGGAATACGGCGGCTTGCTTAAAGCGATGATCAAGCTGGCGCGTCAGAAAAAGGCCGAGCGTAAAGCCGGTAAGCAGGTGGCCAGTGCTGCCGGTCCCGGCGGCGTGCTGACTTCCTTTAACTGCGGGATCCAGGAGTTGACCGATGCCCTGCAGAATGCGTTGAGCGCCACGGTGCGTTTGGGCGTGGCTGTGGAGAGCATGGATTATTTTGACGACTATGTTCTCGGCCTGAGTGACGGCGGTCAATTGGATGCCGATGTGGTGATCAGCGCGGCACCGGCGCATGCGTTGTCCGGCATGGTGAAAAAAATGGACAGCGAAGCCGCCAAGCTTCTCGGGCAAATTCCCTATGCGCCGATGAATGTCGCCTGCTTCGGTTACAATCGTACGGACCTGCAGTGCGATTTGGACGGCTTCGGTTATCTGATTCCGAAAAAAGAGGGTTGTTCCGTGTTGGGTACCTTGTGGGATTCAAGCATCTTCCCGCAGCGGGCACCGCAGGATAAAGTGTTGTTACGCTCGATGATGGGGGGGGCCACCCGACCCCAGGCTATTGATTTGACCGACGATCAGGTACTGGCGCTGGTGCAGGCGGATCTTGAGCGGATTATGGGCATCAAAGCCACTCCGGAGATGGTGCGGATTTTCCGTCACCAACAGGCGATCCCTCAGTATGTGTCCGGCCATGCGGCATTAGTGGCCCAGATTCGCCAGGAACTGAGCAAGTTCAAAGGGTTTTACCTGACCGGCAATGCCTTTGAGGGGATCGGCCTTAACGACTGCGTGGCCAATGCCAATAAGACGGCAGCGGACGTGCTTGCGACTTTTTAAGGCTCTGACACGTTGGCCTTGCGCCTCGATGCTTGATAACCAGCCTGTGGTGTTATCTGTATTTGTTGTGAGCTGCTCATCCCACGGGTACTAAAAGTAGCAGCCCGCGCTAAAAGAGCGAAGCGTCCAGGTTATCTGCCTCCCAGCCACAACGGGAACTCTAATCCCTGAGTTTTTCATCCACCTTTTATTCACGGATCCAGGTAATAACAAAAAAGGCCCTGCTTCAGCAGGGCCTTTTCTATGCGTAAAAAGCGACTAGACGATCAATACTTGCCGAACTCATCATCATCCAGAGCGATCTGCACGGGCTCATTTGTGCCGGCGCCACCCCAGTTGTCCTCTTCATTGTTGACGGGAGCCGATGGCGCCGCAGCTTTCTGCACCGGTTGCGGCTGCTGAGTCGTTTGTGCCGGTTGCGCCAGGGCCGGTTGAGGCTTGGTCGCAGGTTTTTGCGCCGGCATGGAAAAGGCCGTCTCGTCCAGATTAAATGACGTTGTGCTTCCCTGGCGCAGGGAGAACCGTTGCAGCAGATGCTGTAAGGTGTCGGCCTGGCTGCGCAGCTCTTCAGCCGCTGCCGCGGTTTCTTCGGCACAGGCGGTATTCTGTTGGGTGACATCGTCGATTTGCGATACGCCGATGGAAATCTGCGAAATGCCCTGGGCCTGTTCGGTGCTGGCACGGGCGATCTGCGACGCCAGCGTGGTGGCCTCGGTGACGCCAGTGACAATTTTTTCCAGAGATTCCGCGGTGTGCTTGGCAATGTCGGCCCCGGCCTGAGCCTTGGCGACCGAGCCTTCAATCAACTCCGTGGTTTCCTGGGCGGCCTTGGCGCTGCGCGCCGCCAGATTGCGCACTTCCTCGGCGACGACGGCAAAGCCTTTACCGTGTTGTCCGGCACGCGCGGCTTCTACTGCGGCATTCAGGGCGAGCAAGTTGGTCTGGAACGCGATTTCGTCGATCACCTTGATGATCTTGGAAATGTTCTGGCTGGCTTCGTTGATGTCTGCCATGGCCTTGTTCATCGATTCCATCTGATCACGGCCCTGTTCGGCGTTTGTCTGGACCTGCTCGGTCAGTTTGCTGGCATCATTGGCCGAGTCGGCGTTCTGAGTGGTCTGGCTCGACAACTCCTGCAGGGAGCTGCTGATTTCCTCCAGAGAGCTGGCTTGCTCGGTGGCCCCTTGTGACAGGTCTTGGCTGGAATCCGAAACCTGGCTGGAACCGGAATTGATCTGTTCGCCGGCCATCTGCACTTCGAGCATGATATTGTTCATGTCGTCGCCGAGCTTCTTCAGTGCGGTGCGCAAAAGGTCCTGTTCGTCATGAGGGTGAACATCAAAATTGAGGTTGCCGGAGGCCAGCTGGTTGAGGGGCTCAACCACTTCCGTGTTGAGGCTGTCGGCAAAGCGGTCCATGGTTTTGGCCAGTTGGCCGATCTCGTCACCGTGATCAAGGTTGAGGCGGGTGTTGATGTGGCCATTTTCCAGGGCGTCCAGCATCTCGACGGTGCGCGTTAAGGGCAGAGAGATGCCGCGTGAAATACGAATGGCCAGAATCAGGCCGATAATGATGGCCAGGGAGCTGATGGCGATCAGGACGATGTTGGCTTGGGAGAGGCTTTCCTCGCTGCCTTTTTTGATGGCGGCTAACGCGCCCAGGCAGGCTTCACTGGCATTCATTGCCGATGTGTGCATCTCTTTGTTGAGTTGCTGCTGCTCCGCCATCTGGGCGGCATGATTCTCAAAATTCTGCTGATATTTGAGAATCTGGCTCCGTGCCTCCTGGGTCATGGCGATGTTGTCTTCATCGTCAAAACTGTCGACAAGGCGTTGGGCCACCGTCAGCATGTTGCCAATACTTTTGCGGGCGCGCTCAAGAAACGTTTCATCCAGGGAGATGATGTGCTCTTTTTCAAATTTGCGCGCATTGAGAAACAGCAGGCTGATCGTCTGGGTGTAGCCGAGCTGTTCCATGACATAAGCCAGGTCGTCCTGGTAATCATATTCATCCTGATATTTGTTTCGCGAGGCGATGGTTTCTTCCAGGATGTCGTTGAGGGCTGTTTCGAGACCCTTGATCGCTTTGAAGGCATCATTGGAGCTGTCCTTCATCTGTTCCATGCTCTGATCGCGCAGGCCGCTGATGCGGGCATAGTCGTTAAAGGCTTTCAGGTAGCTTTCGGCGTCGGTCAGAGCCTGATCGACCTTGTTTTTTGTTTCAGCGTCGTTAAGCTTTGATTTGAGGACGGCTCCCTGGTTTTTGAGTTGGGCCAGGGCGCTCTGTAGGGCGTCGGCTTCCTGCTTACTTGAGGTTAACGCAAAGCGCTGTTCGTGAATGCGTGCCGTGTTGAAGTGGGCGAGGATGTCATTAACCGATTGAACATGGTCCATGTTGACGCTGATGGTGTTCATCCCCGACTTGCCGACCCAGCCGACAATCATGGTCAGAACGAGTAGGCAGATGAACGACAACAACAGCTTGCGGCCGATACGCATCGATTTAAGCATGAAAAGCCTCCAGACTAACATTCAAGTAAAGAATTAATGAATCAAATTGGTCCCTGGGGTTTGCTCTATAACGTGTTCATAGTAATGTGACGTGAAAAAGTTGACCCTCCGTGGTTGTTGGGGTATTTTGCCACGGAATTTCACACAATAATTTTAGAATACTGATTCGATTTACGCTTGTAAACAGAATCCGGGCGATTTTAAGGTTTAATTATGCAAAAACATTACCAGAAGGAAGTGGACAAACGGCGAACCTTCGGCATTATCAGCCATCCCGATGCCGGTAAGACCACGTTGACGGAAAAATTACTGCTTTACGGCGGAGCGATTCAGATGGCCGGTGCCGTTAAAGCACGTAAGGCATCGCGTCATGCCACCAGTGACTGGATGGCCATGGAACAGGAACGCGGCATCTCCGTCACCTCTTCGGTGATGAAGTTCAATTATCGTGATTACGAAGTCAATCTGCTCGATACCCCAGGTCACCAGGATTTCTCTGAGGATACCTACCGTGTTTTGACCGCAGTGGACAGTGCGTTGATGGTGATCGACAGCGCCAAAGGTGTTGAGACGCAGACACGCAAATTGATGGAAGTGTGCCGGATGCGTAACACGCCGATCCTGACCTTTGTCAACAAGCTTGACCGCGAAGGATTGGCACCATTGGACATCCTCAGTGATATCGAAGAAACCCTGCAGATTGAATGTGCGCCTTTGAGCTGGCCCATCGGTATGGGCAAGCGTTTCAAAGGCACGTACAGCCTGTACAAAAAACAGCTCCATCTGTTCTCCGCCCAAGAGAACGAGCGGATCAGCCAGGGCATTATCATTGATGATATCAACGACCCGCAACTCGATGAGTTGCTCGGCAGCCAGGCGGAGGAGTTGCGCGAAGACATCGAACTGCTCGAAGGGGCGGCCAACCCGTTCAGCCTGGAAGATTATCTCAAAGGCAACCAGACGCCGGTATTTTTCGGCAGTGCGATTAATAATTTTGGCGTGCAGGAGATGTTGGATGCGTTTGTTGAGCTGGCGCCGACGCCGATCCCCCGCCAGACGACGACTCGCGAGGTGTCGCCTTATGAAGAGGATTTCAGCGGTTTCGTGTTTAAGATCCAGGCCAACATGGATCCGGCCCACCGCGACCGCATTGCGTTTATGCGCATCTGTTCCGGGCAGTTCAAGCGCGGTATGAAGTTACGTCACCACCGCATCGGCAAGGATGTGACCATTGCCAACGCCACCATTTTTATGGCTCAGGACCGCAGTCATGTTGAAGAAGCCTATGCCGGCGATATTATCGGCGTCCATAACCACGGCACCATCAAGATCGGTGATACCTTTACCATTAAGGAACCGTTGAAATTTGTCGGTATTCCCAGTTTTGCTCCGGAACATTTTCGCCGCGTCCGGCTGAAAAATCCGCTCAAGACCAAACAGCTGGATAAAGGTCTGGTCCAATTGGCGGAAGAGGGCGCCGTGCAGCTGTTTCGGCCTCTGCTCGGCAGTGATTACATTCTCGGTGCTGTCGGTGTGCTGCAGTTTGATGTCATCATGTCACGCCTGCAGGCTGAGTACAGTGTTGATGCCGTTTATGAGTCGATCGACTATGCTACAGCGCGCTGGGTGACCTGCGACGACAAGAAAAAGATGGAAGAATTTGAGAAGCAGAACCGTAGTCAGCTGGCCAGGGATGCCGAAGGCAATCTGTCCTTCCTTGCTTCGAGCGAATGGCGGTTGCAGCATACCATTGAGCAATGGCCGGATGTGACCTTCCATAAGACGCGGGAGCATTGCTAGGTTGTTCGATAACACTCTGTCGCAGGGTGGGCACCGTCCCACCCGTTAGACGGGTGCCACGAAAAAATAGATCACGGCGCAAGCATGTCATCAATATGTTACGCCAGAGGTGATGAGTTGCATGATTCGCCGACCTAAAGGGCGGCGAGCCAAAAGTCTGTCGGCTGCCGGGGCGAGTCCCGGCGGTTTTGACTCTAATTTCTTACTCTCCAGCCGACTCCCGTTTCTCCGTCACCGTCGTCTGCTGACCGTTTATCGGCAACTCCACAAAGAAGGTACTGCCCTTGCCCAGGGCACTCTCCACCCATACGCGTCCCTGGTGGGCGTTAACAATCTCCTGCACTAAGGTCAGGCCGAGACCGAGGCCGCCGGGAATGCGTCGGTCGCTGTCATCCACGCGATAGAAGCGGTTGAAGATTTTTTCCTGATCCTGAGGCGGAATACCGATTCCCTCATCTTTGATCCAGATAAACAGATGGTCCTGGCTGATGCGTAACGATGTGGTGACGGTGCCGCCATCCGGGGAATATTTGACGGCATTGGACAGAATGTTTTTGAACACCTGTTGCAGTCGTTTGCCGTCGCCGACGATTTTCGGAACATTGCCCGGACTGTTGAACACCAGTTGGTGATGTTTGGAAACCATGCGGAATAAGTTGACGGTATCCTGAAGAATCTCCTCCAGATTGACTGGAGAAAAATGATAGGGCACCAGTGCCGATTGCAGCCGCTGCAAATCGAGGAAGTCGTTCATCAACTCCTGCAGGCGCTCCATCTCTTTTTGAATCGTCTGAAAATAGCTATGGCGCTCTTCCGCTGTGGTTTCATTGTTTTGCATGAATTCGACAAAGCCCATAATCGCGGTGAGCGGCGTACGGATTTCATGACTGACCGCGGCAACGGTTTCGCTTTTCAGCTTTTCAATGCGTGTTTGTTCGGTGATATCGTGAACCAGTTGCACGGCTCCCAACAGGTTCTCCCCATGCATCAACGGTGTGATGGTGATACGGAAGAAAGAATTGGTCACGTCATCGTGATAAATCTGCTGAACAGCACGTTTCTGCGTGAGTGCCTGCTCCAGCAGCGGGGAGGGGGCGTCGGCTACCGGAACCAGATTCCTGTGTTGGGGGCTGTTTTTCAGGGCGGAACCGTAGCTGGTACTGATGCGCCGCGCTGCCAGGTTTTGTTTGCGGATCTTGCCTTGCGGGTCAAGGATGGTGATGGCGTCGGTGATCGATTCAAACGTGATCGACCACTCGTGCTCATTGGCGATCAGGTCCTGCTCGGCCTGTTGACGCTCCTCAATCTCCTGATGCAGAGAACGGTTAATTCGCTCCAGCTCATCGGAGTGGATCATCACCTGGCGGGTCATGGGGCGCAGCATGACGTACATACCGAGCCCGCCGAGTAGCGTGAGGCCGATGGCAATAGCTATTACCGGAGTCAGTTTGATCCACAGGGTGCTGTAAAAGCTGTCCTGATTGACCAAGGTTGTCAGGACCCAGTCCAGCTCGGTCATTGGCG
Organism: uncultured Desulfuromonas sp.; assembly: GCF_963676955.1. NCBI lineage: Bacteria > Pseudomonadati > Thermodesulfobacteriota > Desulfuromonadia > Desulfuromonadales > Desulfuromonadaceae > Desulfuromonas > uncultured Desulfuromonas sp. Next base: position 486,349 of record NZ_OY781461.1, on the reverse strand, counting down.
CATAGGCAACGATACGTGGTTGGTGGTTGACGTCGTTGTTATATTCAAACAATCCGCTGCTTGATGAAATGGACTGAACCCATTTCTTTAACTGGGGGCAGGTGCGCACCTCTTCAAGGACGTTTTCGTCAACGTTCTTTGGCGACAGAAGCATCTCCACCGAGGGGTGGCGTTGCCATAAAAATGTTGCCCCTTGAGTTCTTTGCAATGCTCCGGAAAAAACCTTGTCGGTTAACGGCGGTGCAAACAGGATAATATCGGTGCCCAGCCAATTGTTGTTTTTAACGATGGGCGTTTTTACCACCAGGAGGGTCCTCCCCTCGATCATCACCGGTTTTAAATAAGGTTTTTCCGGACTGGCCGACATGGGGTGGGTGCGTAATGCGTTGGGGAGTTGCATGCCGAGCTGGGCAGCGATCTGACCATTGCTGCACAGACGGGTGATGCCGACCGCTTCAGGGATAAAGACCAGACCATCACCGAGGAACCTTTCCGTGCTGTTGCGTAGCGTACTGAGAGACAGGGTGCCGTTTTTATACGCTTCAAGCAGGTCGCGGATAAAACTGCGGCTGGCCATCTGCTGAGCCAGGCTGATGGTTTTGAGCAAATAGTTTTTGACGATCAGCTGTTTGTTTTCTATCTGTTCAAGAAGATTGGCTTTCCAGTTTTCTTTAAGTATGCTGTATTGCGAGGCCACCGTCAGGCTGCCGATGGTGACGCAGATCAACAGCAGGCTCAAAACAACGTAAGCGATGAGGCGTTTTCGAAAGTGCGTGGTATCGAAAATTTGCATGAGCTCTGCCCTGTTTAATAGTTTTGTACTAACGTTTAAACTATCATTGAATAAACAAAAAGCAATAAAAAGCACGCAGGAAGATGTTTTTTTATTTTGTGATATTAGCAACTTATAAGTGTGTATACGCATGATAAGGTGCCTGGAGCATGTGGGGCGCAATAAGGAGGAGATAAAAATGACGAAATTTTCTGTTTATACTGCAACGGCCTGGCCAGAGGCGGTCGATTGCCGCATCGTTGCCATGACCGAACAAAGCTGGTCGTCGTTACCGGTTGCTGAACAGACGCAAGAAGAGGCCCTGTTGCGTCGTGCCCGTGAGGATGGTGAGTTTTCCGCTAAAAAAGGACAGACGTTGCTGCTCCATTGTGGTGGTGAAACAGCGCCGCGTTTGCTGATTGTCGGTCTGGGCAGTGAGGACAAACTGTCCTCACGCTGTTGGCGTGAGGCGGGGGCGTTAGCTGTTTCTCTGTTGCGCAAGAAAAAACTGTCCCGCTATCTGTTTGAGTGCGACACCTTTGCCGCCGAGGGGCTGGGCAAGGTCGCTGACGCCCTGCTTGACGGCGCGATGCTGGAAGCCTATCGCTATACCCGCTATAAAAAGCCCGAAGAAACGGAACCGGAAGAGTTTGTCTGTGTGTTGAGCGGTATTGATGACGACAGCTTGTCTGAGGTTCAGACGCTGGTCGCGCAACGTGACCTGATCAATCGCGGCGTGTGGTTTGCCCGTGATCTGGTCAACGAACCGAGCAACGTCAAGACGCCCGAATATCTGGCCGATCAGGCGTGGCAGGTGGCCGAGCAAACCGGGATGAAATGCACCATACTCGGTCCGGCTGAGCTGAAAAAGCAGGGGTTTGGTGCGCTGCTGGCGGTTGCCCAGGGCAGCATCTGCGAACCGCGTCTGATCTGTCTCGACTATCGTGGCGGCAATGACGAACAGGCGCCCGTGGTACTGGTCGGCAAGGGGGTGACGTTTGACAGCGGTGGCATCTCCCTTAAGCCCGGCGAGGGCATGGATATGATGAAAATGGATATGGCCGGTGGTGCGGCGGTGTTGGCCACTTTGTCCGTCGTTGCCCGCCTTAAGCTGCCGATTAATGTCGTCGGTGTGGTTCCGGCTGTGGAAAACATGCCGTCGGATCGGGCCACACGTCCCGGTGACATTGTCACGTCGCTGGCCGGCAAGACCATCGAAATTCTCAACACCGATGCCGAGGGTCGCCTGATTCTGGCCGATGCTTTGACCTGGGCGGCGCAGTTCAATCCCGAGGTGATGATCGATCTGGCCACCTTAACCGGCGCGTGTATCATTGCTCTGGGCCATCACAGCAGTGCCGTGATCGGCAATGATGAACCGTTGATCGCCGCTCTGCGTGACGCCGGTGAGGCGGTGGGCCAACCGATCTGGCCGCTGCCGTTGTTTGACGGCTATCGCGAGCAGATCAAAAGTCAGGTGGCGGATGTGAAGAATATCGGCGGACGCCCGGCCGGAACCATTACGGCGGCAGCGTTCCTCAATACCTTTACCGAAGAGCAGCGCTGGGCGCATCTGGATATTGCCGGAACCGCTTGGGAAGAAAAAGGCAAACCGGGCCAGCCTGTTGGCGGCACCGGGGTTGGTGTACGGGCTCTGGTGGCGTTTTTGATGAAACGGTGTGCTGATTAGCGTGGCGTTCACGTTCCTTTTGAGCAAGATCAACACCGCCGGGGTTCGTCCCGGAAGCCCACGCCATGTGCGTAGCAGATAACGTGAACGGATGATGTTCACAGTGGGATTACACCAAAAAAGGCTGGCCCTTAAAAGAGCCAGCCTTTTTATTGTTTATTCACCCAGCCGTGAATCATCCAGCGTATGCGCGGCCTCTTTGGGCTGATGACAGCCCTGACAGTGCGTCGGGCCCGACTGGCGGCTTTTATGGCAGCTGCGGCACAGCATGTGAAAAATCTTGGCCCGGCCAAAGGCATTGTTTTTCGGATGACAACGCCGGCAACTCTCCTGATTGGCATGATGGCAGGTCTGACACGGCACATACATCTTGTGCTCATCGTGGTTGAAACGCACGGTTCCCTGGCTATTGGTCAATTCCAGAGCCGGACACAGCGTTGCCCACAGCAGGATCATTACACCGGACCACAGCAAGCGGTTCATTGTCATTGCTTGCGTTTAAAGATATCGGCCTTGGGGTTGGAAACCCGGTCGAGAAACAGCAGGCCGTCGAGATGGTCGAGTTCATGCTGAATGGCCACCGCTTCAAATCCTTTGCAGCGCACCACCTGATCCTGCCCCTCGCGATCATAAAACTGGACGACGATCTCCCGTGCCCGCTCGACGTTGCCGGTGTAGTCGGGAACGCTCATGCAGCCCTCGCGCATCACTTTACTGCCGGTGGATTCGATAATGGTCGGGTTGACCATGGTCACCAGACCGTGATTGTGTTTTTTACCCAACTTGCTGTTGGAAACATCCACCACGGCAACTCGCTGACACACGCCGATCTGTGGCGCGGCAATGCCCACTGAATGGCCGGAGTCGTACATGGTATCGATCAGATCCTGCACCAGAGCGTCGGTGTCGGCATGACCAACTTCAGCCGGTTGACACATTTCCTTCAAGCGTGGGTCGGGATAGACCAGAACCTCACGTACTGCCATGTTATAACTCCACTGGTGTCACTGTGCGCACCGAGATGTCGACACTGAGTTGTTTTTTCAGATCTGCCATCATATCCCTGATGTCATCGGTCGTCATATCTTCCGGCAACAAGGTTTCGCACATCATCACATAAACAGGACGCTCTGATGAGCCGATCAGCTTGGTGTTGAGATCGATGATGTTGATGTTGTTGTCGCTGAGGACTTTGGTGACCTGATAGACAATACCGGGTTTGTCTGAGCCGTACACGGAGATCATGCACAATTCGCCGGGCAGCTCGGGACGTTGTTCGCCGCCGGGCTTCAAGGTGCGGACGAATACCGACAACCCCTGTTCTTCCAGTTGGGCGAAGGCTGTGGCGATCTCCTCGCGATCGGTAATGGTGGGATGTGAGATGATCAGAATCATGGCGAATTGACCGCCGAGAATGTTATTGCTCGAATCGGCAATATTGCAACCAAGCTGGTAGAGAATTTCAGCAGTGCTGGAAACGATCCCGGGACGGTCGCGGCCGATAATGGTCAGGGCAAAGTGTTGCATGGCTCCTCCAGATATAAAGACAAAATAAAAATATACCACGCTCGTTGCGCTGTGACCATAGCGGAATAGGGTGGTCAAGGCGCAACGGGTTTGTTACCATTCTGACCGGTTCCTATCATTTTTCAAACCTGTTTGAGTGCTGACCTGCCATGAAAAAATTGTTTATACAATGCGGCATGTTATTGGTCCTGGCTGTGTCCGTGGGATTGCTGATTAATGTCCGGCACTGGCAGAATTGCACGGAGGAAACCTGTCTACCGGAGGTGGCGGGCCAAGAGTACCTGCCTGTGCCCGTGGATGCGGCGCAGGTGGTGCAATGGCGGAAGCAAAAGCATCTGATCGTTGATGCCCGCTCTGTTGACGCCTATGCCGAAGGCCATCTGCCCTCAGCGTTGTCGGCCCCGCGTGGTGATCGTCGTGCGCTGTCCAAAGTGGTGGACTGTTGTCTGTTGCAGGAGCAGGTGTTGGTCTATTGCAGTGGCGTCCATTGCGATGATTCCTTTGTGGTCGGTGAGGAGTTGTTTCGCGCCGGATTTACCAGCGTGCTCCTCTATGAGGGTGGTTTTGCCGACTGGCAGCAACAGGGGTTCGCTGTCGAACGGGGGATGCCATGATGCGGCTGTTACTTGTGGCTGTCCGTCTGATTGTGGGCGGAGTCTTCTTTTATGCCGGCAGTCAAAAGTTGCTCGATACGCTTGCTTTTGCTGAGGCCATCGGCCGCTATCAACTGTTGCCCGACTGGGGGAATCTGTTGCTGGCCAGTGTTTTACCGACGCTGGAGGTTGTTGTGGCCATTGCCCTGCTGCTGCCGCGCTGGTGGCGCGCGGCGTCCCTGCTGAGTATCCTTTTGAACAGTCTCTTTTCCGTGGCCCTGTTGTCCGCCATGATTCGCGGACTGAGTATCGATTGTGGCTGCTTTGGCTCCACTGCCGGCATGTGGTCGTCGCTTGCCGCCGCCTTGTTGCGTGCGACCGGCCTGCTGGGCATGTCTCTTTATCTGTTCTTGTCTGAACCATCCTGTCGGGAGTAATTCATGGAGCTGTGGCAGGAACGTTCCCGTAATTCCATTGTCTGTCCTGATCTGGTGGCGCAACGCTTTGGCCTGGATGCTGCCGTCATGAACCAGGTGGCCGAGCGCTATCCCATGCGCATCACGCCCCATCAGTTTGAGCTGATTCGTCAGGCGGATGACCCGCTCGGCTGCCAGGTGCTCCCTGATCCGCGCGAATTGTTGGATGACTCAGCGCTGGTTGATCCCCTCAATGAGGAAGCGTTGTCGCCGGTTCCCCACCTGGTGCATCGCTATCCGTATCGGGTGCTGTTGCTGGTGGCAGGCAGCTGTTTCAGTTATTGCCGGTTCTGCACTCGTAAGCGCAAGGTGGGCTGCCCGTCCATGTCGGTTTCTTTGGGAGATATCCTCAAGGGGATTGACTATATTGCCGAGCATCCCGAGGTCAATGAGGTGATTCTGTCCGGCGGCGACCCGCTGACCATGTCGGACCGCCTGCTCGATGATGTGCTGGCGCGTCTCAGTCGCATCCCCCATCTGCAGGTGGTGCGCATCGGCAGCCGTGCGCCGGTGGTGATGCCCGAACGGATTACCGACGCACTCTGTGAGCTGCTGCGCCGTTATCAGCCGGTCTATTTTCTCACCCACTTCAACCATCCGCGTGAAATCACTGAAGCCACGGTGGAGGCCTGTCAGCGTCTGGTGCGCAGTGGGGTGATTGTCGCTAATCAGACCGTGCTGTTGCGGGGAGTCAACGACAACGCTGAAACGCTGTTCAAGCTGTTTCACACCCTCTACCGTTTGCAGGTGCGGCCCTATTATCTGCACCAGATGGATCTGACCTGCGGCACCAGTCATTTTCGTACCCGCCTGGAAGACGGTATTGCCATTATGGATGCGTTACGCGGTCCACTGTCCGGTCTGGCCGTGCCGAACTACATTGTTGATCTGCCCGGAGGCCATGGCAAAGTGCCGGTGACACCCGACTACGTGCAGCGCCTCGGTGCCAACGCCCGGTTGCGCGCCGCTGACGGCACTCTGGTCGACTATCCACAGTCCTGATCGATCGCAACGCTACCTTTTTTATCTGCAAACCGTCAGCTTTGTTACTCCCGGTTGTCAAAGGGTAACAGCTGCTGACAGCTGAAAAAAAATGGGATAAAACCAACGGGATAGCGAGAATTCAGTCCAATTTTCAATCAGGGGGTAGTGATGTTGAAGAGAGTGCTTTTCAGCGTGTTGATGGGAGGCCTGATGGTGTCGTTAGCGCAGGCGTCGGTCTATGAAAAGCGTCCCGATCATGACGCTTTTGAGGCGGCTCTGAAAGCCTGTATGGATGAAGCGGGCCAGGATGCGCAGGGACGGCCGGATCGTGATGCCGTTGACGCCTGCATGAAGAAGAAAGGCTTTGAAAAGCCGGAAGGTGGCCCCGGCGGACAGGGGGGCCCACCGCCGCGAGATTGATGCCGGAACCTCACCTGAAAAAAAGACGCCTGCGACATGTGTTCGCAGGCGTCTTTTTTATGCGTTTGACTGTTGAGCTGTTATTCGATGGTGACTTTGGCGTCCTGAATGATCAGGTCGTACTGATAACCGTAGCCGAAGTCCTGATTCAAATCGAGAATCCCTTTGACGAGAACCGTATCGCCAACCGCAGCTTCACTGCCGGTGGTGATGGTCAGGTCGTTGCTGCCCGCTTCACCGCTACCGTCCTGCAGGTGAATCCAGTTGGTTTTCATGATTTTCGGGCTGAATTTAACCACTTTGGCGCGCAGAATGACCTCCTTGGTGGCCAAGGCGTCTTTCTGAGCATAGATCTCGGCAATGGTGTGGCCGTTTTCCGGCTTGGTCAAGGCAGAAAAGTCCATGTCCATCGGCGCGGTCATCGGCTTCTGGTGCCCCATGGCGGCTGCGGCATCGCCCATGGCATCGCCTGGGTTGAGCGGCGCATCCTGACCGGCGACCAGAACATTGCTGACAAAGTAGACCACGTCAAAATCACGGTTCAGCGTATTGCTGTGATAGTTGGTCATGGCCATCCCTTGGGGGATCATTACCTTGTCGCCGACCTTGACCGGAAATTCGGGGGCGGCGGCCCAGATCTCTTCCGTCTCGGTTTTGACTTTAATGTAGGTATAGCCGGCGGTGTTCATCGTTTCAAGAACGCTGCCGGACATCTCTTCGGCTTGCCCATGATCATGGCCGGGTTCGCCGTGAGCGGGCTCACCATGGCCTGGAGCCGGCGGAGGCGGTGCCTGATCGTTGGAGCCTTTGCAGGCGGTTAAACCAAATGTCAGCAGTGCGATGAGAATAAGATGGGTCAATTTCACGGGATAGTCCTCCTGTGGATTTTGTTGTGGGGTTGAGGGTGCAGTTTGTGTTGATGATAAATATCTGAGTGCTTCTGTCAAGTATATTCGTTTTTAGCCATGTCGAGGGACTAGCCTCACAGCCTTTGCTCGAAACTCAGCGGTTTATCGGCGCAATGTGGCGATGAGTCGTGCCGGTCTCAGCAATAATTCGAGCGCTTCACGGCAACTCAGGCAGACCACGTCCGCCGCGTTCACCGCGATTGTCGCCGCCGCTTCCGGACCAACCACCGCCAGACCGAGGGTGGCATCTTTGAGCATCAGGTGATCGTTGTAACCATTCCCGATGGCCACGCAGTTGTCGGTGCCCAGGTGGTGAATGAAGCGTTGTTTACCCAAATCCTGATCCTGTTGTTCGAGAACCTCAAGGCGGGGGGCCACCGCCGCAAGTTGCTGGGCCGCACTGCCATGCGTATCCGCGGTGACGACATGCAGGGTCAGGTTTTCGGCCAGTTGTTGCAGCAACGGGATCAATGCGCTGAGCAGTTGTCCGTCGCAGGCCAAGGTGCCGTTGTAATCAAGCACCAAATGTTGCAGGTTGAGCGTTTTATAACCGGGAATGTCAATGGTGATCATGGCGCGGGATCCTGTGCCGGGCTGACCAGAGGCAGCACCTGTTCAATGGTGAAAAACACCAGATAACGGTCCTTGTTGCCGACATAACTGCGGCCGGCATCACTGAGCAACGCTTCGATGCGCGGGGTATTCAGTTCTTCACGCAGCATCCGCAGATGCAGGCGTACACCCCGGTAGCCTTCCGCGTCTTCGAGAAACAGGTAGGCGGCATAGGGGTTATTTGCCACATAGTGATGGCTCAACCGGTCAAGCATGATGAAGGCCACGCTGCCGTCCTCGAAAAAACGCGGCTTGGCATAGAGCGCTGAGTTGACACGTCCGTCACTGCCGGCGGTCGACAGAACGCCGCTGCCGGCCGTATCCCTGAAGTAGGCCTCAAGCTGTGTTGAATCCATTTGAATCTCCAGAAGGGGTTTGATAACGTGTACTATTTGCGATAGCTGAATCAGTTAAATGGCTTGGCGGATACGGGCAAGTGTCCCTCTTTCTTCCGCCAACCACGGCTTCAGGCCATAGAAAAATATAGAAAAGCTCTTGCCCCAAGGGCCTAGTGTCAGTCAGCCGCTCATCTTACAGGAGATCTCCTTGAATTTATACCGGCTTTTGAACAGTACGGCATTGTTGTTGTGCACGGCGACCGCTTGGGCACAATCCTTTCCCGATCAGGTGACCACTCCGGTTGCACACACCCTTGAGGTGCGTCAGCAGGCTCAGAAGCAGGATGATGCCTGGCAGGTCCAGCGGGAGAAATTGTTGGCCCAGTTGGAGCAGTTCAATCACGAAAAAGCTCAATTACAGCAACAGTGCGCTCAACTCGATCTGCAGGTGAGCCAACGCCAACAGCGTATTGCCGCATTGCAGCAGGATCTGGTCGAATCCGCCCGGTTGACCGATGAAATGGTGCCGTTTCTTTCCCGGGTTGTCGATCAGCTGGCCCAGCAGGTGAAAGCCGATCTGCCGTTTCTTGGTGAAGAGCGCCGGCAACGTCTCAGCCACCTCAGTGAGGCCCTGGAGGATGGCGAGTTGTCGGTCGGTGAAAAATTTCGTCGCGTTTTTGAGGCGTTGCAGGTGGAAGCTGCCTACGGGCGCCGTTTTGATGTGGTGCAGAAGAGTCTCACGATCAACGGCCAGTCCACCTTGATGAACGAACTTCAGGTGGGGCGCCTGGCCCTGTTTGCCCAGTCGCTCGATGGCCAACGCAGTGCGGTTTACGACCCGGTCAGCGCACAATGGATGGTTCTCGACGACAGCGTCAATGGCGATTTGCGTAAAGCGGTGGAGATGGCCGGTAAGCATCGCCCCGTTGATCTGCTCAATCTTCCGCTCGGAAAGGTGGTGGCGCAATGATCCGGCTGCAGAGGATGGTGCCATTGGCACTGATGTCGCTGATGCTGTTGCTGAGCTGCCCGGCTCAGGCCGCTGATCAACGCGTGCAGGCTCAGGCGTTGAAAGAACAACAGCAACAGGTGGTGGCTCAGGCCGAAGCGGAACAGCAGCAGGCCGAAGAGCAGGCCCGGCGTCAGTTGCAGGCTCTGGCCCGAGATCGCGACGCTTTGACGGCTGCGGTCAATGACGCACGTCAGAACGTGGTGCGCTTGAAAAAGCGCCATAAGAATTTACGCCAGCAGGAACAAACTCTGGCGCAGCAGCAGGCCGGTCTGGAAAAGACCCAGAAAGAACAGCGCCTGCGTTTGCAGGAGCTGCTTGGATTTATCCGACTTGCGGCCAAAGATGCCGACGGCTTACTGAGCAGCAGTCAGCTTAACGCCCTCAATCCCCAGCGCACCGCAGTGCTCAATCGTTTGCAACAGCAGGACGATGTGCCGGCCATGGACGATGTTTCTGCGATGAGTCAGGGGGTGCTCGACGAGATGCGCGGCACGGGTGAGGTGCAGATTGTCGAGCAGACCATTGTCGACCGTCAGGGCGAAAGCCGCTTAGCGCAGGTGCTGTTATTGGGCGATTTCAGTGCCGCCTACCGCAGCGATGAGGAGAGTGGTTTTCTGCTCTACTCCCAGGCCAGCAGTCGTCTGTTTGCCCTGTCTGTGCTGCCGGCGCGGCGCTGGCAACATCAGATCGACGGCTATCTCGCCGGTGAAACCGCCCAGGCGCCCATTGATGTCGGTCGCGGCGCTTCCTTGCGTCAGTTGATGTATCAAACCGATTTTAACGATCAGCTCAGCCAGGGCGGTTTTATCGTCTGGCCGATTCTGCTCATCGGTGCGGTGGCCGTGGTGCTGATCGGCGAGCGCAGCTGGTTTTTGCGCCGCAATCGTTTCAACGGCAGCGCTTTTCTCGGTCGTCTCGAACCGATGATTGAACAGGGCAACTGGAGCGGCTGCGAAGCCGCCTGCCATGAGCATGAGGATAAACCGTTGCCGCGGGTATTGCGCGCCGCATTGCCGTATCGTGCTCTGAATCGGGAAGATCTGGAAAATGCTCTGCAGGAAGCGATCCTCGGTGAAATCCCCCGTCTGGAGCGGTTTCTGTCCACGTTGGCGGTGCTGGCCTCCATCGCGCCGTTACTTGGTTTGCTCGGCACGGTGACCGGCATGATCAACACCTTTCAGGTGATCACGTTTCACGGTACCGGCGATCCGCGGCTGATGTCGAGCGGCATTTCCGAAGCCCTGGTCACCACCATGCTCGGCCTGGCCGTAGCCATTCCCATTATGCTGTGTCACAGCCTGCTGTCGCGGCGGGTCGAAATGGTCATTGGCGAGTTGGAGGAACGGGCGATCCGCTTTGTCAATGTGATCTGTAAATCCCGCGTCACCCCGGAAGAGATGTCATGATCCACGCGCTGTGGTATCCCATTGAAGATTACCTGACCGCCGGAGGACTGGTTATGGTGCCGCTGGCGGTGGTGTCGCTGCTGTTGTGGGCACTGATCGTTCACAAGCTGGTGACGCTCAAAGCGCTGTATCGTCCCGCCATGACCGAGGACCAGATGGTGCAGGCCTTGCGAGGTCGCGGACAGGAGGGCGCCGTGGGCGTTCAGGGCCGACTGATCCGTGAGTTTTGTCAACGGCGCAGCGGCGATGCCGAGCTTGACGGCCATGTCGTCGATGAAGCGAGTCTGGCGGTTGCCCATCCTCTGGAGCGTGGCTTGACCCTGATCGGGGTATTGGCGGCCATTGCACCACTGCTCGGCTTGCTTGGCACCGTGGTGGGCATGATTGCCACCTTTAACAGTATTGCCCTGTTTGGTACCGGCAACGCCCGCGCCATGGCCGGCGGCATCTCCGAGGCTTTGATCACCACCCAGACCGGTCTGCTGATTGCCATCCCCGGCTTGTATATGCGCAACTTTCTCCAGCGCAGAGCCGGCAACCTCAAGCATCAGGTCGAGTCACTGGCGCTGAGTTTGAAACGACACCTGGCTCATGGAGGTGAGTTATGATCAATATCACCTCCAACCGTCGCGCCAAACGCCAGGGGCTGGAACTCAATATTGCCCCGTTGATCGATATGGTGTTCATCCTGCTGATCTTCTTCCTGGTCACCACCAGTTTTGTCCGCGAAACCGGTATTGATGTCCAGCGCCCCACGGCCAATACCGCTGTGAGTAAGGAAAAGGCGACCATTCTCATTGCCATCAGCGACGATGATTGCATTTATGTTGAGGGACGGATGGTCGATGTGCGCGCCATTCGCGTTCATGTCGAGCGCGCTTTAGCCGAAAACCCCGAAGGCAGTGTGGTGATTGTCGCCGATCGCGGCAGTCGCACCGGAACAGCCGTTGAAGTGATGGATGCATGCCGTCAGGCCGGTGCTCAGGATGTGGCGTTGGCCGCAGGTGTCGCCGGCGGGAGCAGCTTGTGAAACTGACGGAGCTTGTCGAGCATCCTCTGTCTTCGTGGGCTGTCGCCATTGTCGCCACTCTGGCGATTAATCTGGCGCTGTTCTGGTTGCTGCCGCAGCTCACCGGTCAGACTATTGAATCGTCCGCGGATCTGCCGACCTCGGCTGTGCAAGTGGTGCGTGTTGCGCCACCGCCGCCGAAAAAGCAGGTGGCCGAGCAGACCCCGCAACCACAGCCCCAGGTGCATAAACGATTCAACCCAACGCAGACCCCTCAGCCAACTCCGCAGCTGCTGAAAATGAATCTGCAGCTTTCTCCTCAGTTGCCCAGCCTGGGCGATATCGCCATGCCTGATGTGGCGCTGGCCGACGTCGCGCCGCTGCCGGATGTCTTTGACAGTGAAGCGCTGGACCGTCCGTTAACGCCGCTGGCGCAATCACCGTTCATCTATCCGCTGCGGGCCAAACGACTCGGTATTGAAGGCTGGGTCAAGGTTAAGTTGCTGATCTCCATTGAAGGCACCGTTGAACAGGTCCATATCCTTGAAGCTGAACCGGTGGATATGTTTGAGGCCACGGTAGAGCGTGGCATCCGCCGCTGGCGTTTTACGCCGGGAACCGTGCAGGGCCAGCCAGTGCGCAGTTGGGTGGTGACGACCATCCGCTTCGAGTTGGAGTCGTGATGAACAGGTTGCTGTGTTGTTTTATCTTCATGGTGCTCATGACCGCGAGCCGGCCGGCGGCTGCCAGCGTGCCTGTTGTTCCCCTTGAGGTAAGACGTCAGGTGCTGGCGGCCCAGCAGCTGATGGATGAAAAACTTTACGATCAAGCTTTGACGGCTCTGGGTGATGAAGAGCGTGATCAGGCGCACTACTTGATCGACTTTACCCGTGGTAACATTTATCTGCTCAGTGAACGTCCAGAGCAGGCATTGCCCTGGTTGCAGCGTGTCGTTGACAAGGCTCCCGACTATTTGCCGGGCTGGCTGAATCTGGCTCAGACCCGTTACGCACTTGGGCACTATCGTATGGCCGGCGAATGTTTTGAACGGGCTTTTGCCTTAAGTGCTCCGCCCCGATTGTCACTGCGCTACAACGCCTCTCTGTGTTATATGCAGTGCGGCGAATGGCACCGGGCGGAGCACCTGCTGCGTCAGTTGGTCGCCCTTGCTCCACAACAGGTGGAGCTGCCCTGGCGCGCGGCGCTGGTGCAGGTGTATCTCAATCTTGACCAGCCTGAGCAGGCCTTGGCGCAGCTGGTGATTCTGGCCCGACAGACGCAGGGGGATGAACAACGGCGCTGGCGGGAAGTGCTGGTGCAGCAATATCTGGTTCTGTCCCGCTATGGCGAGGCCATCGAGGCGTTGAACCGTTATACCCGGGAAGATGGCCTGTACCCGCGCTGGTGGACGGTGTTGACCTATGCTTATCTGGAGCAACAGCAGTATCGTCAGGCGTTGGTCAGTCTCAAGGTGGTGGATTATCTGCGCGCTTTATCGCCGCAGGAGGCCCAGTTGCTCGGTGATCTTCATCTGCAACTCGGCGTTCCACAACAGGCCGAGCGCTATTATGAGCAATTGCTGCGGCAGAGCCCTGATGATGACAGGGTCTTGACGCGTCTGGCCCATGCCTGTTTGAACCAACATCAGCCGCAGCAGGCTCTGGAGTGGGCGCAGCAGGGCAACAATCCGCAGTTGCGGGCATTACAAGGACAGCTATTGTTTCGCCTGGGACGGTTCAAAGAGGCCTTTGAGGTGTTTACCGTATTGGCACAGGATGCCGAATCGCCCGGTCCTCTGTGGCTGATGGCCGGTTATGCCGCCTGGAACGGGGAACTGTGGTCACAGGCCCGGCGGGCCTTGAACCAAGCAGTCACCTTTGCGGATCAGAAAGAGCAGGCCCGCCGTTTGCTTGATCAATTGAAGGCAAGATGATGAACGTGTTGAGCGCTATTCTCGACAATGCCTGGCTGCTGTTACAGGAATCGGCACCGTATATTTTATTCGGCCTGCTGATCAGCGGGGTGTTGAGTTCTTTTCTGACCAGCGCTTTGATTGCCCGCCATCTTGGGCAGGGACGGGTGTGGCCGGTGATCAAGGCGGCTCTGTTCGGCATTCCCCTGCCGCTGTGTTCCTGTGGCGTGTTGCCGGCGGCCGTTACCCTGAAACAGCAGGGGGCTAATCGCGGGGCAACCACGGCGTTTATGATTGCCACACCGGAGTCGGGCGTGGATTCCATCGCCGTCAGTTATGCCCTGCTTGATCCGTTTCTTACCGTCGTGCGGCCGGTGGCGGCCTTGATCAGTGCCGTGGTGGCCGGTATTGTTGAGAATCTGTTTGTCTGCTCAGATCAGGAACCAGCGGAACCTGTGGGCTGCTGTTGTTCTTCCGACTGTGAAACGCGGCGCAGTTTCGTCGATGGGCTTCGTTATGCCTTTACCCAGGTGTGGCAGGACATGGCGGTATGGTTCTTCTTCGGGCTGCTGCTGGCCGGCGTCATTACAGCTTTGGTTCCGGCGTCGTTGATGGACGCATGGCTGGGCGGTGGCTTTTCCTCGCTGGTGATTATGCTGGTGATTGGAATTCCGGTGTACATTTGTGCCAGTGCGTCCACTCCCATCGCCGCGGCGCTCATTTTGCAAGGCGTCAGCCCCGGGGCGGCACTGGTGTTTCTGTTGGCCGGACCGGCGACCAATGTGACGTCGCTGACGGTGCTGGTGTCGATTCTCGGCAAGCGGGGAACGGCGGTCTATCTGGTCATGGTCAGTGGCGGGGCGCTGTTGTGCGGTTGGCTGGTGGATCAGGTCTACCGGGTGATGGCCTGGTCGCCGCAGGCGCGGCTCGGCTCCGGTGGTGAATGGATGGATCCGGCGGTCGAAAAAATCTGTGTGGCGGTCTTGCTGGTCCTGTCGTTGCCGGTGGCGGCACGCTGGGCGCGGAAAAACGTGAGCCGACTCAAAGGGTTTATTCAGTAAGGCTGGTGCAGGAGATGACCCGGTTACGGCCTTCGGCCTTGGCCTGGTAGAGTGCTTTATCGGCCAGGTTGAGCACTTTACTGGCGCTCAGCTCATGGCGGAAGGCACAGACGCCGAAACTGGCGGTGACCGTTCCCACCTGGGCAAACCGATGGTTGCGCATGGCACAGAGCAGCTTGTCCGCCAGCTGTTCGCTCTCTTCCCGGTTACTGCTGGGAGCGATAATCATAAATTCCTCGCCGCCCCAGCGGCCCACGTGATCCGTTGTGCGAATGTTTTCACGGATAAGCTGGGCCATCTCTTTAAGGACCTGATCACCCGCCGGATGGCCGTAGGTGTCGTTAACGGTCTTAAAATAGTCAATGTCGAAAATGATGACGCCGCAGGGAATCTGGTAGCGGATGAACAATTGTTCCTGTTCTAAGAGCATTTTGTCGAGCTTGAGGCGGTTGGCCAGCCCGGTGAGTTTGTCGGTTTCCGACAGGGTCAGCAGTTTTCGGTTGTATTTGCGCAACTGGTAGTAGTGGACGCTGAACAGCCCGGCAATAAAAGCAACCGTGCCGAAGATTTTCCAGAACAGCGTGTAGTTAAAACCCATCTCCTGCTTGACCGACGCCCAGCGGTTGTAGATATCCTGCTCCTGTTCCGGCGAGACGCTGTGGATCAATTTGTCGAAAATGCTGCGCAGCTCCGGCTCATCATTGCGGGTGCCGATGGCCAGGGCGACTTTTTCATCCAGACGTCCGGTGACTTTGATCACGCCGGTAAATCTTTTCTGGATCTGTTCGGCAATCACCATCAGGTTGTCGACGTAGCAGTACAGCTCACCACTTTCCACGCGCTCCAGTCCCTCACTGATCGAGGCGACATCGACGATATTGATGCCTGGATAACGGGCGCGCAATTGTTCGGCAATGGCATAGCCTTCGACGACAGCGATGGGCTGGTCGACAATATCCGCAATATCGTCAATATAAATCTTGTCCATGGTCGTGGCGATGACTACCGGTAGCGTCACGTAAGGATGGGTAAAATCCATATATTTACTACGTTCCGGGGTCTTTGCCGCCAGGGAGAAGATGTCGCAGCGCCGATCCTTGGCCGCTTCGATAGACTCCTGCCAGGAGGAAGTTTCGACCACTTCCAACGGAATGGGCAGCTGCTCGCGGAATAGCGTCATGTAGTCGGCGGCAATGCCGTAGTGATGACCATCCATTAAGCCTTCAAACGGCATCCAATCCGGATCGACACACACGTGAATGGTCTTTTTCTCTTTCAGGAACTCTTGCTCACGGGTTGTAAACGCCGTGTTTTGATTGTGTTGGAGAATGACCTCGTCAAATTGATAGGCCGGTAACTTGATCTGCTTGTCAATGATGTTCCGCGACAACAGTTGCTTGTAGGTCAAAGAGGTCAATTCCGGTTTGATGGTGCCGATGGGGTACAGATCAAGCAGGAACAGCTCGCGGGTAACATTTGCTTCAAAACGCAAGGCATCCAGCGACTTTTGCGGGGCGTATTTGCTGTGGATGGTCTGGATGGTTTCTTCCGGGTGCTCAAGAGCGTAATGCCAGCCCTGATTAGTCGCCAGAAGAAAACGCTTGGTGCGCTCGGTATGTTTGAGCGCCTCTTCTTGGCTGGTAAACAGGTTGACGGCACTCATGATAAAACCATAGTCCGCCGGATTGAGAATATTGTAGGCGATCTTGCGCTTGTTCAATTCGTAGATCTGGTTGGAGAGAAAAGCACTCATGGCATCGACATCACCGTTGATGAAATCGTCGATGGAGAATTTTTGGGCTGTGATGGTGCTATTTTGAGGTGTGATGTCGTGATGGTTGAGCAGCAGAGCCAAAGAGCTGTATTTCAGCTCATCGCTGGTGCCCATGATCACTTTGCCTTTGAGGTCGGCCGGTGTCTTGATGTCGGGTTGGGTGACAAAGACCAGCGGGGAACGCTGGAGGTAGGAAGCCAGCAGAACAATGGGCAGGATCTTTTTGTCTTCAACGATGAGGCTGGAGTTGTGCAGGCCAAAATTGACATTACGCGACAACACTTCATGGACAATGTTGGTCCCGGATTGATACTCGAGCAGGGACACATCCAGTCCCTGTTGGGCATAAAAGCCTTTTTCCCGGGCCATGATGAATCCGGCATACTGAAACTGGTATTTCCAGTCGAGTTGCACGACCACCTGCTCAAGCAACTTCTGTTCCGCCCTGGCAAGACCTGGCACAATGAACAGGACAATAAGAAGCAGCAGGATAAAACGGCGAACCGACATGACGGATCCTATCAATGAATTAAAATCTCAGAAATGACAAGCGCCAATAATAGCACATGTTAAACTTTTTATGAAAACCGATTGTCCGCTAAAATTTGCTTTGCTGTAGATTGCGAGCCGACCAATGAAGGGGGCAGGCCGTTTTCAAATAGTGCTCATGCTTCTAGTTGAGACCACCTAAATAGCGGTCAAAAAAGCGGGTGACCCGCTGCTCAAATTCCTGCGGATGCCGATGGTAAAACTCAACATGGTCAAGCTGTTCATCAAACCACAGCTCCACCGGGTCTCCGGCAGCTTTCTCCAGAGCAAAAATCCCCTCGCAGGGCACAACCTGATCCTGGCCGCCCATCATCAGCAGGATGGCACGCGGGCTGATGTCGCCGATGCAGTGCAGCGGGGCCACGGCAGCACTGTTGAATTGCAGTTGGCGCTGGGCGAAAAAGTTGATCAGAGGCGCAAAAGGAAAGGGCGGCAATCCGGTAAAGCGCTTGACGCTGAGATTGATGGTATGGGCGATGGAGGCGTAGGGGGACTGGGCGATGACCGCTGAAATGCGCGGGTCGCGGGCCGTATAACACAACGCCAGCGCGCCGCCCATGGAGTTGCCGAATAAACCGATGGCCTGATTGGGATGTTGGCTGAGAATGAATTCGACCGCCGCTTCAAGGTCCTGCCACTCATGATAGCCAAAGCGGATCAGCTCGCCACTGCTGCGGCCATGGCTGCGCAGGTCCGGCAGCAACACGCCGTAGCCGTAACGTTCCAGCATGGCGGCAATGGGGATCATCTCGCTGCAGTCCATCTTGTAGCCATGGCAGAGGATGATGGTGGCTTCCTTGCTGCCGGGACGGTACAGTGCCGACAACGTTTCACCATCCGCTGTGGTCAATTCAATGACGCGGGCATCCAGACGGTAGGTTTCGAGCTGCTGCACGGGATGCAGCTCCGGGTTTTCAATATAGCGTTGTTGGCGCTTCTGCCAGGAGTTGCACGTCATTTTGCGGGCCTGGCGCCAGGCGATGATTAAAATGACAGCCATGGCGATGACCAGCAAGAAGAGCAGTGATGAAAGAAAAATGTGCATTTTCTTAGTATAGCCTGAATTTGCATGTGAATCGACGCCAAATAGCACAGGCTCGAATGGTCTCAGGTGCTAAAATATCACCACGGATTCATGGATTCAGAGGGCGCTGATATCCTCTATTGGCGAAGCACTGAAAAATCCGTACAATAGGTCCTTTGCGAAAAGCAGGGGATAGTTTTTTGCAAGAAATTCAATAAGACGTCTTTTTAACATCCAGTGGATTTTTTCGCATAACAGGAGTCTGTGTGTATGAGTGAGGACAGCAAAAAAATTATCTACAGCATGATGAAGGTCAGCAAAAGCTACAACAAGCAGCCTGTCATCAAGGACATCTCCCTGTCCTATTTTTACGGCGCCAAGATCGGTGTGCTCGGTCTCAACGGTTCCGGTAAAAGTAGCCTGCTGCGCATCATGGCCGGGGTGGACAAGGACTTTAACGGTGAAGCCGTGTTGTCCGAGGGCTACTCCGTCGGTTATCTGGAGCAGGAGCCACAACTCGACGACAGTAAAACCGTGCGCCAGGTGGTGGAAGAGGGGGTTCAAGAGACCGTTGATCTGCTCAAGGAGTTCGAGGAGATCAACCTGAAATTCGCCGAGCCGATGGACGATGACGCCATGGCCGCCCTGTGTGATCGTCAGGCTCAAGTGCAGGATAAACTCGATGCCCTGGATGCCTGGGATCTCGATTCGCGCCTCGATCTGGCCATGGATGCGCTGCGCTGTCCGCCGGCCGATGCCAACGTCAAAGTGCTGTCCGGTGGTGAGCGTCGTCGGGTGGCCCTGTGCCGCCTGCTGTTGCAGAAGCCGGATATCCTGTTGCTCGATGAGCCGACCAACCATCTCGACGCCGAAACCGTGGCCTGGCTGGAGCAACATCTGCAACGCTATGAAGGCACGGTCATTGCCGTGACCCATGATCGCTATTTTCTCGACAATGTCGCCGGCTGGATTCTTGAACTCGACCGTGGACACGGGATCCCCTGGAAGGGCAATTATTCCTCCTGGCTGGATCAGAAGCAGAAACGGCTGCAACACGAAGAGAAAGCCGAATCCGCCCGCCAGCGCACCCTGCAGCGCGAGCTGGAGTGGATCAACATGTCGCCCAAGGGGCGTCACGCCAAGAGCAAGGCGCGCATCACCTCTTACGAGAAACTGCTCAATGAAGGGGGCGACAGCCAGACGCGCGATCTGGAGATCTACATTCCGCCCGGACCGCGTCTCGGTGACATCGTCATTGAAGCCGATCATGTGCAGAAGGCGTTTGACGGCCGTCTATTGATGGAAGATATGAATTTTAAACTGCCGCGCGGCGGTATTGTCGGCATCATCGGCCCCAACGGCGCCGGTAAAACCACTCTGATGCGGATGTTTACCGGCCAGGAGCAGCCGGACAGCGGCACCCTGACTCTCGGCAGCACGGTTCAGCTCGGTTATGTTGATCAGAGTCGCGATGCGTTGGACGGCAACAAGAACATTTGGGAAGAGATCAGCGGCGGCCAGGACATGATGATGCTCGGCACCCGTGAGGTCAATTCCCGTGCCTATGTGGCGCGCTTCAACTTCTCCGGCAGCGATCAGCAGAAAAAAGTCGGCACCCTGTCCGGTGGTGAGCGCAACCGGGTCCATCTGGCCAAGATCCTCAGCGGTGGCGCCAACGTCCTGTTGCTCGACGAACCGACCAACGATCTCGACGTCAATACCATGCGTGCCCTCGAAGAAGCGCTGGAGAGCTTTGCCGGGTGCGCCGTGGTCATCAGCCATGATCGCTGGTTTCTCGACCGTATCGCCACCCACATGCTGGCCTTTGAAGGCGACAGCCAGGTGGTGTGGTACGAGGGTAACTACAGTGAATACGAGGAGGATCGCCGCAAACGGTTGGGGCGTGATGCTGATCAACCGCATCGCATTCGTTACCGGGATCTGACGCGCGCCTGATTGTGCATTTTTTCGTTCCGTCCTGAGCAAGCCCCGACCTGTTGGTCGGGGCTTGTTTATTTTGATACGGCAGCTTTGCTGACGTCGTGGATCACGACTTTTGACACATCCGTGAACAGCGTCGGGGAGATGAGAGGATAATAAAAGATGAGTGTTTTTTTCAGGAGAGACTGAACGTCGCGGAGCCGGATGGACGGCTCCGCGCGGCGCAGAAGAGATTAATACAGCGGGATCAGGGCGTAGCCTTGGCTTTGGTAGCCGATCAGCGAGGCAAACGTGTTACCGACAAGAACCACACCCGGCATCAGGTCTGCAGGATCTACGTCATACAGTTCCGCAGCGACATTGCAAGCCTCAAAATAAATTCCCTGTTGCTTCATGCCGGTAATTTTTTTGATCAGGGCTTTTTCGTCTTCTTCATTATTGAGTTCAGAATCTTTACTGACAATGGACACGGCCGCACCGCGAAGGGCAATAATGATGTCAGGCTTGACACCTTGAGCTTCGAGGGTCGCTACGGTTTTTTCGATCACAGTGAAATACAGCAACATGGTTTGGGCGGAAGTAATATTGACATCAAACACAGCCTTACCTGTTGTCAAACCGGCCAAGGCACGATGGTCGTCCGGGGTTTTTCCCGCAGACAACGCCGGCGTGGACACGGTAACGCAGACGAAAATAAACAGACAAAAAATGATACGGGACATAATGACTCCTTATGAAAAAAAGAATAGTCATTCTATTTTGACGGTTTGTGTTTGCTTTGTCAATTGTATTAGCGATATATTTTACTAATTCTATAACTGTGTCCTATGCCGAGGTTTGTTTCTCGACAGGAGTGGTTATACTTGACAGGATGTTGAAACGTTTCAGCCTAGGAGGCTTCCAACGACGCAAAGCGAACCTTGGTTTCCGTCTTGTTTGCAAAATCAAGGGCCTGCAAGCCGTGCTGAAATTTTGTCGTCCGACCTGGGGCTCCACAGGCTGTTTTGTTCATGGCCTGAAGCAACTTTGCCATTGAGTTGAGAGAAGCAATGTCTTTACGTTTACGTACTTTATTAACCCTGATTATCATCCTCGGGCTTTCACTTGTGCTGATGATGGTCGTCATGCATCGCTATATCTTTTCCGCCTTTGATTCGTTGGAGCATCTCCATTTTGATCGAGTGGGGGAACATATTGTCCAGACCCTTGATGGTCAGGAGGATTATTTCAGCTCATTCGTCCGAGACTGGGGCGTGTGGAACGACAGTTATCAATTTATCCTGGATCAAAATCAGCAATACATTGATGGCAACCTCAATGACGAAACTCTGACCGGGATAGGAACGCTGTGTATTCTCTACTTTGACTTGGATTTCAATCTTGTTTACGCGTTCTCTTTTGCCGAGGATCGCCCGATTGCACTTTCTGTAGCAGACTCGGTCAAGCGCAGTCAGGAGCAGATTCAAGCCCTGAATCTTGAAGAGCACAGCTCTTTTTATCTGTGTGTTGAACAGCTCAATGGCCCGCTTCTCGCCGCAATGTATCCCATCTATCCGACGGACCGTAGCCGTCCGGCCAACGGCTATATCCTTATGGGCCGGGCGATCAACAATCAGTACTGTTATGATGTGTCCAGCCATTCGGGTTTTGATTTCGACCTGGTAAAAGTTTGCGAGCAATCCAAGGAGCTCAATGGCCGTGACAAGTGCATTCACATGAGCTATGAGTTTGTTTCCGAAGACTATGCCGAATTGACGCTGACCGTACGCAATATCGATCATCATCAGGCCTTTAAGATGAAAACGAAGATCTTTCGCGAGATGAACAGTCACCTGCGCCAGGTGTTCAAGGTGACGGTGACGGTGATGATCATCTTAGGGGTCATTGGCGTGCTGTTGGTCGAACTGCTGTTGAACCGTCTGGTTCTGGCTCCGATTTCCGCCCAAATTAACCACTTTAACCGCATTGGCGAAAGCGGCGATTTGAGCGAACGGTTTGAAGATCACAGCAGCCGGGAGCTCCATCTGCTTTCGCAGACCGCCAACCGCATGCTCGACCGGATTGAGTCACTGAATAAAGAGTTGCAGCGGGCCTCCATGACGGATAGTTTGACCGGAGTCGGCAATCGCCGGATGTTTGATGATCAGCTGCAGCATGAATGGCTGGTGGCCCGGCGCAACGGTACTGTCGTCAGCCTGCTGATGATCGATATTGATCATTTTAAAGTCTACAATGATACTTATGGACATCAGGGTGGCGACCAGTGTCTGCAGACTGTCGCCGAGGTGATCTCGGCTCAGGTCAAGCGGGAAGCGGACCTTGTTGCCCGTTACGGCGGTGAGGAGTTTGCCGTTATCCTGCCTGATGTTCCGCTTTTCGGGGCGGAAAAAGTTGCTGAATCAATCCGACAAGCGGTCAATGATCTGGGTATCCCCAATATTGACGCACCAAAAACCCCCTGGATTACCATCAGCGTCGGCTATGCGTCGATGTCACCGCAGTCGGGACAGGATTGTGAAGAATTACTGCGCTACGCGGATCAAGCCTTGTACCAAGCCAAAAAGGCGGGACGAAATTGTATTCAGTCTCCGGTGACTTAACCGTGCTGGGGGGCGTCCTCATTCTTCTGATTGAGGATGCCCGGCTAAGAACACTTTTTACAACGATTTTCAGCCGGCTCTCGACCGTAACGTATCCTCTTAGGTCATGATCGTAAGTCATTAAAAAAGCCCCGCACCAGAAGGTGCGGGGCTTTAGTTGTTGTCCGCCAGGCATAAAACCTGGTGGAGCTAGGGGGCAGGCTGGACTACGGGCGATCCGCAAGATTGGTGTCTGCATCCGCGCTGAACCACTCTGCGCCGGCCGGGTATGTCGCTTCATCAATCGCAATACTGCCGGTCAGGCTGCCGTTTTGCAGCCAGTCGATGGAATCGAAGATCAACCGTTTTGCATAGTAACGGTTGTGGGCATAGGCGCCCGGCTCATGGTGCAGATAGTTATAGTTGTGTGCTGCACCGAAGGTCCCCTCGTTAATCCAGCTGGCTCCTGAGAAGTAGGGATAGCTGGTGCTGAATGTCAGGCCTTTGGCGAGCAGCTCAGCCTCGAGCAGAGCCAATGCTTGATGATAGCCTTCGGCTTCTTCCTCAAGGAAGGCCGCGGCATCAGCCGCGGTGTGGGTGACACCGTCAATAACGGTATCTTCAGCAACCAGCGCAGCACCGTGGGCACCACTATGGCAGTCGACACAAACCGTGGATTTGAGGCCGGTAATGACGCCTAAGTCATCTTTTTCCACCACTTCAAAGGTGTGACCTTCGTCCGTCTCCATATGGCAGGCTGCACAGGGGCCACTGCCGGTTTCCGGAGTCTCAGCGTTCAACGAGATGGCGCTGTGAGCGAAATATGACGGATCAGCGTACGGATCAGTCGGGTTGCCCTCGCCATCAAGAATGATTACCGGATACTCATAACCGATACGGGTCAACGATTGGAAGATTGTTGCCGACGCGGTCAGGTAATGGGCTTCCGTGACATTTGCCGTGTTTGCGCCAAAGCCGGGAGCATAGCCCGAGATGTCTGTGGACGGTACGCCGGTCAATGCAGCACCACCAATTTCGTAGCTGTCCATGTTACCACGGGCACCATGGCAGTTGACACAGACGTTGGAGTTGCCCAGGTCAGGCAGAACTACGGAGGCTCCATCAACAGTGTACGGACGGGAGATGGCACCGGGGTTGCGCAGTCCACCCTGATTGTCGCTGTGACAGCCCCAGCAGTAGAGCATTTCGTTCTGGTCGGAAGAGCTGACTCCGGACTCCCACCCGGCGAGATGTGAGAAGTCATTATTGGCGGCATTATACGTGGCAGGATCGCTCAAATAGTTCATCGCACCAGTCGCGGTATGACACTCCTGGCAATCCTGACGGTCGTCCGCATCCCAGTCGTAATGAATCCAGGCGGCACCTTCTGTTTCCGTGACACCCGCTTCCTTGATGGCGATGGTCTGCTCAATGGTGCGATTCAGATCCAGTGTTTCATCGTAGTACTCAGCTTCTTCCAGCTTGATCGTGCCGATGGTGCCGGCATGGCCCGATTTGGCCCACTGATCGTTGATGGTGTTGGAGAAACTGGACGAATCATCATCGGCACGAATTTCTTCAACGGCGTGAACATCGTGACAATCACGGCAGGCGCGATCATCGAGGGTTTTGACGACATAACCTTCAATGGTATCTGTTGTTGCCGGATCGTCATAATGGGTATCTGTGATCAGGCGATAATAGGCGGTTTCGTGATACATGGTTTCGGTGTTGTCCCAGTCCGTGTCCAACTCACCATCACCATCTTCATCCAGACCGGTTGTTGCCACAACGGCATTCGCCGGCATATGACAGCTCGTACAGGTCGCGTATTCAGCACTGGCGACCACGGTGCCGTGATCTTCCACCTCTTCAAACAGCAGGCCACCGGCATTGTGTGGATTGTGGCAGGTCCGACACTGGATCGGCTCATCGCTGGAAACCGGTAAGACGGATGCTTCCAGTTGAGCCCTGGTGGTCACATCTTTATACAAACGGCCACCAAGGTCGGTGTGGCAACGTGAGCAGACGGCTTCATTGCGGACCGAAGCGGTATAGTGACGAGAGGCGACGTAATTGGTGCCAATGAAGTTTGCTTCCGGATGATGCGGTAGATGGCTTTCCGGCAGCTCATCATGACAGGCGGCGCATTCCGCGATGCCAGGCTCCGCCATGGGAATCGGCCCGACGCCGTAGTGTTCACCACCGGCGCCGTGACAGTTCTCACAGCCCACCGCGGCCAGACCGTCGGCCGGCACGTTTGTCGGGTCAATCAGACCAGCCAGACCGGGACCGTCGCCAATCGGGTCATGGCAGTCCAGACAGCCGTCCGCGGCATTGGCCTGGGTAATGTGATCGCTGTGAATCACGTGCTTGCCCTGGAGATATTCTTCGACAATCTCCGCGCTCCAGCTGAAGTCTTCATGACAGCCGATACAGGTGGCCGCACCGACATACTCGATGCCGGTCTCGGTGTCCGAACCCAGATCATCGTCCGCCGGAGCAGCCGACTGATCGCCGCCGCTGCCGGAGTTACTTCCGCAGGCCGTCAGCAGCAGAATGCTGCAGAGCACTACGAAAAATGATAACCAATGTTTTACCTTCATTCCTACCTCCTATGTTGTCGTGTGTGTTAGTGACACTTACGGCAGGTTCGGCCATCGCTGGCACGAAGCATTCTTCCATCAATGTCATCCCAGTCCTTGGGATGGGGGTTGATGCCGAGACCGCTGCGGGCGCTGTGGCACTTGATGCAGACATCGCCTTCGGGGTGGCATGCCTGGCAGGTCACTAAGTTCTTGCGTGCCTCGCGGGCATGGCCGCTGGTCCATTCGTGTGACGGTAAGATCGAATCCACGTGACAGGTCTGGCATTGAGATTCACTGAAATTCTCATGGGCCGGACCGGTCGGACCGACGGTTAAGCTGCTGAAACTGCGCTGATGCGAAATGCCGGTCAAAGAACCGCGACGGAAATCGTTGTGGCAGTCGGAGCAGAAACTGCTCTCATGGCAGCTGGTACATAATTGGGGGTTGGTGCGCGCGGCGATCGGGTGGGACACATGGAAATCACTGCGGTGCACGTTGGTCATGCTGTTGCCGAAGTCACCCATTTCGTCGGCAAACCCGGCGCTGTGGCATTCCAGGCAGTCATTCTGCTGATGGCAGGCGGCGCAGTCCATGGATGTGCTTTTTGCCGCAGCGCGGTGACTGAGCGACCAGGTGACATCATGGGTTTTCAGCCCGGGAAACGTGACGTCTTCGACCATGGTTGCCTCATGGCATTCCAGGCAGATAGCGACATCGGGAATGATGCTTTGCGCATCGGCCACATGGCAGGTGCTGCAGTCTTCGCCTTCGAGGATGGCAACGTGCTCGTCATGATCGAAGGTGGTGGCCCAGGCCGTGGATGTCACCAGCACGACCATAACGGTCCAAACGAATAATACTGTGTGCTTCATATGTGACTCCTTTTTAGAAACGGATATTCAGGCGAACGCGGCCGCGGTAATACTCGTCCCACAGATCGCTCTCTACCCGTTCAACCTTGGCCTGTACGTTGATTTTGCGGTTAATGGTGACGGTGCCGTCGACCCAGATGCGCGAGTTGGTGGTTTCATCGTCGTCTTCGTCAAGATAGCGTTCCATGACGTCGAGATGAACACCGGCTCCGGCCTGGAAGCGGTTGGTGATGGCGGCGGCCGCGTAGACTTTGATCCCGGCCAGATCCTGACCGTCGGGGTCTTCGCGCCAGGTGCCGATGACGTAACCGGAGAAACGCCCGGTGCGGATCTTTTCGATCCCGGCTTCAAACACGTCGGCATCGGCGTCGTATTCGTACATTTCACGGGCGTAGTTGACGAACGCCCGCAAGCCCGGCATCAGACGCTGCTCATACTCGACGAACAGCTCCTCGTACTCATCCACGGCAAAGACCGAGTAGATGGAGGTGGAGGAAAACACCGGCAGTGAGTAGAGATACTCGGCACGCAGCGACCAGTTGTCACTGCGGTGGTACTTGGCACCGCCGAGAAAGTAACTGACGGTGTTGGCGAGATAGTTGAACTGGGTTTCGCTGTACACGTACAGCATGTTGTTGAAGTCGTAATCGACGTCGAGACCGAACAGCTCATTGGCCAACTCACTCTCATCCCATTTCTGCAGGTAGGACAGCCCGAGGTTCAGATTGTCCATAAAGGTGCGCCGCACCTCGATCCCGGCAATGAGATCCTTGGCGTTGTAGCCGTCGTAATACGCAACGTCACCACCACCAAACACGGTGATGTCAACGTCACCCCACCCCGAGTAATCCACATACAGACCATCCATGATGGACGCCCCGGCGGTGGTGGCAATGAACTGGCGTCCGAAACGCACGTCCAGATCCTCGATCAGATCCTTCTTCTCCAGGTACGCGTAATACAGCCGACTATCGACATCCGCTTCGTCGGCCAGATCATCGGCAAGGCGACCGTACCCCCGAAAGACCAGTCCGTCGTTGTCAATGTCGTGGACATTGAGCATCAGGTACTGGTAAAAGGGCACAGCGGTGTCACCGCTGCCGGTGTCGTACCATTCGATTTCGGTACTTGACCGTCCTGATACTGTTATCCCCAGCGCGCTGTTCAGCGGCAAAGCCACCGTGGACAGGACAGCGACGCAGAGAAACAGCCGTAGCCAACATTTCATTCTGCCTCCCTTTCTTCTGTGTTGGACATCATTGGGTCTGCATTTCTCCTCTCGGGCCTCCTTAACCTCCGGATTCTGTTTTGAGAAATGTAGAAACGAACGTTCTTTCAGTTGTACTGACTTTGTTATATTGTGCAACAAAATTAAGTTAAAATTTATCTTACTTAAAACCGATGTCCAGTAACTTATTTAATTTGCGCAATTTTTTTCACAGCAAGTAGGCAGAAATTAATTTTTTGAGAAATTTGGTGAAAATTATTTAAATAAATGGTGAGTTTGGAGGGAAGGGGTTTTTCACGCTGGAGGGGGCTCTCGAGTGCTCAATAATTACGCCTGCAATGACCTGCATTCAGCGAGGAACAAAAGGGCTGGTGCTTGGGTCGTCTGAAAATTGTGTGCGCCTCGCTAACGGTTTTTTTCAGAGTCTGAATAAGGAGAGCAAGGTAAGCCGCATCTAGGTCGGGAGTGGGCGGTGGGACCGATTGGCAAAGGCTCTGCCAAAGTTAAACATTCGTGCCCTTCACACAAGGCAAAAAAACGCCGAACTGGCCAATCGTCTTTAAGGTTTTGCAACGCCGGGGATGGTGTAAGGCAAAGACAGACCCGAAGATTTCGTTTTGTCAGAGCATGGCCAATACGAACTGCTGAACACCGAAGCAGATGGCGCTGGAGCCGCTTTAACGGGGACGATTAAGGCCTGGATTGAACAGCCATTGAGGCGGCTTAGCGGACCAATTTGAAATAAAAGCGGGTGTAGCTGCCGTAACGACTGCGCGCATAGGAGTGTAACACCCAATCCAGCCCTTCACTCATCGACTCGAAGGTTTTGCGGTTTACCGGAATCGATAAGGCCAGAGTGATGGCCGGGTCGATCTGGGCGATAATCTCGCCATCGGCAGACGTTACGGTGCCGATGGGTCCTTCGGAGCGATCCTGGGTGAAAACTTTGCTGCTGTTGGCGTTGCCGACCAGACGATAGTTGAGTGTCATCGGCGCTTGCATGCGGCTTTTTTGCAGTTGGCGCATGGCCATGTCAATGCGGGCCATGGGCACATCTTCAGCGGCTAGACGGTCCTGTTCACTGTTGCGTGCGGTCAGCTCGCGTTGCGTGTTAAGGGCCTGGCGGTACCAGTGGATGGCTTTCTCGTAATTGACCGCTTCACTTTTGCCGTAATAAAAGTAGTCGCCCAGGGTCAGGGCGGGTTGCGGATCGACACCGGCCTCAGCGGCACGGCGCAGCCATTGTTTGGCTTGAGCATAGTCCGCCTGTTGATGATAGAACGAACCCAGCCGGGTCATGGCCGGATAACTGCCGGCTTCAGCCGCCTGCGTCATCAGGTCAAGGCTTGCCTGGGCAGGGTCGTCACGCTGAATCAGGCCCGCTTCAACCAGCAGGGCCATGTTGTACCACTGGCGTGCCGTCATGGCGTTGCCGGCGTAGAGGCGATTGTAGGCTTGAGAAAGCAGTTTTCCGGCAATCGTGCGGTTTTTGACCACCAGGGTGCTCAGTTTTTTTTGCGCATCCGGTGTGTCACTGACGTATCCCTGAGGCAACTTCGTGGTATAGCTCTCCGCCAATAACAGCTGGGCATCCAGATCGTCACGATCCGCGGCGAGGCGGATGAAGTCAACACCGGTGCGTTGCAATTCGTCTTCGGCGTGGGTGACAAACTCCTTGCCGCGCTCGTAATAGTCGTGGGTGGAGCATTGCCAGCATAGCTTATAACCGTAGTTGTACAGCATGGCGCCACCGGCCAGCAGAATGCAGCTGATGAAAAGCACACTATTGAGAAGCAATTTATTGCGCGGATTCATGCGAGTATCCTTCGTTGCGGCACCGATCAGGAACCGGGCAGTAAGTTATGAGGATTGCCGTGGCAATCATTGCAGCCACTGAAACCTTCAAGCATCTCGGCACTGTGCGGTGTGTCATGGCAGTCGCTACACGTGGCAATGGCACCGTGTTCGTCGGCATGGCAAAACGTGCAGTTGAGCAGTGAATGCGCCAGGTGGCCCTGTTTGAGCGCGTTGGCAGGCTCTTCATGACAGCCGCCGCAGGCGCTGTTGTCGATCGTATCACTGTACAACAGGTCGCTGACATGGTGCACCGGATGGCATTGCATGCACGCCTGACTGCTGATAAACGGTGAATGCGGCTCTTCGTGGCATTCGATGCATTTGGGCAGATAGCCATGACGTTCCTGATGACATTCCGTACACGCCATATCGCTGTGAGCGCTGGGTTGGGTCATCTCCTCGGCCGGTTGCTCATGACACTGGTTGCACAGAGGTTCAAGCGTGTCGAGACTGAGGCTGGTCAGCGGAGCATGGGCGTTGCTGTGACAGGTCAGGCAGGCCGACATCGTGTCCGACTCTCCGTGCGGGTAATCGTGACAGGTCGTGCAGGCCGGAACCCGCTCCTGCCAGGTGAGCTCTTTGGAAAAATTGTGAAAGGTCTCATGGCAATCCCGACACACCATCTTGTGGGCACCGCCCTGATCGCGCAGGTCGGTGAAGACCTGTTCGTGGCAGCGGGCGCACTCCAGCGTGGTCATCGGTTCGATGGACTGAGAAAAGACATCGCCTTCAGCATCCGCTGTCGAGAGGTTTCCCAGCGACATGGCCAGGAACAGCAAGGGAATGAAAACAGTTGAGCGTATTGTCATGGCTGACCTCTTGTGGTTGCCGGATTAGTTTTTCAGGTTATGCGGCCCATTGTGGCACTGCGCACAATCCGTAAAGTGTTGATGAATACTTGAATCATGGGGTTCCCCATGACAGTTGTCGCACGTCAGGATCACCTTATGGGTGCGACGGTGACAGAACACGCATTGAACATCGGCGTGACCTGTGGTGTTGCCGGACAGCTGTTTCAACTGACCGCGGTGACAGCTGCCGCACAGGTCGGATTTAATACCGGCCTGTGAGAAGCGCAATGCCAGCGGGCTGTGAGGTTGATGGCAGCGCAGGCAATCGCGATAGGACATACTGTCGTTATGGCCATCGTGACAGTCCAGGCAGGACATGGCGTCACCGTGTTCCTGATGGCACTCGTTGCAGTCCATATCGCCATGGGCGCTGGGCCACTGGTGCATCTCCTGTTGTGGTGCTTCGTGACAGGAAATACATACCGGTTTGATCGGTGAAACCGCCGTCAGGTCGATCTCCAACGGGGCGTGCGGGCGGTGACACGCTACGCAGTTGTCCAGCTTGTAATGAGGATGATCGCTCGGTGCATGGCAGTCGGCACAGGCGGGAATGACCCCTTCTTCGTGAGGCGGGTGAGCACTGTGGCAATCGCTGCAGTGGATATCGGAACCGTGCGCTTCACCTTTGCTGGAGAGCTCGCTGACCTGATCCTCATGACAGGCGGCGCATTGATCTGCCGGGGTGTCCTCATTCCACAGATAGATGGTCGGCGCATGAGGTTGGTGACAACCGAGGCAGTCCTGATACGTCATGTCCGGGCTGTGTTTATCGTGACAGTCAATGCAGGTGGAAAACTGGCCGTCATCGGTGCCGTGCTCGTTGTGGCAGTCGTTACACTGCTGCTCGGCATGCAGGCTCGGGGTCTGCTCCATGGCTGTGCCGACGTCCTCGTGACAGCTCAGACAGGCACTTTTCGGCTCATCCAAGGCGCTCAGGTCATTGATGCCCGGAGCGTGAGGGTTGTGGCAGCTGCTGCAATCGTCGAGTGCAAAGTGCTTGTGGTCATCGCCACTGTGGCAGTCACTGCATTCCGGAATCACCGCATCACCGAGAGGCGGATGGTTTTCATGGCAGCCGAGGCAGCCCATATCATCGCGATGGGCGCCACCGTGGTCACGAATGTCCACGGAGGGTTGATGATGACATTTGATACAGTCGGCGTCCGTCAGGGGAACAGCCGTGATCTCGCCAAAACACAATGGGACGTAAAACAACAGCGAGAAAAGCAGCAGCGCACCTGCCGACAGACGTTTTGCGTGAGCACTACACATCATGGAAACCAACCGTCAAAGAGATGATAAAAAAGACTGACAGCGGGCGCCGTTGTAAAACGTGTCGGCGCCCGCTGTTGGTGTTATTCGGCCAATGCGTGGGGGTCGATATGACACTCAACACAGGTCGGGTATTTTTCGTGCATGATGCCGTGGGGTTTGCCATGGCAGTCGATGCACGGTGTGATGGTTTTATGCTCATCGACGTGACACTCGGAGCAGGTCAGGTCATGGTGCTTTTTGTTCGACTTGTCGAGCATGGCGGCAATGTCTTCATGGCAGGCGGCGCACAGTTGCGAAGGCAGATCGTTGTAGGTGACCTCTTTCGGGCTGTGCGGCTTGTGACACAGGGTGCAATCATTGACCGTCATGCTCGGGGAGTGCCCTTCGTGACAGTCAAGACAGTTCTGGTATTGGCCTTCACCCAGACCGTGAGCATTGTGACAGGCGTTACAGTCCTGCTCGGAGTGCAGGCTGGGACGAGCGGCCATCTCTTCACCCTGCTCGGGGTGACAGGAGATGCAGGCCGGTTTGACGTTGTCAAGAGCGGTGAAATCGATGTCAAGCGGATGGTGCGGGTAGTGACAGCCGACACAGTTGTCCAGCGTGTAGTGGGCGGTTTCATCCGGCGCGTGGCACAGGGAACATTGCGGGATGACCCGGTCACCCAGCGGCGGATGCTCCAGGTGACAGTCGCGGCAGCCCATGTCGGCATGCGCGGCGCCGTGGGCGGCGACATCTTTAACGGCATTGATGTGACATTTGACGCAATCAGCGTCAGTCAGTGTCTCTTCTGCCAGCGTGTTGGTCGTAAAAAACAGACCCATCATCAGGATTAAGCCAAAAACGGCCACAGATTTTTTCATAAACTCCTCCCGGACAACTCATTGAAATTCACTATAAAAAACAGTCGAATAAATATAATGCACAAGGCAATTGTATACAAATTTATGAACTTCATATCTAACCAGAATCGGGGGCGGAAATCAACATTTGACTTCATCAAAGGTGGAAAAACAGCCGATTGGGGTGCGGTTGGCAGCTACGACAGGGTAAAAATGATCGCATGATGGCTGTCTCGACCCTACCGGGTAGAAGATCACAGGTTTCGTCGTTGTTCGGGCGGCCTGTTACATGCCCATTCCGGCGATTTTGCGTAGTGACTTTTTACCGAAAACACGGTAGCCTCATGGGCCTTATCGCATCATGTCAGCTCCCGGGCACATGGCTTTGGTCCGCCGGGGAGATTATCGGGTTTTAAGTAAAGGAGTAAAGAGAATATGGAAGAGCAATGGAGCGTAGAGACTCTGGCGATTCAGGGCGGCTATCGTCCCGAGTCGGCGCAGCCGCGTGTCACCCCAATCGTACAGAGCACGACATTTAAATACGACAATGCCGATCATATGGCGAGTCTGTTCGATTTGGATTGCTTTGATCCCATGTATACCCGTATCGGTAATCCCACCTGGGCCGCTTTTGAACAGAAAATGGCCGAGATGGAAGGGGGCGTCGGCGCATTGGCTACCTCTTCCGGTCAGGCGGCCAGTACGCTGTCGATTCTCAATATCTGCCGCAGTGGCCAACATGTGGTCACGGCAGGCACCCTGTATGGCGGCACCTATTCGCTGTTCTACAATACGCTGCCGAAGATGGGCATTGAAGTGACGTTTGTCGATCCGGAAGCCGGTATTGACGAAATTAAGAGTCATTTCCGTCCGGAGACGCGGGTCCTGTTTGCCGAGACCATTGGCAATCCCGGCCTCAATGTGCTCGATTTTGAGAAATTCTCGACCGTGGCCAAAGAGATGCAGGTGCCGCTGATTATCGATAACACCTTTGGTACCCCCTATTTATGCCGTCCGTTTGAGCACGGTGCCGATATTGTCATTCACTCGGCAACCAAATATATTGACGGCCATGCCACCAGCGTTGGCGGCGTCATCGTCGACAGCGGCAAGTTTGATTGGACCAATGGCCGCTACCCGGAAATGACCGAGCCTGACAGCAGTTACCATGGTCTGTGTTATACGGAGAAATTCGGCAATATGGCCTATATCATCAAGGCCCGCGTCCAACTGATGCGCGATTTGGGCACCAGTCCGTCACCGTTTAACACCTTTATGTTCAACCATGGCCTGGAAACGCTGCACGTGCGCATGCAACGCCACTGTGAAAATGCTCTTGAAGTGGCCAGACGTCTGGAGATGCATCCCAAAGTTAAATGGGTGTCCTATCCGGGGCTGCCGAGTCATCCCAGCTATGATCGGGTGCAGAAATATTTGCCCAAGGGCGCCAGTGGCGTGCTGACTTTTGGTATCGAAGGCGGCGTGGAGGCCGGTCGTCGCTTCATGGAAAGCACCAAGCTGATTGCCATGGTGGTTCATGTTGGTGATGTGCGCAGCTGCGTGCTGCATCCGGCCAGTACCACCCATCGCCAGCTCAGTGAAGAACAGCAGATCGCTTCTGGGGTCACGCCCGACCTGATCCGGCTGTCCGTTGGTATTGAGAATGTCGAGGATATTATTGCCGATATTGATCAGGCCTTGGCGAAGAGTTAGTTTTTCGTTTACGCAGTTTCGAGGGATTCCCCTGATGCAGGCCGCAGAGATGTCCATCCTGCGGCCTGTTGTGCATTGGCAGGGCCGGTGTCGCAAGACGTTGACCGTGTTTTTTTCAACAGACATTGTACGAGAAATGCTCTATAGTAGGCGATTTGTGAGGGGTTATTATGTTGTGCGGTCGGATCGCGCAACGATGTAGTGTTATGTCGGTGTGTTTATGCAGGAGTTGTCATCATGCCAGAGCGTGAAAAACAACAGAACGATTCGCAAGAGCAGAATACGGAGCCTCGTAAAGGGATTGCCGCTCTGTTTGCCCGCGAAGAGCTTAAAGATCTGTTTATCAAATACCTGATCCTGATCGGGGTCATTGAAGGTTTTATCTTTTTCGTCAGTTTTCTCAGCCAGTTGGGCCCGGAGAATGTGCCGTTTCCCTGGAAATCGTACTTTTTTGCCGCCTTTATTGTGCCGTTGACCATCACCTTTCTACTTGGTGTCATTGTGTTGGGGTTTGATCGCTACCTGTATGGTCATCAGCCGTCGGGCTCTTCAGAGACCGGCATTGGCTTGACGGCTTCGGAGCAGCAGACCCGTATCCACAAGTTTCATGCCTTCATCTATGTCATCCGCCAGATTCCGTTTCTGATGGGGCTATTGTTGCTGGTGGTGCTGTCGGGCGTGGTCTACAAACTCGATGGCATTCTGGCGGTGATCGGCCATGTTGGCGAACGGACCGCCCACTACCTGTTTATCGGTCTGGCGGTGGTGCTGGCCGTTGGTGCCGTGCTCGGCCTGGTGTGGATGTTCATGAGCTACAACCTGCGTAAAAAGAACATGGAATACCAGTATCGTTACAAAAAAGACGTGGTGGATAAAACCGGTCTGATTATTCTCGATGATGACCGGGTGATGGATCGTGACGGCAAGATGCTGTCCGGCGATCAGGTGCCGCGTATTGAACACAATGATGATGACGACAATGATGCCATTCTGATCGAGTAGTGTGGTGTCTTTGCCCGTTGAGGTCATAAGTGGCCCCGCTTCGTGACCGGAGTGGGGCCTTTTTGTTTTGACGGATCAACCCGGCGAATTGTCCGCCGCAGGAGAACACGTTATGGCAGAACAACCGCAACCCACCTATCTCAAAGATTATGTTCCCTATCCGTTTGAGGTTGAACAGCTCGACCTCGAATTTGATCTGGAGCCTCACCAGACCCGTGTTCTGTCGCGGGCACGTTATCGGCGCAAGGATCAGGTTGCTGCGGACGAACCGCTGCGCCTGCACGGTGCCGGGCAACCGCTGATCTCTGTGCTGCTTGATGGCACCCCGTTGACGGAGTTGGACTACCGCCGTCAGGACGGTGGCCTGGTGTTTGCCAATGTCCCGGACCGGTTTGAGTTGACCCTGGTTACTGAGATTGACCCCGGGGCCAATAAGGCGTTGGAAGGTCTCTATCTGTCGAGCGGAAATTTCTGCACTCAGTGTGAGGCGCAAGGCTTTCGCCGGATTACCTATTTCCCCGATCGTCCCGATGTCATGACCCGTTACACCACGACGATCCGTGCCGATAAGCAGCGTTTTCCGGTGCTGCTGTCCAACGGCAACCTGGTGGAACAGGGTGATCTGGACGATGGCCGTCACCTGACGCGCTGGCACGATCCGTTCTTCAAACCCAGTTACCTGTTTGCCCTGGTCGCCGGTGATCTGGTCTGCCGGGAGGATACGTTCACGACCCTGTCGGGACGCGAGGTGTTGCTGCAGATCTATGTTGAGGCGCGCAATGCCGACAAGTGCGATCACGCCATGCTGTCGCTGAAAAAAGCCATGGCCTGGGATGAAAAACGCTTTGGCTTTGAATACGACCTCGACCGCTTCATGATTGTTGCCGTGGATGATTTCAACATGGGTGCCATGGAGAACAAGGGTCTTAATGTGTTTAATTCCAAGTATGTTCTGGCCCGACCGGAAACCGCCACCGACGATGATTTTCTCAACATTGAAGGCGTGGTCGGCCACGAGTATTTTCACAATTGGACCGGCAACCGCATCACCTGTCGTGACTGGTTTCAACTCAGCCTTAAAGAGGGGCTGACCGTTTTTCGTGACCAGGAGTTTTCCGCGGACATGAATTCGCCGGCCGTCAAACGCATTGAAGAAGTGCGCATCCTGCAGAGCCATCAGTTTGCCGAGGATTCCGGGCCGATGGCCCATCCGGTGCGCCCCGAATCCTATGTTGAGATCAACAATTTTTACACCATGACCGTTTACAATAAAGGTGCTGAACTGATCCGTATGATGCAGACCTTGCTCGGTCGGGATGGTTTCATGGCCGGCATCCGCCTCTATGTGCAGCGTCACGATGGTCAGGCGGTGACCACCGATGATTTTGTCGCGGCCATGGAAGATGCTGGCGGTGTTGATCTGGGCCAGTTTCGGCGCTGGTATGCTCAGTCCGGGACGCCGGTGCTTCATGTTGAACAGCACTACGATGAACCGCGTCGTCAACTGACCCTTGATGTGACGCAGAGTTGTCCGCCGACGCCGGGGCAGCCGGATAAACAGCCGTTTCATATCCCGTTGCGTCTGGCGCTGCTGGGCCCGGACGGCACACCGCAACCGCTCCATCTGGTGGATGAGCCCGCACAGCCGACTGCTAAAGAGCGGGTGCTGTCGGTGACGGAATCGCGCCAGCGGTTTTGTTTCGATCAGGTAGAACAAGGCTGCGTGGTCTCACTGCTGCGTGATTTTTCCGCGCCGGTCAAGCTGGAGATGGCAACATCCCATGATGAGCTGGCCTTTCTGATGGCCCATGATAACGATCCGTTTAACCGCTGGAATGCCAGTCAGCGCTTTGCCGGTCGTCTGCTGCTTGATCTGGTGGCGTGCCTGCGTGATGGTCGGGACCTCGTCCTCGATGAGGCATTCCTCGAGGCGTTCCGTACC
Organism: uncultured Desulfuromonas sp.; assembly: GCF_963676955.1. NCBI lineage: Bacteria > Pseudomonadati > Thermodesulfobacteriota > Desulfuromonadia > Desulfuromonadales > Desulfuromonadaceae > Desulfuromonas > uncultured Desulfuromonas sp. The sequence continues at coordinate 449,592 of NZ_OY781461.1, read as the reverse complement.
AGTCTGCTCGATGAACAAACCGACCCCTCCCTGTTGGCTTTGGCGCTGACGTTGCCGCTGGAGAGCTATCTCGCCGAGCAGATGGATGAAGTCGATCCGCAGGCGATTTTTACCGCGCGGGAGTTTGTTCGCCACCAAGTGGCCGTGCGGCTTAAAGAGGATCTTCTTGCCGTGTATCGGCGTTGCGACGACGGCGGACCGTATGTGGTGACGCCTCAGGCGGTGGGGCAACGCCGACTGAAAAATCTCTGCCTCAGTTATCTGGCCGCTCTGGCACCGCAGGATGAGATGGTCTGGCAGCTGATTCTCACTCAGTATGCGACCGGGCGTAATATGACCGATGTCAGTGCCGCTCTGGGCCTGCTGGCCGACTATGACAATCGTGACAGTCGTCAGGCCCTCGAGTCGTTTTACGCCACCTGGCAGGACGATCCTCTGGTGGTGGAAAAATGGTTGGCGATCCAGGCCCGTTCGCGTCGCGAAGATTGCCTGGAGCAGGTGCAACGCCTTATGGGCACTCCGGCCTTCAACCTGCACAATCCCAACAAAGTTCGCGCCTTGATCGGCGTATTTTGCCAGGGCAATGCCGTGCGTTTTCACGCCGAGGATGGTTCCGGTTATGATTTTCTCGCCCATCAGGTGGCGCTCATCGATCCGTTCAATCCGCAGATTGCCGCCCGCCTGGTCTCGCCGCTGCTGCGTTGGCCCCGCTATGACGACAAACGCAGTGGATTGATGAAGCAGGCTTTGCAGCAGTTGCAAGCAAAAAGCAAGCTGTCGGCGGATCTGTACGAGATGGTCAGTAAAGGCCTTGACCAGAATAAAAAGTGAGGATGGAGGAGAGGATGACGGTGCCCTGGTCCGGAATCCGTTTTGCCATTGATCGTGGTGGCACGTTTACCGATGTGTACGCCCAGTTGCCCGACGGGCGCAGCTATGTTCATAAGCTGCTTTCGGAGGATCCGCGCAATTATCCGGATGCGCCGCGTGAGGGTATCCGCCGCATCCTTGAGCGGATCGGCGGCGAGGCGTTGCCGGAATCCTTCAGTTCCGAGGGCATTGCTTCGGTACGGATGGGGACAACCGTCGCCACCAACGCCCTGCTCGAACATAAAGGGGCGAAAACCGCCTTGCTGATCAGTGCCGGGTTTGCCGACCTGTTGCAGATCGGTGACCAGGCCCGTCCCGAATTGTTTGCGCTGCATATCCAGCGGCCAATGCCGCTCTATGCGCAGGTGGTCGAGGTTGATGAGCGCATTCGTCCGGCGCAACCGCAGGAACAGGCGGATGTCACCGGCAACGACGGCCGCGGCTATCGGATTCTCCAGCCGCCGCAGATGGAACCGGTGCGCGCTCAGCTGGAACACCTGCGCCAACAGGGCTATGACAGTGTCGCCGTGGTGTTTGCCCATGGCTATGCCTGCCCCGACCACGAACGACGGGTGGGGGCACTGGCCGAGGAGCTCGGCTTTGGCCAGGTGTCGTTGTCGCATGAGGTGATGCCGACGGCACGGCTGGTTGCGCGTGGTGACACCACGGTGGTCGATGCCTACCTGACACCGAAAATCCGCCGGTACAGTGACGGGTTTCGCCACGGTTTCAGCGATGGCTTGGCGCAGTGCGAATTGCGTTTTATGACCTCCGATGGCGGATTGGTTCCCGCTCCGGCCTTCAGCGGCAGCCGCGCCTTGTTATCCGGGCCGGCCGGGGGCGTGGTCGGCTTTGCCCAAACCTGTCGCCGGGCTTTTCCGGAGCGGCCGGTGATCGGCTTTGACATGGGCGGCACGTCGACCGATGTGTCACGTTTTGACGGCGACTATGATCTGATCCAGCACAGCGAGATTGCCGGAACCCGCATCCAGGCGCCGCAGCTCAATATCCAGACCGTGGCGGCCGGCGGTGGCTCGCGGTTGTTTTTCCGTCACGGCATGTTTGAGGTCGGTCCGGAGTCGGCCGGAGCGCATCCCGGCCCGGTGTGTTACCGCAAAGGGGGCCATCTCACCGTGACCGACGCCAACCTGCTGTTGGGGCGGTTGCAGCCGGATTTTTTCCCGAAAATTTTTGGTGAAGACGAGCGACAGCCTTTGGATCTGGACGCCACCCGTCAGGCCTTTGCCGTGTTGACCGAGGAAGTCAACCGCTGGCTCATTGAGCAGGAACGTCCGTCCATGACCGCCGAACAGGTGGCGGCGGGTTTTCTCGACGTGGCCAACGAGCAGATGGCCCGGCCGGTGCGCGCGGTGTCGGTGCAGAAGGGCTTTGCCCTGGCCGAGCATGTGCTGGCTTGTTTTGGCGGCGCCGGTGGCCAACATGCCTGTGCCATGGCGCGTAAACTGGGCATGGAAACCATCTTTATCCATCGCCATGCCGGCATCCTGTCGGCGTACGGCATGGAGCTGGCGCAGCCGGTGTGCGAGCTGCAACAGGCGGCCAGTGGGCAACTGTCGGTCGCGGTGCTGGAGCAGCTCGAAGCTGTTCAGAAACAGCTGGCCGAGCAGGCCTGTCAGACCTTGATCGACCAGGGGCTGAAGCGCGACCAGATTGATTGCCGCCTCTATCTCAACCTGCGTTATGCCGGAACCGATCACGCCATGATGATCGCTCAACCGGACGATGGCGACTATGCGCGGGCGTTTTGCGCGGCCTATCGGCGCGAATACGGTTTTGAGCTGCAGGCGGGCATTGACGTTGATGATGTGCGGGTGCGTGCTGTGGCTAGCCGGGACACGCCCCGGGAAGCGCATGACGTCGCAACAGGTCAGCTGAATGAGCCGTTGGCGATGGTCGACTGCTGGTTTGATGGCAACCGCCATGACATCCCCGTTTATCCGTGGCGGGATCGCTGCGCCGGCGCGGAGCTGGTCGGGCCGTCGCTGTTGATTCGCGATACGGCAACGGTGGTGGTCGAGCCGGGTTGTCTGGCCCGTTTTAACGCGGACGGCGATCTGACGATCACCGTGCAGGCACGCGCTCAGGAGTATACGACGGCTCTCGACCCGGTGCAGCTGGCGTTGTTCAGCAATCGCTTCATGTCGATTGCCGAACAGATGGGCTACGCCTTGCAGCGCACCGCTATTTCCACCAATATCAAAGAACGCTGTGATTTTTCCTGCGCCCTGTTCAATGCGGATGGTGCCCTGATCGCCAATGCGCCGCACACGCCGGTGCATCTCGGTGCCATGGGCGAGGCGGTGCGGGCGCAGATTGCCGCCGATGCGCCACCGCTTCAGCCCGGCGATGTGCTGCTCAGTAATCATCCGGCCATGGGCGGCAGCCACCTGCCCGATATGACGGTGATCACCCCAGTCTGGCAAGACGGTCGTATTGTCCTGTACGTGGCCAATCGCGGCCATCATGCGGATATCGGCGGTGTGACGCCGGGTTCCATGCCGCCGTTTTCGCGCACGCTTGACGAAGAAGGTTGTGCGATCCGGCGCATGACGCTGGTTGTCGGCGGGGTGTTTCAGGAAGAGCGATTGCGCGAGGTCCTCAGTGCGGCGGGCAGTCGCCGGCTGGAGGACAATCTGTCCGATTTCCGGGCGCAGGTGGCGGCCAATCAGTGTGGCGGCCGTTTGTTGACTGAGCTGATCGACCAGGTTGGTTTGGCCTGTGTCCAGGCCTATATGGGCTATATTCAGGACCATGCCGAAGCCGCTGTACGTAACGGCCTGTTGCAGCTGGTGGCGCGTCATGGTGGCCAACGCCGGCTCACGGCCGAAGATTTTCTCGATGACGGCACGGCCCTGCGCCTGACCGTGGATATTGATCCGCACGGCGTGGCCCATTTCGATTTTCGCGACAGCGATGAACAGCAGTGGGGCAATCTCAATGCGCCGCAGGCGGTCACCTGGTCGGCCATCCTCTATGCGTTGCGTTGTCTGGTGGCCGAACCGATCCCCCTTAATCACGGCTGCTTGCGTCCGGTTCGACTGAGTGTGGCGGACGGGTCGATTTTGGCGCCGGATGAACAGGCCGCCGTGGTCGGCGGCAATGTGCTGACCTCGCAACGGATTGTCGATGTGCTGTTCAAGGCCTTCGGTTGTGTGGCGGCATCGCAGGGCTGTATGAATAACCTGACCTTCGGTAATGCGCAGTTCGGCTATTACGAGACCATCGGTGGCGGCAGCGGCGCCGGTCCGGAGTGGGATGGCTGTTCCGGCGTGCATACCCATATGACCAACACCCGCATCACCGATCCGGAGATTCTTGAACTGCGCTATCCGGTGGTCCTGCGCCGATTTGCCATCCGTTATGGTTCCGGCGGCTGTGGCCATCATGTGGGGGGCAACGGCTTGATTCGGGAACTCGAGTTTTTGCAACCGCTGACCGCGTCCATTCTTTCAGAGCGTCGGGTGTTTGCTCCCTATGGACTGGAGGGGGGGCTGCCCGGCCTGAGTGGCCGCAATCGGTTGTGGGCTTGCGGACGGGGCTGGATCAATCTCACCGGCAAGAACAGTATTGCTGTGGCGCCCGGTGATCGATTGTGCATCGAAACGCCTGGCGGCGGCGGGTATGGAAAATGTAACGACAGATGCGCCGGCTCTGCTATGATACAACAATGTGACAAACGGATGGCCGGATCTCGAAATGGAGGCGTTGACAAGCCGTGCTGATTCAAGGGTAACTCACCATGCGTCATGACAAAAGTCTTTTTGAGCGGGTTCGTGAAAACGAGCAGCTGGCTGAAAAATTTTACAAGGTGGAACTGAAGATTCTTGCCACCTTGAATTTCGCCGATTTCTTTGACACCTTGCTCAAGGAGATCTCCGATGTTTTTCAGGTGCCTTTTGTGTGGTTCTCGTTGATTGCCGACACGGAAGTGGCCGCCATGTTGCAGCAGTGCGGGGGCCTGTGCGGCGAGAGGCAGCGGATTAACCTGATCGATCGTCATCAGCTGCAGCGCCTGATTGATGATGACCTCTCGGTACAACTGGTCAATGAACAGTTACACCGCTATTTACCCCTGTTGCCGAAAGATCAGCACTATGCCGTACGTTCCCTGGCCGTGGCACCGATTACCCTGGACGGGGTGGTGATCGGCACTTTGAATCAGGCCGATGTCGATGTTCGGCGGTTCGCTCCGGGACTTAATACGGTTCTGTTGGAACGCCTGGCTCTCAAGGTGGCCATCTGTCTGTCCAACGTCACCGCTCATGAGAAACTGCAGTCGCTGGCGTGTCTTGACCCGCTCACCGGCCTGCTTAATCGTCGGGTGCTCGGCGAGGCCCTGCAACGGGAATATGACCGGGCGTGCCGATACGAGACGGCACTGTCCGTTGTGTTTATTGATCTCAATGACTTTAAGCAGGTCAATGACCGTCATGGTCATGATGCCGGCGATCTGCTGCTGCAGTATCTGGCCGATTGCCTGCAACGCTACAGCCGGACAACCGATCTGGTGGCCCGTTATGCCGGCGATGAATTTGTGTTAGTGTTGCCGCAGACCGATGGCGAACGTGCCGGTCTGCTCATGGAACGGATGGGCAAGGAACTCAGTCGCCAGGGCATGCTCTATGGAGACAGCCTGGTGCCGGTCTCGTTAAGTTATGGGGTGGCCAGTTTGCCGGATGGCGACGTGTCCAGCCCGGAACAGATGTTGAAAAAGGCTGATCAGGCTCTTTATCGTCATAAACGACGCAGCAAGGTCCATTCCGTCAGTCGTCATGAAAGCGCAGGTTTGAATGCAGATTAAAACGGCCCAGTTTGTTAAAAGCGCCACCCGTCCCGGTAATTATCCGGCGGAGGAACGCCCGGAAATCGCCTTTGCCGGGCGCAGTAATGTCGGTAAGAGTTCGCTGCTCAACGTCATGGTGCAGCGTAAAAGCCTGGTGCGCACCTCGTCGACACCGGGGCGTACACAGCTGATCAACTTCTTTGACCTTAACGGCGAACTCTATCTTGTCGATCTGCCCGGATACGGTTTTGCCAAGGTGCCCATGGCGGTGAAGAAGCAGTGGGGGCCCATGATTCAGACCTATCTGCAGAGTCGTCAATCCCTGTGCGCCGTGGTGGTGTTGTTCGATATTCGCCGCGTCCCGCGCGAGGAGGACCTGCAGTTGCTTGACTGGCTGGAGGAGTACGAAGTACCGACCATTCCGGTGATCACCAAGGTGGATAAAGTCAGCCGCAACCGGCGTGCGGCGCAGATTACGCCGATTGTCGAGGCGACCGGATTACCGGCGGAAGCGTTTACCTTGTTCTCGGCGTTGACCAAAGAGGGGCGCGATGAGATCTGGGAACGGCTGGAAATTGCCATGGAGGAGTGCTCCTGTCTTGACGAGGAAGCCTGAACTGGTTAGTCTGTGTTGGCTTAATAAATAAGGAGGGGTAGATTATATGGGAATCGTCTATGTGGTTGGTGCCGGGATTGAAGGGCAGGAGGGGTTTAGTGCCCGGGCCTTGAGTCTGGTGCGCCAGGCGCGGGTTCTTTATGGCGCTCCGCGCTTGCTGGAGCTGTTCGGCGATCTTGACGTGGAAAAAGTGGCGCTGAGCGGCAACGATGATTTGTCGCAGTTGGTGAAAGACCAGCCGGGACCGATCGTGGTTTTGACCTCCGGTGATCCGCTGTTTTTCAGTATCGGCCGTAATCTGCTGCGTAATCTGCCCAAGGAACGCCTTGAATTTGTCCCCAATGTCAGCTCGGTTCAATCTGCGTTTTCGCGGATTAAGGAGCCATGGGATGATGCGGTGTTTATCTCCACTGAGCAACGGACCTTGGCCGATATCGGTGACCGGATTATTGCCAATGACAAGGCCGCCGTCCTCACCGATGCCCGCCATACCCCGGCGGATATTGCCGGTGAGCTGTTGCGCCGTGGTTTTGACGGCTATACCGTCTATCTGTGCGAGAACCTCGGTACAAGTGAAGAGCGCATTGTCAAGACCACGGTTCAGGAACTGCCGACGATGCAGGCCGCGGAACTTAACGTGCTGATTCTCATCAAGCGCTACGATAATGCCGCATCGCAGACTCTCCCCACTCTGGGTATTGCCGATAGCGCGTTTTTAACCATGAAAAAGCAGATCACCCCGGAAGAGGTGCGGGTGGTGGCTCTGGCCAAATTGCAGTTGCGCCATGACATGGTATTGTGGGATATCGGCGCCGGAAGTGGTTCCATCAGTATCGAGGCGGATTTTCTGTTGCCTCACGGTCGGATTTTTGCCGTGGAGCGCAATGTTGAATACATCAAGTTTTTACGCGAGAATCTGAACACGTTTCATCCGCGCAATGTCCGGGTGGTGGAAGGTGAAGCACCGAACTGCCTGGAAGATCTGCCCGATCCGGATCGAGTGTTTATCGGTGGATCCGGTGGCAATTTGTGGGAATTGCTTGAAGCGGTGGATGAGCGCTTGCCTGCAGATGGCCGGGTGGTTCTGACCGCGATGACCCTCGATACCCTGGTGGCATCGAGTGACTTTTTTGAAAATTCGGGATATCAGGTGGATGTCACAACCCTCAATGTGGCCCGGACCAGTAGCAATACCGACTACAAGGTTTTTGAAGCTCATAATCCCGTCTATATTATTGTAGCGACCAAGGCTCAGGATTAGCCGACGACCGGTCAGCCAAGGAGTAAGGCGATGGAACGACAAGAACGACGCCGTGATCCACGGTACAACACACTGAATTTTGTTTATTTTACCTTTCAGGATCCCGCCAATGGTGATGGCGAGTATATGGGTAAGACCCTTGATGCCAGCCTGCGCGGCCTGTTGCTCGAGGTTCACATCCCGTTGCCGATTGGCCAACGCCTCAACCTGAGTGTCGGCGCCGCTGAAGACATTTTCGAGTTTTCCGGCGAAGTGGTGCATTGTATGGACCATGAGGGCGGCTTGTTCTCGACGGGGATTGAATTTGATCCGATGACCGTGGAGCAAAAAGAGAAGCTGGGGCACTTTCTCACGGCATTTGCCAAGGAAAAAGAAGGCTAGGCCGCTGTGAAAACGTTACCTTGGCAAAAGGGTACGTCTCCCCTGATGCTGGCTCCGATGCAGGGGCTGACCAATCGAGCCATGCGGGCTGTTCAATGTGATATTGGACAGCCCGATGTTGTTTTTACCGAATTTGTTCGCGTCAGTCATGTGGCTCGCCAGCGGATTACGGCCAGTGACCGCCGGGAAATCCAGGCGGATGCGGCGGGTGTGCCTTTGGTCGTGCAGCTGATTGGCCATCGCAGTGAGTCTCTGGCTGAAGCGGCTAAGATCGTGGCCGATCTCGGTGGGCGTCATGTCAATATCAATATGGGCTGTCCCTTTGGTCGGACGACGACAGGGAAAACCGGCGGCGCCATGTTGCAGGAACCGGAGAAAATTGTTGACTGCCTGCGGGCTGTGCGGGCTGTCTTTGACGGATCGTTGTCCGTCAAAGTGCGCGCCGGTTATGAAGACCCAGAGCAGATTTTCGACGTATTGCCAGTGTTTGAGGATTGCGGCGTCGACTTTATTGTCCTCCATCCACGCACGGTGGTGCAGAAATATGCGGGTGAGGCGGATCATGCCATCACCGCACGGGTTGTCGCGGGCACGCCCCTGCCGGTGATCGCCAACGGCGATTTGTTCACAAGTGAGCGAGCCCGTCAGGTGGCCCGCCAGACCGGTGCCGCCGGGCTGATGCTGGGACGCGGGGCCATTGCTGATCCGTGGTTGTTTCCCCGGATTCGTTGTCATGTCGCATCGCCGAACGCAACGGAATACCTGCACCAGATGACCGTTTATTTTAATCGTCTGTCCGAAAGGTACATGCAGTTGTTTTGCGGGGAGCGGCAGGTGTTGAGCAAATTAAAAAATGTCCTTGACGCCTTTGTTGATCCGGCACTGCAGCCGCTGATTAAAAAGTTGCGGCGATGCAAGCAGTTATCTCAATTCCATGCTGTTTTGAATGCGGCGGCATTGGACACATGATCGCATTGGAAGGGCGTGATCTGTTCTGGGTGAAAACGTTGAAAGAACGGATGTTCATTGCAAAATGAATCATAGATTGTATACATTTGATGGATTGACTTTGTTTGTTATTTCGTGTTAGTAAGCGTAGCTCTGTATAAAAAAAACATACAGTATGAGCGCAACGTAGCCGTGTGGCGCGCTCAATTAGACGTTGTGTCGGCCAGGTAGAGAGCTTTATTGCTCGGGGGCGGCCGGCAATCTGCTGACGTAAGGAGTGTTTAATGGAGAAAAGGGTATCGCGTTGGGTATCGTTGGGCCTGATCGCCGCAGTTCTGCTGCTGTTTGGCGCCCAGAGTGCTCTGGCAGATATGGAAACCTGCCTGGAATGTCACGAAGATGTCGTTACAGCCAGTGATTTTATGGCATCCGTTCATGGCCAGCAAGAGTTTGAATGTCTTGATTGTCATGAGGTTGATGATCTGACGGCTCACGTCGACGAGGGCGTGTTGCCCGGTCCCGTGAACTGTGCCAACTGCCATGATTCGATTGCTGAAGAGCATGCCGGCAGTGTCCACGCACAAAACGACGTCGGTTGTGTTGATTGTCATGATGGCATCCACACGCTGGAGGCCGCGTCCGCAGGCAAGATGTCCATTGTCAATGGGTGTAGCAACTGTCACGAGATGGAAGGCTATGCCGAATCCACTCACGGTAAGGCGATTGCCGAAGGCAATGAGGATGGCGCCTCTTGTGCCGACTGCCATGGTCTGCATGCCATTACCGGTTTGTCCACCTGTGATGTGAAGGTGGCCCGCTCCTTCGGTACCGATGCCTGTATCACCTGTCACGGTGACGAAGAGATGATGGAACGCAACGAGGTGTACAGCGGTGCGGTTCATACCTATCTGGCCAGCTATCATGGTAAAAGTTATCGTCTCGGCTATCCTGAACTGACGGCCACCTGCGCCGACTGTCACGGCAGCCATGACATCTATCCCGAAGAAAATCCCGCGGCGACCATCAATATTGAGAATCGTGCCGATACCTGCGGTAAGTGCCATGAAGGTTCAAGCCGTCTGTTCAGCAAGTTCTATTCTCACGGTGATCACGCCGACTTTGACAACTACCCGGTGCTGGCCGTCACCTTCTGGGCCATGACCACGCTGCTGGTGGGTACGTTCTCCGTGTTCTGGCTCCATTCCATCATGTGGATGATTCGCGGGATTGCCGAGAACAAAGAGAAGAAGGCTGCTCTGGCCGCCGGTAAAGCGCATATTGAAATTCCTGACGGTCATCGCGTCTACAAGCGCTTCCAGAACTATCACATCTTCATGCACTTGCTGGTTATCATCAGCTTCCTGATTCTGGCTTTGACCGGTCTGCCGCTGAAGTTCTCCAGTCAGCACTGGGCTCAGGTGATGATGGATTTCTACGGTGGCACCGCCAATGCCGCTTTCGGTCACCGTATTGGTGCTGTGATCACCTTCGTCTACTTTGGCATGGCGATTGTGTTGAGTATCAACTTCCTGTTTATCCGTAAGGATATTCCGGGAATGTGGCTGCAACGTCTGTTCGGTCCGGATTCTCTGATGCCGAACTTCCGTGACATCAAAGACGTCACCGGCATGGTGCGCTGGTTCTTGTGGAAAGGTCCCAAGCCGACCTTCGAGCGCTGGAACTACTGGGAAAAATTCGACTTCATCGCGGTCTTCTGGGGTATGTTTGCCATCGGCGGCTCCGGTCTGATGCTGTGGTTCCCTGAATTTTTCGGCTTGTTCCTGCCCGGCTGGGTGTTCAACGTGGCGACCATCGTTCACTCGGACGAGGCGCTGTTGGCCACCGGTTTTATCTTCTCGGTCCACTTCTTCAATACGCACCTGCGTCCGGAGAAATTCCCGATGGACTTCGTTATTTTCAATGGCGAAATGCATAAGGAAGAATTCGTCGAGGAGCGTGGCGATCAGTGGAAGCGCTATGAAGAGATGGGTATTACCGAGCAATTCTTCAAGGAGAAAACCTCCAGCCCGCTGTACGGCCTGATTCTGAGAATCTTCGGTTTCACAGCGGTTGCCATCGGTGTCACCTTGCTGGTTCTGATGGTTATTGCCATCCTTGGCGGCAGTCATTAAGTGACACTGGAATAAGTCTGGTACAAAAGGGAGTTGCCTCGGCAACTCCCTTTTGTTTTGATGACAGAGTTCTTCCATGCCTTTTGTCATGCCCGTTGAGAAAAAACTTGGGATCGGGGAGCCGGTTTGCTAGAGTCTGCGCACGATTGCCAGGAGGATGCGTATGAAAAAATTTGCTGTTTCACTGGGTGTTCTCGGCCTGGTATTGAATCTGGTCGGCGGGGTGTCGGCTTTGTTCGGGACCTATCTGATTGCTTTTAAGGCCGGGGTGGAAATGTTCGGTTGGGGCAATGCCAAAACATTCGGTTACCTGTTCTTGTGTGTCGGGTTATGTCTGGTCGCCGGCGGCGTGCTGTTGGCCAGCTATGTGCGAAATCGCTGAGTGCGCCTGGTCTGAAGCGCAGTTGTTCTCTGTGTCAAGGCTTGGAAGTGTCGCATGGGCCGGGACTGCGACTTGATTTTTTCCTGTAATCAACGCAATATAGCGGTGCATACTCGTATTCTCTTGTTAACCCTCTCACAGGTCGATTATGGCGTTGCGCTTTTCTCTTCTGGTCAAATTCATGGCCGTTATCAGTACGGTTCTGTTGATCACCATGTTTATCTCGGTGGTGGTTAATGTCCGTTTTCAGCGCCAGATCACCTTGGAAAACTCCCTCCACGAGGCGGATTATTTCAGCGAAACCATCCTGCGCTCTACCTATTATCAAATGCTTGAAGATGATCGGGAGATGCTCTACCAGATGATCGATGAGGTCGGCGCCATGCCCGGCATTCGCCGTATCCGTCTGTTTAACAAGGAAGGGATCATCAATTTCTCCACCGATAAACAGGAGGTGGGGACGATCATCCAGCACAACTCCGAAGGCTGTAGTATCTGTCATCTGGATACCGGTGAGCCGTTGGCGTATGCGCCGACCGCGGCGCGTGGCCGGACTTTCTACGATGAAAACGGTGAGATCTTTCTCGGCGTGACCAAAGCCATTTACAACGACCCCAGTTGCTATACGGCGGAATGTCATTACCATCCCCAGGATCGTGAACTCAACGGCATTCTTGATGTGCAGATTTCGTTGAAGAACCGTATGGCTCAGGTGGACATCTTCCGCAATTACTTTGTGATTCTCACCTGCGTCCTGTTGGTGTTGCTGTTTGTCGCCCTGTTGCTGCTAACCAAACGGTTGATTATCTCGCCGGTTAACGTGTTGCTTGAGCACCAACGGCGGATTTCCGCGGGGGATATGAGCAGCATGATCGAGGATGCGCCCAATGATGAACTGGGCGAACTGGCTCGCGGTGCCAATCAGATGACCCGCAGCCTGAGGGCATCTCAGGCCGAAATTCGTAACTGGGCCAATACCCTGGAAGCCAAAGTTGAGGAGCGGACCCAGCAGATCCAGAAAATGCAGGGAACCCTGGCGCGCTCCGAACGACTGGCCTCACTGGGCAAACTGGTCGCCGGTATCGCCCATGAGATCAATAACCCGCTGACCGGCATCCTGATGTTCTCCTCCATGGCTGCCGAGACTCCGGGGATCGGCGACCAGATGAAAAAAGACCTTGATACCATCACTCAGGAGACTCAGCGTTGCGCCGGAATTGTTCGGGGACTGCTGGATTTCGGTCGTGAATCCATTCCGATGAAGACCTTTATTTCCGTAAACACAATACTCGATAAAACTCTGGCTCTGGTGGAAAACCAGACCCTGTTTCAGGATGTTGAGATTGTGCGTGATTACGATAAGCAGATTCCGGAGCTGGAGGGGGACCCCAATCAGTTAGAGCAGGTGTTTATGAATATTTTCATCAATGCCGCTCAGGCCATGCCGGCCGGAGGCCAGTTGTCCATCAAGACCTGGTTTGATGAAGAGATGGTGATGATCCGTATTGCCGATACCGGCTGCGGGATCTCCGGGGAAAACCTGGAGCGGATTTTCGATCCGTTCTTTACCACCAAAGACCAGCAGGGCACCGGTCTTGGCCTGTCCGTTTCCTATGGCATCGTTGAGAACCACGGCGGCGATATTCGGGTCGAAAGCAGTCCCGATAAAGGAACGGCCTTCACCATTCGTCTGCCGGTCAACGGCAGCGACAAAGGACTGCCGCTTCCGGCAAGTCAATGATCGGGCGGAGTTTTTATTGGTTCAGACCGCTCGTTGACAACGATGGACTTTCGTCCAGGTTTTTCAGGTGCGACTTATGTTTTGACGTCATCCTCGCGCAAGCGGGGATGACGATTGAATTTAAGTTTGATTTTGTTGGGACAATCCGGCAGCGGTTCAGTCGACCTTGCGGTCACGGGCCGAGACCTGAAGTTTCTTCATCAGGGCCTGGAAGTTGGGACGCAACATGCCGACATCTTCAGCGGCACGGGTAATGTTCCAGTCATTACGCTTCAAGGCTTCGAGAACAAAGCTTTTTTCAATCGGCTTGACCGCTTCTTCACGCAATTTGCGTTTGATTTCTTTGAGTTCTTCGGTGGTGGCGGGAACATAACCGTCATCGTCACCTGCGCCGACCAGCTCATCACCATGCATTCCCAGATCACCGGGCATGATCATGTCGCCCGAAGCTAAAACCACGGCCCGTTCAATCATGTGCTCAAGCTCGCGTACGTTCCCCGGGAAATCATAGTCTTCAAGCAGGTTCATGGCTGCCGGACTGACGCCTTTGATCTCTTTGTTGATCTCATCGGCAAACTTACGTAAAAAATAACCGACCAGCAGCGGCAGGTCACCACTGCGTTCACGCAGCGGCGGCATGTCAATGGGAATGGTGTTGAGACGGAAGTAAAGGTCCTCGCGGAAATCGCCCTCATTGGACAATTCGCGCAGATTTTTATTGGTGGCGGAAATCAGGCGGATATCAATCGGTTGCGGTTTGGTGCCGCCGATCGGGGTGACCTCCCGCTCCTGAATGACACGCAACAGCTTGGCCTGGGAGCTCAGGCTGATGTTGGAAACTTCGTCGAGAAACAGAGTGCCGCCATTGGCGACTTTGAATAAGCCGACTTTGGTCTGGCTGGCACCGGTAAACGAGCCTTTCTCATGGCCGAACAGCTCACTTTCCAACAGGCTCTCAGCCAGGGCGGTACAGTCAATAGCGACAAACGGCATATCCTTGCGGGCGCTGTTTTCGTGGATGGCACGAGCCACCAGTTCCTTGCCGGTGCCGCTTTCGCCGGTAATCAATACCGTGCTGTCGGTCGGGGCCACCTGCAGAATCCGCCCATAGACTTTTTGCATCGCCTTGCTGTCACCCACGAAACGATGGAAGCCGCGGTGCTCGTTGAGGGTGTTGCCGAGACTGCCGCCTTCGCCGGACAATTTGCGCTGTTCAATAGCCTTGTTGACCAGTTCCTTGACTTGTGGCGGCGTGAATGGTTTAGATAAGTAGTCAAATGCGCCGTTTTTAATGGCATCGACGGCCGTTTCTACGGTAGCGTAGCCGGTGATGATGATCACCGGGACATCCGGTTGCAGGATCTTGATGGATTTGAGTACTTCCATGCCACCCATGCCGGGCATTTTGAGGTCGCTGATCACGACGGTGAAGTCATCGTTTTGGACTTTTTCAAGCGCCGTATGGCCGCTGGTCGCTGTGATAACCTCGTAGCCTTCCTGCTCAAGAATCCGTTTAACGGCTTCCCGGATGACGGCTTCATCATCGACGACTAGAATGCGCGGCTGGGACATAGATGTGAACTCCTCCTGGGGGCTCGAAAGCGGGTGGTGTAAAGCACCTTAGGTTCTATCCCACCTGCCGATTATTGTCAAGCTTCACCGCGTCTAGAAGCCCGATTTCACGGCCTTCATGGCGAATACGGTCAAGCGAGGCTGTCCACGATAAGCAGGGCTGCATTGTGGAAAAATGCACTGCATAGAAAATCTATACAGTGATGGCGTTTTGTGTGGAAGCCGCCAGCCCTCTGTTTTACAGTGTTTTATCGCTCATTGAATTGTTCCTGACTGTATGGAAATTGTATACAGTTTCTGTCGATGGTGCAAGGGTGTTTCTTTTAAGTGTCTGTAAGTAAAAGATTATTTTGATTCCTTGCCTAGATGGAACATTCCTTGCTAAACAATAGGGCACGACGATGGTGTCGTGCGCAAACCGTCGTCCGGGGATGCCCCCGGGCAGAATATTCAATGTGATGTAGTTGGCTAAAGTTCGAGGAAGGAGCGTCGGTACAAATGAAACGATTTTTGTTGTGTTATGCGGCCATTCTGGTTGCTCTGATGATGAGCCAGACTGTATGGGCCATGGAAACCGAGGATTGCCTGGGTTGCCATACGGAGGTCGATGAGGTTGGTGACAGCTATGTGATTGCGGGTGATCTGTTTGCCAAAACAGCTCATGCGGAAGAAGGATGTACAGCCTGTCACGAAGTGGGTGAAGAGCATCCCGATGATGGGGTTGAAGCTCAATTGGTGGCAACCTGTGCGGATTGTCACGATGCCGTCACCGAAACGTATAACTCCAGCGTTCATGCGGAGAATGCCCAATGTTCTGACTGCCACAATGCGCATCAGGCGTTGGCTCCGGTCAGTCTTTCCGGTATTCAGATGAACGAATCCTGCCAGGATTGCCATGGTTCCACTGAAGTGGAAGAGACGCATGCCCGCTGGCTGCCCCAGGCGGATGTGCATATCCGTTCGGTACCTTGTGTTTCCTGTCACAGTTCATCGGAAAAATTCGTCATCACGCTTTATGTGACTCAACGCCAGGGCAATCGTGCCTATGCGGATTACGAGCTGCTGAATTATCAGCAACTGTCTGAGCGGACGCAAGGTGCTCCGGTCAGCTCATTGCTGGACATTGATGAGAACGGCGAAGTGTCACTGGATGAATTGTCGGCGTTTTATAAAAACGGTGAGAAGTCCGGTCTGCGCCTGTGGGCCATGATGACACCGGAAACCGTTGAACACAATTTCACCACCATGGACAACCGTTGGGATTGCACCTATTGCCATGCCGCCGGTCCCGAAGCCATGCAGCATAGCTATGCCGCTTTCCCGGCTGAAGACGGCAGTTATCAGCGGGTTCCCATGGAACAGGGCGCAACGCTGGATGCCCTGTTTGGCACCCCGGATTTCTACATGGTGGGTTCCACGCGTAGCAAGGTGTTAAATATTGTTGGTCTGTTGATTCTTCTGGGCGGGCTGGCCATGCCTATCGGCCACGGTACCCTGCGCTTTTTGACCCGCAAGAACAGAAAGAAGGAGCACTAAAATGGAAATGCAAGAACGAATTTATCTCACTCCGACACCGGTACGGATTTGGCACTGGCTGAATGCCCTGGGCATTGTCACTCTGTGTGTGACCGGCGCACAAATCCGTTTTCCGGAGTATATCAATATTTTCGGCACCTATAAGGCGGCGATTCGTCTGCATCATACCGCAGGAATCGTTGTGGCTCTGTCGTTTGCCCTGTGGCTGTTTTACTATGGTGTCATTGCCAAAATGCTGACCAAGCTGTATGTGCCGACCGCTGACGATCTGAAGAGCGGTGTGGTGCGCCAGGCACTGTATTATTTCTTCTATTACTTTACCGGAACCAAGTCCAATCCGCATGAAGAGAGCCCGACCAACAAGTTTAACCCCATGCAAAAAGGGGCTTATGTGGTGATCATGATGGTTCTGGTGCCGTTGGTCATTATTACCGGAGCGATTCTGATGAACCTGGAGCCGCTGCGTGAATTGGTTGTTCTCTTTGGTGGTGTGCGTGTCGTGGCTGGAATTCACTTCCTGTTGGCATGTGCACTGGGGGCCTTCTTGCCGACACATTTTTATCTGGCAACATTAGGCCACACGCCTTTTGCCCACTTCAAACCGATGTGGACGGGCTGGGAAGAGCATCATTCTGACCATTAAAGTTGTACCGGCCTGCAATGGAGTGCAGCGGGGCGGTTATCCCGCCCCGCTGCTTTTTTAAGGAATCGAATTATGTCAAGACGGATCACTACCAGAACAATTGTCCCGGTTGCCGTCATCATGGCAGCATTTATCACGGTCTGTTTTATCCTGCTCTACACCTACATCAGGGACTTGATGATGGAAGGAGAGGTGCAGCGTGTGGCTTGTAAGGCACAGACCGTCGCCCGTTCCACCAGCTACGATATGCTGAAACGGGACCATGCTGCCCTGAGTTACACCGTGAAGAATATCGGAAGTAATCCCGGTGTCGTGCACTTGAGGATTTTTGATAAAAAAGGAGTGATCCGTTTTTCCAGTAAGCCTGAAGAAGTTGGTCAACTTGTTGATCGTAAGGCGGAAAGCTGCAATGTTTGCCATGGTCCCGGCCAAAATCTGGGGGGGGGGCAACAGGTCGAGCGCGTGCGTTATTTTACCGATGAGCATGATCAGAATATCATTGGTTTGACCTATCCGATTCCTCGCCAGGAAGGGTGTGTGACGAGTGCCTGTCACGCCGGCAGTGAAGGAAAATCCCTGCTCGGGACTGTTGATGTTGCCATCTCGCAACGCAATTTTGAAAAAAGCATGGATGGCGTTCTCAATGTTTTGGTGGGCTTCTGGTTTATGGTGGTTCTTTTGTCCATCGGGCTGATTGCCGCTATTTTACAGAAAAATGTTCTGGTTCCCATCAATCGCCTGGTGGCCTATGTCAAACAGTTGCGCCGTGGCATTTATGTCGATGCGGAACTTGAAGACAGTTACGAATTAGAATATATTGCAGAGACGGTCAAAGAACTGGCTGAGAAAGTGAAAAAGCATGAATTGGGGTAATTAACCCGAAATGCAACAGGCACGGTGGTGACGCCAGCGGGGAGCGGCGTTGTGGAATGACTCGTTCTGGAGAGATTGGATGGCTTTCTGGCGTAAGCCGCAATCGGACGAAGACGCTTCGGAGTTGCGAAGCTCGCAGCAACGGCTGGCGCGCATCCAGGCGCATATTGACTCTCTGCATCGCTTATCCCGTCAGGGCTTATGGGGGTTGCTGGCCTTTATTCTCATCAGCCTGGTCGCCGTGTATTTGCAGGATGTCAACATTCTCAGTCATGTGTCCCAGTCCATGCGTGACTTCCTTGGCAAGCCCCCCTCTCCCAAAATGATCAATGTCGCCCTGGCGGTTTACAGCTTTTCAGCGCTGATTCTTACGCTGTCACGTCTGTCCGATCGCACGGAAGTGTACCGGGGTTGGTCCCATGTCGGCTATTTAAGCGGCTTTTATATCTTTTATCTTTTCTCCAATGCGTTGCAGGTGAATGTCGTGGCGGTGCTGGTGGCCGGACTGACGATTCTTGGTCTGGAATACTACAGCATCTGGAGTTATACCGCGGATGCCATTCGGCGTGAGCGGTCCATTATGGGCAAGCTGTCACGCAATACGGATTCTGATGCCAATGACGGCACGGAAGATCATGGCGCCTGAGCGTAGCGCAGCCGTTTTCATTGCCATGCCTTCAGTGTATCAGAGCGATAGCTGGCAGTGGCGGCAACGGCGTCCCCATGAGGTGCTGGCTCCGCGCATGTGAAACAGGTTGCCGCAACGCGGGCAGCGGCTGAAACTGACGCGCATCCCGCCAATGGCTGCCAGGATAATCCACGTTACGCATACCAGTGCCGGAGCAAGATGTCCTTCCGAAAAGGTCAGGGTGACTCCGATGACCGGCAGATAGCTGATAAAGACACACCACAGTTGCACACGCTTGTGGCGAATCTGTTTGAGTTGTTCATCAAAGCGTTGTTCTTCCATGGTCCCTCCTGCAGCTCTGATTTCGTTATTTTTCCAGTATACACGATCAATGATTTTGTTTCTTGCTAACTTCCTGTTTTTTAAAGATTTTATTTTGCGTATATAAAAGATATACATAGATTCACGAAAAAAAATAGTCGAGAATCCACAGGGTTAACAGAACGCGGTTTGTGCTGCTCATTCATTAGCGTGGCTGAAGTGCATAGTGTTTTTATACACTTGGCGCTTTCTATGCCACAGTATATGACATGGGAAGAGGATGCTGTATACGCAATAGCTTGATTTTGTGCGATTTTATCGTCTTTGGCATCTTCCCTGCACTACTTAACCGCCATGTGATCTGATTGTTCAGGTCGTTGCATGGTGCAGGAGGGGATGATGAGAGGTGTTTTGACACTGGTATTGGTTGCAGTCACTGCAACACCGGGGTATGCGGGCTTAATGGCTTCTGGGGGGGATGCTGGTCTGCTTGTCTGGTTTTTTATCGGTTTTTTGGCACTGTTCATCGTCTCCCAGCTTATCCCCGGGATCGTTTTGACGATCGGAGTCCTTCGGGGACTGTTTTCCCGCAACGAAGCGAGGAAAGGAGCAACGCGACCGAATGATCATGCGATGTGATGCAGGGTAAAAATCCTTGAGGACGACCGCCGTGAATGACACATTGGACAGGTGTTGGCATTCACGGTTCTGCCTCGCCAAAAAATCACCATGAATATAGATTTGTTGTCGTGTGCCGGGGCATCAGCCCCGGTTTTTTTTTGTGCAAATTTGGGCGTTTTTCCATCTTATCCACAGTGTTGCACACAGGTTAATGAACAATATATTGTAGGTCTGTTTGGAATTAATCTCTACATCTAGTGTTTTTTCTTGTCTCGCCAGATAATGCTATGTTAATTTTTTCTTCGTTGAGTTTGTGCATTCAAAGGAGAGAGCGGTGCTGGAATACATTCGTAAGCGGGACGGGAGGCTGGCGGCTTTTGAGCAAGGAAAAATCTCTGAAGCCATCAAGAAAGCGGTTCGTGCAGTTGGCGGTCAGGATATGGCTAAAGCTGAAGAGATCACCCGTCAGGTGGTCGGGATTTTGGAGATTATCTACAAAGATGATCGGGCCCCCACCGTTGAGAATGTGCAGGATCTGGTTGAAAAGCAACTGATTGAAAGTGGCCATGCCCAGACCGCTAAAGCCTATATCCTTTATCGCCGTCAGCACGAACAGTTGCGGGCGACTAAATCCTTTATGCAGGAATCCATTGAGGCGATTGATTCCTACCTGACCCAGGAAGATTGGCGGGTCAAGGAAAACGCCAATATGGGCTACTCCCTGCAGGGGCTCAACAACCACATTGCTTCCAATATCACCAGTAACTACTGGTTGAATAAAATCTATCCCGAGAGGATTTCCGCGGCCCACAAGCAGGGAGATTTTCATATCCATGATCTCGGCATGCTGTCCGTCTACTGCTGTGGCTGGGATTTGAAAGATCTGCTTCTGCAGGGCTTTACCGGGGCCTATGGCAAAGTGCAGAGCGGACCGGCCAAACATTTCCGCACCGCCCTGGGTCAGGCCGTCAATTTCTTCTATACCCTGCAGGGCGAAGCAGCCGGTGCTCAGGCCTTTGCCAGCTTTGATACGTTGTTGGCGCCGTTCATCCGCTACGACAATCTCAGTTATGACGAAGTGCGTCAGTCGATGCAGGAGTTCATCTTTAATATGAACGTGCCGACGCGGGTCGGTTTCCAGACGCCGTTTACTAACATTACCCTTGATTTGACGCCGCCGCGCAATATGGCCCATGAAGCGGTGATCATCGGTGGTGAGTTGCAGCAGGAAACCTACGGCGAATTCCAGCATGAGATGGACCTGTTCAATCGCGCCTTCTGCGAGGTGATGATGGAAGGGGATGCTTCGGGGCGGATTTTTACCTTTCCGATCCCCACTTACAACATCACCGCGGATCTCGATTGGGAGAGCGACCGGCTGCAAAGTGTCTGGGAGATGACTGCCAAATATGGCACGCCCTATTTCAGCAATTTTATCAATTCCGACATGGACCCGGAAGATGCCCGCTCCATGTGTTGTCGTCTGCGTCTGGACAATCGCGAGCTGCGTCGTCGCGGCGGTGGCCTGTTTGGTTCCAATCCGCTCACCGGTTCCACCGGCGTGGTGACCCTGAACCTGCCGCGTGCCGCCTATGTGGCCAAAGATAAGCCGGCGTTTTTCGAACGAATCTCCGATCTGATGAAGCTGGCGGCCGAGTCGTTAGACATCAAACGCAAGCAGTTGGAGCGTTTTACCGAAGAAGGGTTGTATCCTTACAGTCGCTACTACCTCAGTGCCATTCGCGAGCGCAGTGGCCGCTATTGGGACAACCATTTTTCCACCATCGGTTTGATCGGCATGAACGAGGCCGCGCAAAATCTGATCGGCTGTGGCATTGATCATCCAGACGGGGCGCAGTTTGCCGAGGAGACGCTCGAATTTATGCGTAAGCAACTTGAGGCGTTTCAGGAAGAAACCGGCCAGCTCTACAATCTTGAAGCCACACCGGCCGAGGGGACCAGCTTCCGTCTGGCGCAGCGCGATAAACAGCAGTTTCCGCAGATTGTCACCGCGGGCACTGAGCAGCCGTACTACACCAATTCGACCCAGCTGCCCGTCGGCACAACGGATGATATTTTCGAGGCCCTGCAACATCAGGACGGCCTGCAGACCCGTTACACCGGCGGCACCGTGTTCCACGGCTTCCTCGGTGAGCGTCTTGACGATTGGCGCAGTGCCCGGTTGCTGGTGAAGCGCATTGCCGAGAATTTCCATCTGCCGTATTTCACCCTTAGCCCGACCTTTACCATCTGCCCGGTGCATGGTTACATCGCCGGTGAGCATTTTTCCTGCCCGCATGATCATAACGAACAAGCGGCATAATCCAAGGAGGTTTCATGGCCAGCAAGTGTCAGCAAAAAACGGAAGTGTACTCTCGCGTGTGTGGTTTCTTTCGTCCTGTGCAGCAGTGGAACAAAGGCAAGCAGGAAGAGTTCAGTCAGCGTCGTGAATATGCGGTGCAGAACAGCGAGAAGTAACTGCCGTGGGCATTAAAGGTTTTCAGGGCACCAGTGTCCTTGATTTTCCCGGCCGGATTGCCTCGCTGGTGTTTTACGGCGGGTGCAATCTGAGCTGCGGGTTCTGTCACAACCCCACCCTGATTGATGATTTCGACCAATATCCGGATATGCCCGTCGAGGCCTTGCTCGATGCGTTGCAACAACGCCTCGGTTTTATCGACGGTGTGGTGATTTCCGGCGGCGAGCCGACCCTGGCGCCAAGCTTGTCTTCCACCTTGACACAGATCAAAGAGATGGGCCTGGCCGTCAAGCTCGACACCAACGGCCTGCGTCCCGATGTGGTGGCGCGGTTGCTGGAGCAGAACCTGCTTGATTACGTCGCCCTCGATGTGAAGACCTCCCCAGAGCGCTATGGCGAGCTGCATCACCGCCCGGTTGCCTTGGGTGAGTTGAAAAAAACGGTCGATCTGCTGCTCAACGGGACGGTCGATTATGAGTTTCGCACCACCTGTGTGCCCGGATTGGTCGAGGAGAAAGATATCCAGTGTATCGCCCATCTGCTTGACGGCGGACGGCGTTGGATTCTGCAGCAGTTTGTCGCCGAGCATGCCATGGATGAGAGCATGCAGCACTGCGAAGCGTTTTCTTCCCAGGTTTTACAGGGCTATGCCGAGGTGGCGCGCGCTCATGTGCAGCAGGTCGAGTTGCGCGGACTGTAAAAGTTTTTGATCCGATGGATGATAAAAGCGGTAAGGCCGGTTGGCCTGCCGCTTTTTTGTGCTGATGGCTACCCCTCCCGCCAGTGGCCAAAAGCCGTTAAGGGGAGACCTCGTTTTGCGGGAATGCGGCAAGGTATTCCTCGGTTGTGGTTTCGCCTTTGGCATAACGGTCGTGCCAGTTGTCTGGAACCGGCATCCGCTTATAGAGGTCGGCTCTGTCCGCTTCGAGAAACAGGCGCTGTGTGCCCATAAAGTCGGCGGCACAATAGATCTGTTTTCCACTCGCCAGCGAAAGATCCTCCAGCCAATCCCGGCCCTGTGTGTCGCGCAGCAGATG
Organism: uncultured Desulfuromonas sp.; assembly: GCF_963676955.1. Classification (NCBI taxonomy): domain Bacteria; kingdom Pseudomonadati; phylum Thermodesulfobacteriota; class Desulfuromonadia; order Desulfuromonadales; family Desulfuromonadaceae; genus Desulfuromonas; species uncultured Desulfuromonas sp. The sequence continues at coordinate 426,747 of NZ_OY781461.1, read as the reverse complement.
GTGATCCAGAATCAGAGTGTCCACGTTGGTGGCCAGGGCCAGGGCATTTTCCCAGGCTGTGGTGCGCAGCTCGCTACGGATGTTTTCCAGGTAGAGTGGCGGACCCGCGGCCAAGGCCACATCCGGTTGCCAATTAATGATGAAATCGACGGTTTTGCGGTCGAGCAGCTGGATGTCTGATGCATGCACGAAAACACCCTTTCCCAAGTCGATTCGGGTCATCAGCACCGTGCCCAGGTGAGTGTTTGTGGTGCCGTGCGGCATGGGCGGTGAAAAGGTCAGCGGACCGTGTGAACTCTGCGCGACATGGTGCAACTCCAGGCCGGTCAGGTGGGAGAGGTCGAGGGCGCGCTGGCGCATTTTTTCCGCAAGATGATCGGTGGAGAGGGTCCAGGCGCGCAGATGTCCGAAGTTTTTCGGCAGTTGGCTGATGGCCAGTTGATACGGATTGGCATGACGCAGGGGAACATGGTCGCCATGGAAATGGCTGAAGACGACATCCGTCGCCGTTTCCAGGGCTGTGATAATACGCTGGCGCACCTGTTCCCCTTGCGCGATCTGCAGGGGGTGGGGCAACTGGCCGTGACGTACATAGCCGAGTGCCACACCCGGATCAATAACAATCCTTCTGTCGCCCACGGCCACCGCGCAACACAAGCCACGAACGCCCAGGGATTCGCTGCCGAGAATGTTGATCGCCTGCTTCATGGTGTTTATTCCCCCGGATTCATGCCACGTTATGGTTCAACACGGTTGGCTCAAATGGCTGTGGTCAACGGTTCACAGGCGGGCCGACTGGTTTTTGTGTCCGGACCATTTCGGCAGGTCGTCATGCATATCCATAACGCGCTGGCCATAGAACAGATGGCAGGTGGGCTTAAAGGCCTGCGGGACTTCGTCATCGCGTCCAAAATCAAATAATGAGGGAAACGCCAGCCACATGGTGCGGCCTTCGTCGGCAATCAGCGTGCCGCACTGTTGGCAACTCACCTTGCAGGGCAGAATGCGTTCGTAGAGGTTCTGTTCGCTGTTGTAAAAACGCAGCTGATCCCATCCCGCCGTGAAGCGGACGTGATGCTTATGAAAAATGGCGGCCCATTGCATGGGGGCACCGTGCAGCGTCTGACATGTTTTGCAGTGGCAGAGCTTTGCATCCACGGGATCGGCACTCACCTCGTATTGCACACCGCCGCAGAAACAGGAGGCGCGGTATGTGGCGATGAACGATGTATCCTCAAGGGACGCATAGGCGGGTCCAAAGGGGTGGGGCGAACACGTCATGATGTATCCTTTCGGCAGATTTCGAGAATTCTTTGAGCCAGAGCTTTGAGTGTAACAGCGGTGGCTGAATCTTGGCAAACGCGGACGAACCCAAACCGTCGACTTTTTGCGAATGATCTCCGGCAAAAGCCCGCAGCAATTGATTGAATCAGCGGGCTGTTCATGTTATTTTTTCGAGTCCCTTAATTTACACCGTTATGGCCGACAATAATCGGCCATTTTCAATTGTTTATCGGAGGAAGACCCATGAAAATCACCCGTGGCGAAGTGGAAAACGTCGCTCGTCTGGCGCGTCTGGCCTTGGCCGACGAAGAGCTGGACCGCCTGACCGGCGAAATGGATGCGATTCTCGGCTATGTGGAACAGCTCAACGAGCTGAACACCGACGACATTATCCCCATGGCCCATGCCGTACCGCTGGAGAATGCGTTTCGTGCCGATGAAGTCCGGCCCTCTCTGGGCACGGATAACGCCCTGGCCAACGCTCCGGACCCGGATGACGGCTGTTTCGGCGTACCCAAGGTCATTGAATAGCGAGAACTGAACCATGACCGGCAACGGTCACGATGTGGAGTAGATATGCAACTGACAGACTTGACCATCCATGAAATGCAACAGCGCATGGCGGACGGCTCCCTGACCTCCGTAGAGCTGACCGAGGCGTTTCTGCAACGGATTAAAGACACCGACGAACGGTTGAATGCGTTTATTACCGTGTGTGACGCGGAGGCCCTTGAGGCGGCCCGTCAGGCAGATGCCCAGCGCGCCGCCGGTAACGTGCAGCCGCTGACCGGTATTCCCGTGGCGTTGAAAGATATCTTCATCACCGAAGGGTTGCGCACCACCTGCGCTTCCAAAATCCTCGGTGACTACTGCCCGCCTTACGATGGTACGGCCGTGCGCAAGCTCAAAGAGCAGGGCGCAGTCATTCTCGGCAAGTTGAACATGGACGAGTTCGCCATGGGCAGCTCCAACGAAAACAGCGCCTACGGCAACGTGCGTAACCCGTGGAACCTCGATTGCGTTCCCGGTGGTTCCTCCGGTGGTTCGGCTGCAGCCGTCGCCGCCCGTCAGGCCGTGGCCAGCCTCGGCACCGACACCGGCGGTTCCATCCGTCAACCCGCCTCGCACTGCGGCGTGGTCGGACTCAAACCGACGTATGGCCGGGTGTCGCGCTATGGTGTCATCGCCTATGCCTCGTCCCTCGATCAGGTCGGCCCGTTGACCCGCGACGTACGCGACTGCGCTATCATGCTTGGTGCCGTGGCCGGTTATGATCCGGCGGATTCCACCTCGGTGGATATGCCGGTGCCCGACTACTTGGAGAATCTCGAACAGGGCGTGGCCGGTAAGAAGATCGGTCTGCCCAAAGAGTATTTCATCGACGGCCTTGATGCGGAAGTCAAGCAGGCCATTGATGCCGCGGTGGAAACTTACCGCAAGCTCGGCGCTGAAATCGTCGAAGTGAGCCTGCCGCACACCAAGTACGCGGTGGCCTGCTACTACGTGGTGGCCACGGCCGAGGCGTCCAGTAACCTGGCGCGCTACGATGGCGTGCGTTTTGGTCAGCGTGTTGACGAGGGTAACGGCCTTATTGATATGTACATGCAGACCCGCTCCCAGGGGTTTGGTGATGAGGTCAAGCGACGCATCATGCTCGGCACCTATGCCCTGTCCTCCGGCTACTACGATGCTTATTATCTCAAGGCGCAGAAGGTGCGCTCACTGATCCGTCAGGATTTCCTCGATGCCTTCGAGCAGGTGGACTGCATCCTGACGCCGGTAGCGCCGACTGCGGCCTTTGGTCTCGGCGATAAAACCGATGATCCGCTGACCATGTACCTGTCGGACATCTTCACCATTTCCACCAACCTGGCCGGGATTTGCGGTTTGAGCCTGCCGTGCGGGCGTACGGATAAAGGGTTGCCCGTCGGCGTGCAGCTGCTTGGTAAGCCGTTTGGTGAAGCGGAGCTGTTGCAGACCGCCTATGCTTATGAGCAGGCCACGGACTGGCATACCCAGGGTCCTGAACTTTAATTGATAACATCGAGCCGACCGGCTCCCTGCATCCTGTTTGATGCGATGCAGAAAGGTTGTGAGCGATATGAGAGATAAATACGAAGTCGTCATCGGACTGGAAGTGCATGTCCAGTTGACCACCAAAACCAAGATTTTCTGTGGCTGCTCCACCCAGTTCGGCAACCAGCCCAACTCGCAGACCTGCCCGGTGTGCCTCGGCCTGCCCGGTGCGCTGCCGGTGTTGAACCGTCAGGTGGTTGAATATGCCATCAAGGCCGGTCTGGCCACCAATTGCCAAATTTCGCCTCGGTCGATTTTTGCCCGTAAAAACTACTTCTATCCCGACCTGCCGAAGGGCTATCAGATCTCCCAGTTTGAGCTGCCCATCTGTGAGCACGGTCATCTGGATATTGAAAGCGATCATCGTGGGGCGCAGAAGATCGGCATCACCCGCATTCACATGGAAGAGGATGCCGGTAAATTGCTGCACAGTGAGGATATCGGTGCCGGATCACGCGTTGACCTCAATCGCGCCTGCACGCCGCTGCTTGAAGTGGTGTCCGAGCCGGATATGCGCAGCAGTGACGAGGCCATTGCTTATCTGAAAAAACTGCATCAGATTGTCATGTACCTCGGCATCTGTGACGGCAACCTCGAAGAGGGCTCGTTCCGCTGTGACGCCAACGTGTCCGTGCGTCCCTGGGGACAGGCCGAGTTCGGTACCCGCGCCGAGCTGAAAAACATCAACTCGTTCCGCTTTATCAAGGAAGCCATTGAGTATGAAATTGATCGCCAGATCGAGCTGGTTGAAGATGGCGGTAAGGTCGTTCAGGAAACCCGCCTGTTTGACAGCAACACCGGTCTGACCCGCTCCATGCGCGGCAAAGAGGAAGCCCACGATTATCGCTACTTCCCCGATCCCGACCTGGTGCCGCTGATTATCAGCGACGAGTGGGTGAGCGGCGTGCGTGAAAAACTTCCTGAACTGCCCGAGGCCAAAAAAGCCCGCTTTGCCGAGCAATACGGATTGGCCGAGCGCGATACCGAGATCCTCACCGCCGAGCGTGCATTGGCCGAGTATTTCGATGCCTGCGCCCAGCTGCACAACGATGCCAAAGCCTGCGCCAACTGGGTGATGGGTGATGTTCAGCGTCGTCGCAACGACGAAGGTCTGAGCGTGGCGGACATTCCGGTGACGCCGGAGCTGCTGGTCGGTATTCTCAAGCGCATTGACGATAAAACCATCTCCGGCAAGATCGCCAAGACCGTGTTTGACGAAATGTGGACCTCCGGTAAGGATGCCGATACCGTCATCGACGAAAAAGGTCTCAAACAGGTGACTGATACCGGTGCCATTGAAAAAATGGTCGATGATGTTATCGCCGCCAACCCGGCCCAGGCCCAAGAGTTCAGCGAAGGTAAAGACAAGCTGCTTGGCTTCTTTGTCGGCCAGATCATGAAAGCCAGCAAAGGCAAGGCCAACCCCGGCATGGTCAACGAACTGCTGCGTAAGAAGCTGCGTGGCGAATAGACTTTTCTGCCGATGGATTGATGCAAAAGGCCCCGCGGATTTTATCCGGCGGGGCCTTTTGTGTTTTCTAGCTTCGGCGCATGGCCGCGGCGTCCCACGGCCGGCTGATGGAGCAGGGTGGTCAGATGGTGATACGAATGCTTGTTGGCCGACACCACGTTGGCGGCTGTTCGACCAAGGCGCACGGCCGTTGAAACACCGGCATAGCCGCCGCCGAGAATAAGGATTCGCGGATTTGTTTTGTTCTGTGTCATGAGCCCTAGACCTCCAGCATCTGTGATGGCGTGTTGGGGTTGGCTGATGAATTCCTGGCGCTGTGCATGGCTGCGTCAGCAACAGGCCAGCCGGGCAACAGGAAGAACGGACATCAGGCTTGATCATCTTGCGGCCCGATCCAGAACAACGGATTGTGGGCTACTTCCCACAGGTGGCCGTCGAGATCCTTAAAATAACCACTGTAGCCGCCCCAGAAAACCTTTTGCGGTTTTTTTACCAGTGTGGCCCCGGCGTCAACGGCTTGAGCGATAACCTCATCAACCTCCTGTTCAGATGCGACATTATGAGCCAGCGTAAATCCTTCAAAGCCATCCCCTTTGCCGGACACCTGGGCATCTTCCGCCAGGGCATCGCGGCCATACAGTCCGAGCTAGGTGCCATTCAACGTGAAAAATGCAACGTCGGGTGACGACTCCATAAGAGGGAAGCCCAAGCCTTTTTCATAGAATTCAATCGCTGCGCCAAGATCTTGAACGCCGAGAGTAATCATGCTGATTCTTGGTTGCATTGCCTGCTCCTTCCCAAATACAGGATGAGGTCATTTCTTCCACCGTACGCCTGTGTAGACGGTTTCACAACATTCATTCCGGTATCCTTGTTAGCAGGATGGTGAAACAGTCCCTTCCGGGGATTTTCAGCGACGTAAGTCGAAAATGCGATTTCCATCCGTCCATGGGTACGGCACATGCCTTTAGATTGCTCTGAAGAGGCCATTAAAGTATTGAAACGTTCATTATTAAGTGTTTAACTACGACCTGTGCGATTCGATTCCTTTCACAACGATGGAGGTGGGTATGTTTTCTCGTTCCGGTCTTGTTTTGTTCGCCTTGGTTCTGCTGGCAGTCATCAGCCAACCTGTATGTGCAGCGGATCAATGGATGTATTGCTCCGTGCAGGATGCACTCAACTCCCAGCTGGCAAAAGACAAGCTTGATCCCAATATTTCTTTTTACATGAAAGGTCAGGCCCACGGAAATGTTCAGGGTGTGACACGCGAGTATACCGCCAATAAACGCGCGCGCAAATTTGGTAAGTCCGCCGAAGATGCCTGTCAGACCGCTTTTGTCTCCGCACTGATGGCGTTTCAGCAGCGCGCCTATAAGGAACAGTGCAATACTGCAATCGATCTGTATTCCGTCACCAAGGACAAAGTCTTTGAGAGTGCCGATCAATATTCCTGTCTGGTTGGAGGCATGATGGTCAATGTCGCCTTACGCGGCAAAGTGGCCAACAAATAGAGTTAAACTCTTTGACGGCATAGTGAATCAAAAGAGGCCCTGCCGATTCATTTCGGCAGGGCCTCTTTTTGTTGTTTCACTCCGAGACGGCAAAACGATGGACGTTCGTCCACGTCGTTCAGCTGTTCCTCATCTTTTGACGTCATTCCCGCGCAGGCGGGAATCCAGCTAGGTCTTAAAAAATCATCCCGGCATTCGGGTTGATAATGGTCAACACATCAAAGCATTCCACACTGGCGTCACTGATCAGCAGTTCAAGCTCCTCGCGAGGGATTTGAAGACCGTGGATTTTGATCTTTGATAAGCTGCTCAGTTGTACAGGTTGTCCGCTTTTCAACTCAGGCTCAACACAATTGGTGATTTGCAGTGACACTTTCAGCAGGTTCGATTCTTCCTTGAACTCCTCGGCGTTCTCCGGAGCCGCCTGGAAGCGAACCGGCTCCCATAACCGTTGCGGCAGCTCCCAACTTTTCAACAGAGCGGAGCCGAGCTGGGCAGAGCTGAATCCGAGCACTTTTTCTTCAATGGCCGCCAGATTCGTTTGTTTTTCTTCTGCCTCGGCGACAATCTTCTGCGCTTGTTCCGGCAGTTGCGAGTAAAGAATCAAGCGACCAATGTCGTGCAGCAGGCCGGTCAAAAACATGGTTTCGCCACTGCCGCCGAGCAGGGCCACTGAAAGCTTCTTGGCGATGAGACCGCAGTAAACGCTACGCTGCCAGAACGCATTCATGTCGATGCTTTCCGGAGAAAGGTTTTTAAACGTGTCCGCTGCCGTGGCGGAAAAAATCAGCGCGCGTAATTCGTTTACACCGACCACGGTAATGGCCCGCGAGATGGTCTCAATTTTGCTGGGTAAGTTGTAAAAAGCACTGTTGACCAGTTTGAGCAGCTGAGCGCTCAGGGCCGGGTCGTGACTGATCACCTCGCCAATCTCCACGGCATCAGCCGTCGGCGAATCGAGTAGCTGGTTGGCGCGGATGACCACTTCCGGTAGTGAGACGAGCTGGTCGATATCCTTAATGATCTCTTCAGGTGTCATAGCCATGCTTTTTACCTCTAACCTTCTTGATGTGAAATCGAACGTTTTAAATAATTTGGACCTAAGTATAACATCTGTCAATAGATGTGCAGGAAGGGAATGTTTTCGCTGAAAACAGTTCACTCTTTGACAAAGAACTTTTTAAAAAGTTCTTGCGCTTTTTGATACCCCTCTTCATTCATAGTCACGGATTTCGCCTTATCCACGGGATTTGAAATATAGCCTTTTTTATGCAATCGATTCAGGGTTTCCCAATCAAAACCCTTCCATGCTCTTGCCCCGAGGCCTTCTTTTCGTTCGTGCGTCACCAGATAAAGTAATGCCAGAGTGTACTCGTCCACTTTGTCGCTGTCTAATTCTATTTTTAACTCCTTTGTTTTAGGTAGCAAAACCGGGGCGGTACCGAGTTTATGAGCTTACTACGAAATTGCTTAAACTGGTACCTTTCGGAAATTATTGTTTTAGCCCGTCAAAACAATGGATCCCCGCGCAGGCGGGAATTTAAGGTTTTGTTTTTAAGGGCGGCTTTCAATATAGAGAGGTTCAGTCAATACTTTCGCGAACCGCTTCGGTTGGATTGCAAGATCCGCTCAAACTTATCCTGATCGTTCAGAGCAAGATCAACATACTCCTCAACAAGGTTTTTCCAATCCGGGCCACCCCACTGTTGGAACTGGTTCAAGGCCACCAGCATGAGCTTGGCGGCGATGCGTAATTCGCTTTCATCACCGTGTTGGTAATGGGCACGTAACTCTTCACACAATTGTTCAACCTGTTCCATGGGCGTTTGGATATTTTCCGACATGATTCCTCCCTCTCTCTGATGTCTTTGGGCATTGTGGAATCCTGGCCCGTGGATGTTGCCAACATATAAGAATTTCAAGAGATATCAAAAAATACCTTTTTGTTTTTTTTTACCTCAAGCCCCAAACCGGTGCATGTGAAGATCAGCAAAGCCCATCATCGCCTGGGTGCAATGATGGGCTTTGCTGCTGATGCTTTTTAATAGGCCCTTAGATACGAGTGTTCAATGGTGTTTTTTTCGTCAAAGGACTGAGCCGCGTGGAAAACAAAATTGGGGGAGCGTAACAGCTCTCTGCCATAGGCGACAAAATCACACACATCATTTCCCAGAATCTCTTCCCCCTGTTGTGGTGTTGTGATTAAGCCCACCGCGATCACAGGGATGGAAAGTGCCTCTTTGATCTTTTTGGCATAGTCGCATTGATAAAGTGGTTCAAACACCGGCAGATGATCGACAACTTCGTGGTTGCCACCAGCGGAGATATGCATCGCAGCAACGCCGACCTTTTCCAACTCTTTCGACAGATAAATCGAGTCTTCCACATTCCAGCCGTTCTCCATCCACTCATCCGCTGAAATCCTGACCATCAAAGGAATGTCGACCTTCTCTTTGATCGCTTTGGCTGTTTCTACAACAATCCGGCACCTGTTTTCCAGGCTGCCGCCGTAGATATCTTCTCTTTGATTCGTCAATGGAGAGAGAAGCTCGCACAACAGATAGCCATGCGCCGCGTGAAGTTCAATGATGTCATAGCCTGTGTTCTGTGCTCTGACTGCCGCATCGATAAACAGTTCTTTTATCGTTTCAATGCCTTCAAGCGTCAGTGTCTCTGGTTTTTTATACGGTGCTTCCTGAGAAAAAGCGATGGCACTTGGCGCAACGGGAATGGTTTCTTTCACCTCGCTTTTTCTACCGGCATGGGCAATCTGCAACGCCATTTTCGCGCCAAACTTATGGCACTCCTCCACAAGTTCTTTGTGCGTGAGCATTTGCGCGTCCGTCCAAATGCCGAGGTCATAGTCTGAAATCCTTCCTCGGCCTTCAATACCCGTGGCCTCGACAATGATAAGCCCAACCCCACCTAAGGCTCTGGCGGTGTAATGGTATTGATGGAAATCCTTGACCTGTGCCGTATCATCACTTTGATACATACACATGGGAGGCATGACAACTTTATTCCTCAGCACTACAGTCCCGATTTTGCCTTGTGATAATAGTGTGCTCATTTTTTTTGTCCTTTTGTTTTACGAGGTAAATGATTTCAACGTGTTAAATCGTTCTCCCTTGGATGGAATCCCAAGGCTGCAATCAACACGTGTGACGGGGGTAGAGAATAAGAAGGGGATTTAGTGCTCTATCACCACTAAATTTTCGGGTCTGGCTTCGCCTCACACCATTCCCACAGCGTTGCAAAATCTTAAAGTGGAGTGGCCACTTCTGCGATTTCGCGCCTTGTGTGAACGGCATGATACTGTGCCATACACACGAATTTTTAGCAGTGACAGGGCACTCGGAGGTCAGGAAAGATTTTTCCCAAACGGTCACTCCCAAAGATATTTTGCCCTCGTTGGAACAACATGACGTCGTACAGGGTTAGTGTAACACAAAGGATTGTTGAGAGTCGCCGGTCATCCAGGCATAGATATATTTTTGGAAATCCAGTGGACTGCGATGTTCTTTTCTGGCCCATCCATAGTAACTCGAAAGAGTCTTTGCAGAATAATGACGAACCCGTATCTCTTTCCTCAGCTTTGTCAGTTTATCCCTCCATGATGATGCTTCAGGCTGAGTGGCAGATGGCGGCTGATTGCTGGCAGTTTTAGGCTCCCCGGCAGATAATGGCAGGGCATCTTTTGCTGCCCCTGCCATTCGGTAATACAAACGAACGACTTCTGACGCCTCTTTGATCTGAAAAGTTTGTTGTCCTTTATCTTTTAGCTTTTCGGTAAATAACCTAAGGCTCAGTTCATCAAGGTATCCATGCCTGTATTTGTGACAAAAATCGAGAAATAGAGCAACCATCTGCGATACTCAGCATGACGTCTAACATCTACGGCCTCCCGCTCCAGCCAAGAGTCGAATTTGTCTAAAAGTGCCTTCGGCAGCGTGATCATCAATGATATCCCCTTTCCTGATAATCCTTAATGGGATGTGATATCCATAAAGACAATTAACACGCTTTGTCTTGATGTTACAGGTTTTTGTGTTGATTCTAATGTTTTGCGTGTAATATTATCGATTTTGGGTGCTCATTTTCAGTGATGCGAAAATGAGATATCAAGAAACTAACTAATAACTTGTTAGACCTAAAAAGGAAAATATATATGATTGGCTACCAACTCAGAATGGAATTCACTGAAAAAGAAAAGGTCTACCTATCTGACGTGTCAAACCTGCTCTATGACTTTGTCCTATTGCATGACTTTTCGGTGCTGATAAGCGAGCCAGAATATAAAAATTATTCATTCACTCAATATTTTTTCTACAGAAAAGGTCGCCCACTCAAAGAAGAGCATAAGGCAATAGGGCACACAATAGTCAAAAACTCACCTCTTTTACTTGAAGTAATAATACCTTCGTTGGGTGCAGCATGGGTGCTCCTCCAAATATTTGAAAAGGTAGCTAATTTTTCGCTGAACAGAGAAAAACTGAGACTTGAAGTCAAAAAATTAAGAAGAGAGCATTATGAACATATAAGTCATTCGAGGGAGGAAATAGTAAAAGAACTTAAGGTACTTCTGGCTGAGAAACATGCAGAAAACCACCTTAGACAACTAATCAACAGACTGTCTGAAAACCCCATCGAATTAAGAGATCTAGAAATCGAAGAAGTAGAATTCGATGACCCCCCACAATTTGAAGACGATGATTACGATAATAGCCCACGCTAAATAGGTCTAACAATTTAATCAACCGGACGGAAAAAGCTTCGCAGCTCAATTGAAAAGCAAAACCAATTTTCGGTGAGTCACGCAAGTTCGCGTCGCCGCCGGTTATCATTACCCGTTATGTTTCAAAGGAGAATGATATTTCATGAGTCTATTGTATGGTTTAAATCAACCACGACACAAAGTATTTGTGAGCTACCATCATGGTAACGATCAGTATTATAGGGAAGAATTTGAGCAGCTCTTTTCTAACATGTATGACATCATGGTTTCAAAGTCTGTGCAAATTGGAGATATAAATCCTAACCTCCCAACGGAGACTATTCGCCAAAAAATTCGTGATGAATATCTTCGAGATTCAACGGTAACGGTTGTTTTAATTGGGTCTCAAACATGGCAGCGGAAGCATGTAGATTGGGAAATTGGTGCCAGCATTAGAAATATAAGACACAACGCAAGATCTGGCTTATTAGGAATCTTGCTTCCGTCCTATCCTCGGCCTTATGGTAAACCGAATAACTATTTCCATTACACAATCCCTCCTAGGCTCCATGACAACATAGAATGCAGTTTTGCTAAAATTTATAATTGGAATCCCAATCCAACGGTTGTGCAATCATGGATACATGATGCATTTGAAAATCGAAATAAGGTTAATCCTAATAATTCATATCCATCATTCGTAAACAATAGAAACGCTGAAAGGTGGTACTGATGAAATGGCAAAAATGGCTTGAACAGTGGGATATGACATCCCTAAAAGTAAAAACCCCATTTCTGGATATGGAGTGGCAACCTCAGGATGAAGATAAATCAGCTGCGTGGGAGCTTTATGTAGAGCTACTGACAAGAGTAACGACCCAACCTTTAGCAATTAATCATGGAGATGAAGAAACTGCTTTAAATAGTATTTATTCTATATTTCCAACAACAAGGGATGTAATGAAACGTAATGGTCGGCACTGCGTTGAATTTACAAAAATAGCCGTATTGGTTCTTAATCAGAAGATTAGACCTTTTACTGCCAAGTGGCACAGAATGTCCTCACAAGGAGCTTTTTCAGATGAGGAGAAATGCATGGAATTTAGAACTGAATTGTCCCAACTTCAGACAGTATTGAAGGTCTATACGCAAATGCTTGCGGATATGGCTGGCGTCGAAGATCTAACAGAGCTAGAAAATGAAACATAACCATTTAACAAAGCCGACGGTCGATAGCTCTGCGGTTCTCGTATAGCTTTCTACAAACTTGTAAAGACACTACGCCGCGGCTTATCAACACCGTTAGCCATTTGATCGAACGGTATTTCTGGAGATAGGTGCTCCCTTTATCTAAAGCAAATACACATTTATTTCTTGTATAGCAATTACCTCGATCAGTATATCGTCAACGCAAATAGTAGAGTGAGCGCATATGGTTAAATTAGATGGTCTCGGACAAAGCATTGCATCTATTCCTTCGTCTTTATACCAGCCATTTCTTCTTGATAAAAGGAGAGCGGAAGAGCGTATTACGGTTTGCTTTGAAGGTAACGTGAGTCGATTATTAGACTTAATAAGGATTTCGGTTCCCGTTAGTGATGCAAATAAAATTTACCCAGTATTAGAATTTGTTTCCGATGCCTTTGGTTTGGAAATCATTTCAACGGATGATAGGTTCAAATATCCAGCTGCGAATGGCTATAGTGATCTTCAGTTGCGCGTGCGCATGATTGAATCCGGTTGTATAGCCACTTTGACAATCATGCATACGGCTATGTTGAATTCAAAACGCCTTTGCTTACCATCAGACGCCCAAATTAACGCAATTGACGGAGCATTGCTGTCTATGTCGACAGGTCCACTTGTTGTAATTACGGACCTTTACAACTATGTGCGACCAAATTCCCGGCTTTATTTCGTAGGTTTTGAATCTGACGATGCCGCTGTAGATTTTGCAAGACGCCGATTACGGGACAATATTTACCAGCTCACTGATAATGAGCTAACAATAGATGCATTAAGATTAAAATACCTAATGCAAGGAGAAGATATCATTGTTGTTTGTGAAGGAAATACAGTTGGTGAATCAAAAATAATTTACCGTTCGCTGGACGAAATAGATAACATTCTAGATGAGAACCATGACAACGAGACCTTTAGAGATTGGTGGAGAATTAAAGAAGAAAGACAATTGAATGTTCAGGTCTTACGCCCATGCTATTATGGAGTAGGTCTGGAAAAAATATTAAACTCACACAAGAAATGGTCAGAGAAAAGGCGACGCCTCTTAACTCCTGAGGAATTAGATGCGATACGAACTCAAGTAAAGTCTTCAGGCCGGATATCTGCATCTCTCGGTACACCCAGTTCGCTTAATGAACTGTTTAAGCAGTCATCCCTTAGTGTTACATCTGGGTCCATATTAGAGGACCACCTAAATGAAGTAACTGATGAAGAAATTCAATCTGGGATGAAGGACGATGAACCTGTTCGCCGCGCTGATCTTTTGGACGGTGTTATTTTTACTCGATTTGACGATGAAAAGCGACCTATTCTGGAAGACGCATTCTTGGAAGGGGCCCAACTAGACAACGCCTTTTTCAGGGGGAGTTCCTTTCGCAGAGTTTATCTAAGCGAAGCCTCATTACGTTTTGCAGACTTTACCGCATGTTGGATAGGACCAACAAACTTCTCAATGGCAATCTTGGATGATGCTTTGTTTGAAAATGCGATGGGTTGGCATTCGAACTTCCAAAATTGCTCTCTTCATCGGGCTATATTCAGCAGAGGAAGCTTTAATCAGGCAGATTTCAGTAATGCTGATCTTCGTGACGCAAATTTGAGCAAGGCAGTTCTTATTGGTGCGGATTTTACTGGTGCTATATTAGACGGAGCCGATTTAAGGGGGGCGGATTTACGTTGGACCCGTTTAGTACGTACTTCCCTTAAGGGTGCAAATCTTGAAGGTGCACAAATCTATGGTGCTTCTGTGTGGGATATTATGACCAATTCCGCCACATTTCAAGATGGGCTTTTGATAACGGCTGATGATCAAGCACAAATAACAGTAGATGATCTTGAGCTTGGACAACTAGTATATTTGCTTTTAACGCAAAAGAAATTGCGACAAATTATCGATGGACTTACGTCCAAAATTGTCCTGATTCTTGGAAGATTTACACCAGAAAGAAAAATAATTCTTGATGGGATAAGAGATTGTCTACGAGGCAAAAATTTGACTCCTATATTATTTGATTTTGAGAAACCAGACACTCGGACAATTACGGAGACTGTATCAACAATTGCTCACTTATCCGGCGCAGCTATTGTTGATTTAACTGACCCTCGATGTGTTCCTCAAGAACTCACTAATATTGTACCAGCAATACCTTCTCTACCAATATTGCCTATTATTGAGCGCGGACATCAACCATATGGAATGTATGAACACTTCCAGCGTTATCCATGGGTTTATCCTGTTACTATCTATGACAACGTAGAACATCTTGTAGCCAACCTTCCAAGTATCATTTTAAAAGTATTAAAAGAGTCTAGAACTAAAGAGGTTATCTAAGATGCGTAGCTGTAAATGGCTAACGTTATGTGCAAAAAAGCAGGAGGGGTCAAAAGCAGGAGGGGTCAAGTCTACGGTTGACGTATTGTAATCGTCTGGTAGTCTAAATTCATGTCGAGACCACTACGCATAGAATATCCGGGGGCCTGGTATCATGTTATGAACCGTGGCCGAAGGCATTGTGATGTTTTTGAAGGTGAGGAGGACTTTCATCTTTTCATCGACATCTTAAAAAACACATCAAAGATGTGGAATCTGAAAGTCTCGGCCTATTGCTTGATGTCAAACCATTACCATCTTTTAGTTCAAACACCGGACGGCAACTTGTCGCGTTGCATGCGTCATCTCAACGGGGTTTATACCCAGCGCTTCAATCGACGTCACGACTATGACGGTCAACTTTTCCGTGGTCGCTATAAAGCAATTCTGGTCGAAGAGGATCATTACCTGCTGGAGTTGCTGCGCTATATTCACTGTAATCCGACAAAAGCCGGTCTTGTCAAAACTATCGACGATTACCCTTGGTCCAGCCATCATGGCTATGCCGCTGATCGGCAGCTGTGGCATTGGCTGCATCGGGAGCCTTTACTCAAGATGTTTTCAGATGTCAGAGCGAAAGCCTTTGCTGGATATCGCGATTTTGTTTGCCAGCAAGAATCTGAGGAAATTCAGCATTTCTTTTCCCTGAAAAATCTTCCCTCGATCCTTGGCTCTGAGAATTTTATTAATACCATCAAAGAGACGTTCGGTTCACTACACAAAGATTTGGAGCTTTCGAATCGTGAAGTCCTGTCTGTTGACGGACAGGCGGTGATTCAAGCTGTCTGCGCTGTTTGCAATATTGACAAAGAGCAACTGTTTAAGGTTCGGCGTGGTGTTGACAATGTTCCTAAGGACTTGGCAATGTATGTATTAAGAGCGCATAGTCAAAAAACGCTGAAAGAGATAGGCAGTGTCTTGGATTGTAACCGCTACAGCACAGTCGGCACGGCTATTTCAAGATTTAAATCTATGATGGAGAGGGATGTTACTGTCCGAGAAATGTATGAGAGAGTGTGTCGGAAGATGAAAATTGGTCAACCGTAGGCTTGACCCCTCACTCTTTTTCTCCTGGAATTGATCGCATTCCCGTAACTTACTGATTCTTATATTAAAAATTGCATAATAGTAATTTAGTAGAAGAATTTATATAGCAGGGACTTTCTGTGTTTGAGGTTTTATACAGAACTGTCTATTTATCGTTATGTGAAAGAATCAAACTTATATGAGGCTATTATGGTACTTAAAGATTTTTCTGCTGAGATTATCCCTATAGTTCAAACAATAATCGCTTTTGTAGGCTTGATCTCATTGTTTTTACTATGGTGGCAAATAAGACAGAATAATATTTGGAATAAGCTTCGTTCAGAACATAATTTTATTCAGAAATGGCATTTAGAATTCGAAGTTAACATGATTAAAGCTGCCCAAACAATAGGAATCGATTTAAAGTTCCGGCCAGGACCATTAAGCGATGATGAAATTTCAAAGATAGTATCCTCAGAGGATGTTTTGGCTTCAGTTACAATGCTTTTATGCGATATCGAAAATATATGCGCTGCAATTCGTATTGGAGCTGCTGACAACGATTTAGCATATGCAACCCATTCTTCGAGAATTGTTGCAAGGTACAAAATGTTTGAGCCACTGATTGAATACATGCGTACCCGAGAAAATGACGATGAAATATATATCGAATTTCAAAAGATAGCACTTGAATGGGAGGCTCGGCATTTATCTGAAGTTGAAAAGCAAAAAGCTTCCGTAGCCACATTAAGCGACAATCTTCTAAAAGCAAAGGGGGTTTGTAAAAAGGTATGATTCATAAAATACGTAAAATCGAAACAACACCTTCACATAACAAGACTAATTCAGCCGACGCAAAAAAGCCGCGCGGCTGATTAGCAACGTTAGGTGCGTATAGCGTTATGAACATACTTGATATGGAAAATCAGGTTATCAATGCCGAATGCAGTATGAGCGTGCTGGAAGGGGATCAGTCCGTTGTAATTGAGAGTAGCGGTGGTGGTAACCCCTCAAAAGGGATTCCACGGAGGAACCCCGAGTACAACAAATTGTTGTCGGTGCTGCTAGCGCGATTAAAACAATCGAGAGTAAGAATCACGAAAGTGGTCTTGGGTTCCACGAAAGTAGCGGACATTCCAGTAAATGAACGCATCGCTGAATTAAGCGTTGCGTACCCTATTGATCTTACTTACGTCGATATTGAGGAATTCCGTAAAGAGATTCAGCGTGTAATTGCCGGGATGCATCGAGCCCCAGATGCAAAGAGCGGCGGAAACGCTCAGAAGAGGATAATAATCTGCATTGATCGGAATGTTGATCCAGAGTCGCTGGTTTTCGATTCTGGTGAAAAGCTACAAAATCAAGAATTTCCAGAGATCAACACCTCACTAAGCGAAACAGAAAAGGCGTATATCCGCACCGCTCGAATTGGACAAGGGCAATTTCGAAAATCTCTCATCGAGGCATACCGCGGACGTTGCCCGATTACCGGGATCGAGAACGAGCAACTGCTTATAGCGTCACACATAAAGCCTTGGAAAAAATGCACAAACGCGGAACGCTTAGATCCTAATAACGGAATCCTTCTTTCGGCGTTGATTGATCGGCTTTTCGATCAAGGACTAATCACTTTCGAGGATGATGGTTCAGTATCACTATCGCCAAGTCTATCCGAGAGCGATAGGAAAAAGTGTGCTGTCGACTTATGGCCTCACCTCGTATTGAATCCTAGAAGTAGGGAATACCTGGAGTTTCATCGTGCTGTGGAGTTCAAATGCACCTAACAAATGCATCCACAGCGACCCAAAAACCGCTGCGCGGCTTTCGGTCGCGTGATGCTTGGCGTTAAGGCAAAGAACATATATCCACTTTGGCGCGAATGAAAAATGGCCAAAGGGGTGCCCTTTGCCATGAAACACATTTTGCCAATCACCGTCCGATGATGGTAATCTTCACTTCTGTTTTTAATCTGAAAAATCACTCTATTTTCCACTGAGGATTTCATGTCTATCAAGCCTATTGAATTTGAAAACGGCGTCTGCCGTATGATCGATCAGCGCCTGCTTCCGGCCCAGGAGGTGTGGTTGGAATACCGCGATTACCGTAGCGTGGCCGAAGCGATTCAAACCATGGTAGTGCGCGGTGCTCCGGCCATTGGCGTGGCTGCCGCGTTTGGGGCGGCGTTTGCCGCTGCTGAGATTGAAGCCGAGGATTTCGCCGCGTTTGAGCCGCAATTTGAAGCGTGCTGCGCGGTGCTGGCCGCAACCCGGCCGACGGCGGTGAATTTGTTCTGGGCGCTGGACCGAATGAAATCCGTGGCACGCGCCAATCAGCAATTGCCTCTGGCGGAGCTGCGTCAGGTATTGCTCGACGAGGCGCTGACCATTGCTGAAGACGATGACCGGATCAACCGGACCATGGGCTCAAACGGTCAGGTGCTGTTTCCGGACAAAGCTAATATTCTCACTCATTGCAATGCCGGTGCATTGGCCACAGGTGGTTACGGCACGGCCCTGGGCGTGATTCGCGCGGCCGTGGAAGCGGGCAAGCAGATTGAGGTGTTTGCCGATGAAACGCGACCGTTCTGGCAGGGGACGCGTCTGACCGCCTGGGAGCTGATGCAGGACAACATTCCGGTGACGGTGATCTGTGACAACATGGCCGGATACCTGATGCAGCAGGGCCGGGTCGATGCAGTGATTGTCGGTGCGGATCGCATTACCGCTAACGGCGATGTGGCCAACAAGATCGGCACCTATACAGTGGCGGTACTGGCCAAGGAACACGGCATTCCCTTTTACGTGGCTGCCCCTATGTCGACTATTGACCTGAGTTTGACGGATGGCTCGCAGATTCCCATTGAGGAGCGTGATTGGCGTGAGGTGACGCATTGTGGCGACACGCAACTGGCTCCGGACGGCGTCAAAGTGTACAACCCGGCGTTTGATGTGACACCGTCGCATCTGGTGGCGGCGATCATCACCGAACGCGGCGTGGTTCAAGGGGATTACCTTAACGGTTTAAAAGCACTTGCACAGCAAAGGGGCTGATATGAACGAGCAGGTGGAACGACTGACGACACTGTTGCAGCAAACGGGCGAGGAAAACAAGGACCAGCTGTGTGCCTGTATCACGGCCATGGGGTTTGCTGAACCGCAACGTAGCGTGACCAACCTGCAATTGCTGTTCGATGTTTTGGGCGATGCGCCGTTGGTGGCGCGTCAGGCCCTGGTGGCGTTGACCTGTGGTGATCCCGATCTGGCGCTGAATAATCTGGAACGCTGCAGCAATACCGTCGACCCGCTGCAGTTGGCCCATTGTCTGGCGAATGAGACCAACAATCGCCGGCTGATGGTGATGCTCGGTGCGTCGCCGTTTTTGACCAGCATTCTGTGTCGCGATGCGGAATATTTTATCGACCTGTTTATCCGCGGGGAAGTCGACCGTAAAAAAGATGTCGACCTCATGGTCGCCGAGCTGGCGCAGCGCCTTGATCCTCAGGCGGATTTTGACGCGTTGCAGCGCTGTCTGCGGCGCTACAAATATCGTGAAGTGTTGCGCATCAGCGCCCGCGACCTGAGTGAAACCGCGGATCTCGAAGAGGTGACGGCGGAACTCTCCAGCCTGGCGTCGGCGACGCTGCGCATTGCCTGTCGTCACTGTGAACAGCTTCTGCAACAGGAGTTGGGCGCGCCGCTTCTTGATGAACCGGATGAGCAGGGCCGCGAGCTGGCCACCTTTACCGTGCTCGGCATGGGCAAGTTCGGCGGCTGGGAACTCAACTTTTCTTCCGATATTGACCTGATCTACTTCTATTCCGCGACTCAGGGTACAACCAGCGGCATTGCTAATGAGAAAGGGGAGACGGAAAATCAGGTCACCCTGCATCAGTATTTTGTCAAGCTGGCCGATATGGTGACCAAGGCCATTGGCCAGGTGACTCAGGACGGCTTTGTCTTTCGTGTGGATTTGGATCTGCGTCCCGAAGGACGCAGCGGCGAGATGGCCTGTTCGTTGCGCGCGGCGGAAACCTATTACGAAAGCTGGGGCCAGAACTGGGAACGCTCGGCCATGATGAAAGCGCGTCCGGTCGCCGGTGACCTCGACCTTGGCGAACGTTTGCTGTGGGCTCTGGAGCCGTTTATCTATCGGCGTTACCTTGATTACGGCATGATCGAAGACCTCAAGGAGATGAAGCAGAAGATCGACTGCCAACAGGCCCAGCAACGCGATTGCCAGAACAATCTCAAGCTGGGACGTGGCGGCATTCGTGAGATTGAGTTTTTTATCCAGGCGTTGCAACTGATTTTTGCCGGTAAAAATCCTCAGGTGCGCCAGCGCAGTACCCTCAAGGCCATGGTGCTGTTGCGTGATGCCGGCCATTTGAGTGCCGAAGACGCCGCCAGCCTGCGTCAGGCGTATATCTTTTTACGCACGGTGGAACATCGCATTCAGGTGGTGCAGGAGCGTCAGACCCACAATTTGCCGACCGCGGATCACGACATGCTCTCTCTGGCGCGACGCTGCGGGTTTGACAGCCAGGATGCTTTTGAAGAGCGGCTGCAACAACACCGCGATGAAGTGGTGCGGATTTATCGCGAACTGTTTTACGCCGGTGAGGATCAACCGGAAGATATCATCAAACCGCAGGTGCGCGCTTTACTGGATGATTCCGTCGACAGTGACTTTACCAAAGACCTGCTTGAAGCCTCAGGATTCCAGGATGTGGAGCAGGCCTTTGAAAGCCTCTGTCGGTTGCGCGAGGGCAAATACGGTTCACCCATGACCCGACGGGTACGGCGCTACTTTCAACGCATTCTACCGGTGTTGATTCAGGAGATTATCGAATCGCCCGAGCCGGACATGGCTCTGAATAATCTCGAAGAGTTTCTGATGCGGATTCGCGCCCACGGCACCTTCTATGCGTTGATGGCGGAAAACCACGCCATTGTCCGGCTGCTGATCTCACTGTTCAGCACCAGCAAGTTTTTGTCGCGGATTTTCATCCAGCGCCCGGAAATCCTCGATTCGCTGGTGTCGAGCGGCTATGCCGTGGAGTTCAAATCGCTCGAAACGCTGCGCGATGAACTCACGGAACAGTTGGAGCAGTCGCTGGATTACGAGGATCGCCTTGATCAGCTGCGCCGCTTCCGCAGCGAAGAGTTTTTGCGCATTGCCCTTAACGATCTGCGTGGCGACCAGTTGCAGGGGCGCACCACCATGCAGCTCAGCTGTCTGGCGGTTGTTTGTCTCGAAGCCGCGGTGGAGATGGCCCGCAACGAACTGATCCCCCGCTTTGGTCTGCCGTATTGCCCTTTGGAACACGGCTGGAAAGAAGCCGAGTTTGCCGTGCTCGGCATGGGCAAGCTGGGTGGCATGGAGATCAACTACCACTCCGATCTCGATATCATCTTTATCTACAGCGGTCAGGGCAAGAATCGTCCGGCCAAAGGCACCGACCCGGACCGTTTCAAAGAGATCTCCAACCAGGAGTATTTTTCCAAGCTGGCGCAGCGGATTATCTCGGTTTTGACCCTGGCCACCCGCGAGGGACGGGTTTACGAAATCGATACCCGGCTGCGTCCCTCCGGTAATCAGGGGCCGCTGGTGACCAGTTTGGCCGCTTATGAGACTTACCATGAAGAATCCGCCCAGCTGTGGGAACGCCAGGCTTTGACCAAGGCCCAGGTGGTGGTGGGGCCGCCGGAGATCACCGAGCAGATTGAGGCGATCAATGACCGGGTGACGTGGGAGAAACCCCTGCCCAAAGAATTGCAGGCGGAAATCTACCGGTTGCGTGGCCGTATGGAGCGCGAGATCGCCAAAGAAGGGGAGTCGCAGTTCAATATCAAAACCGGTCGCGGTGGTATGGTGGATGTGGAGTTTCTGGTCCAGTACCTGCAATTGCTCCATGGCAAAGAGGTGCCGGAAATTCGCGTATGTAATACCCTGGCCGCATTGACCGCCATCGGCGATAAAGGGCTGATTGATGACGCGGTTGTCGAGGATCTGGTGACGGGATATAAGTTTTTGCGTCGTCTGGAAAACAAGTTGCGTCTGGTGCATGACCAGTCGTTCAACCAGATCTCGACGGACAAAAACAGCCTGCGCCGTCTGGCTCGCCGCCTTGGCTATAATAAGCAAACCGATCTGCCGGAACGGCAGTTCCTGCGTACGTATCGCAAAATAACCGAACGGATTCGGACCCATTTTGACCATTATCTGAAACCGGAAGTGGATCAGGACGTCAACACCGACTGACCGGAATACGCTTCCCTTAACCGATGGAGACAACGCAATGAGTCGATGGAAAATTGTCGGCCTGATGCTGCTGGTGGCCTGTGTGCTCAGCGGCTGTGGTTGCCTGGATATTCCCTGCGTATAATGCGGTGAAACAACAACGGCGCTGAAAAAATCAGCGCCGTTGTTGTTTCTATCGTGGTGTGTTGGGGCAGCCTTGTTACCCGTCTGTTGTCTTTTATTGTTTCAGCCCGCTGGTTTAAAACCGTGGATTTTGAGTCCAAGCTTTTCAGGTGCTACTCATTTTATCCGTCATCCCTGCGAAGGCAGGGATCCAGGGGTGTTGAAACTCTCTGGATTCCGGCTTAAACCATGCCGGAATGACGATCAATAGAAACAGGGTCTTTAAGGACTTTCAAGTGCATAGTGGTTTATTGTGAACAGCCACAGACCCTGTTACGGCCATTTTCCTTGGCGGAATACAGGAACTGATCCGCTTCCAGAATAAGGTCCTGAACTTTTTTGTCCGGCTGCGGAATCATACTGCAGCAACCGATGCTGAGCGTGACTGTTCCGGTTTCGAGGGCCATCGGGTGGTCTAAGGCCAGCTTGGCCATGTTCTTTTGAATGCGCCGGGCGACGTGATAACAATCCGTACTCGATGTGTAGGGAAGAAGGATGGCAAACTCTTCCCCGCCGTAACGGGCGACGAAGTCTTCGGGGCGTTTGCAGGACGTTTCGAGAACGTTGGCAACGATTTGCAGGCACTGATCGCCCTGCAGGTGACCAAAGCAGTCGTTATAGCGTTTGAAATGATCGATGTCGATCATCAGAAGCCCCAGGGGGTGTTTCAGACGCTGGGCGCTGCGCCATAACCGGTTTATTTGTTCGTCAAAGCTGCGTCGATTATGGACGCTTGTGAGTCCGTCAAACCGGGCCAGGCTCTCCAGAGCTTCATTGGCTTGGAGCAATTCTTCCTGCGCTTTTTTCAGCTGTTTTTCCTGGGCGCGCCGCTGGCTGATATCCTGGAAAATTGTCGCGGTTCCTACGATCTGTTTATGCTCGCGCAAGGGGCTGCAGATCACCTCAACGGGGAATGGAGTTCCCAAACGGTCTTGAAACGCGTAATGATCGGAACGGATGGTGGTGTTCTTCATCAACACCTCTTCGCAGATGCACATGGAATCTTTTTCCAGAGGTTCATGGAACAGGCTGTGGGCGTTACTGCCGAGCATCTCCTGTTGTGAATAGCCCAGCAGATGCTCCATCGCGGTATTGGCGAACGTGATGATTCCATCCCGGTTGGTCGTGTAGAGCGCGGTTCCCAGATTGTCCGAGATATTGCTGAGGAAAACGGTCTGGCGCTTCTCCCGCTCATCGGCGGCAAGAAAACGAAAACGGTAAAGCAACAGGGCGGTGAGCAGTATGGTTGCCAAAAATCCCATCAACACACCATCGTCACGGATTTCGACAAGAAACGGCTCGGGAGTCACGGACATGATATAAGCCGCATGCTTCCCCAGAGTGTTTTGGATCGAATGAAAAACAACGGTATAGGTTTGTCCTTGGAAGTTGGTCGCCGTCGCGAAACTTTGCCGTTTTGCCAACTTTTCTTTGAAGTTTGCCGCTGCTGCGAGTTTTTTTTGAATGTTTTCAATAAGAGGAGAAACCGCCAGTTTCTCATCACAGATCGAACGGATCAGATCGGCCCGTTCAATGACATAGTCTTTGTCCAACAACGAGGGTTGATAGATTGTGTGAAGGTCGTCAAATACTTTGTGCCACATTTCAGGACGATAAAGCAAAAATGCCAACTGTGCTTGGTTGCCTTCCTTGAGGAGGGCCTGGGATGACTCTGAAAGGTGTTTGAATTCTTCGCGAAGTTGGTAAAACGACGTACTTATTTCGATGGAACCAATGTGTTCGCCATGGTAGCGCAGAGGATAAACATGGCGAAAGCCATGAAAAATCCGGCCACTTTCAAAACCATGGACCGCCTCGTGGGTTTTATTGACCCTCACGACGGAGGGCCGGATGCCGACCAGTGAATCGTCTGACCGTGAAGGTGTGTGAAAGCGCAGCATTGATCGATTATCGGGAAAGTGAAAGTGCAATTGCCTGACTTGTTTGCCGCGCAGTCGCTGATAGACGGGATCAAGGAGGCGGAAGAGCTTGCCGCGCAGGATGTTGCGCTCCCTGCCCTCGCTGTGAACAATCGCATGAACGCGTTGCAGAACCTCTTCCGTCTGGATCACCTCATCATTGATCGCCTGGGCCAGCAGATTGTAGGTGTGGCTTGAGCTGTTGATGGCCGCTTCTTCCGTGGTCAAATGCAACTGAAGGTGGTCCTGCTGAATTTGATGACAGCGTGTGTAAATCAGAACAATGCTGGCGCAGAGAAAGAGCAGATAGATGCATAAGGAGATCGCATATCGCTTCATGGAGCAGGCTCCGTTTCTGGCCAATCCGTCAGCAAAGATCGAATGGATGCATAGTCTTCATCACGGGCTTCGACCATGCCGTAACGGATCATTTCCCCCCATTTTTCGACGCATTGCTTTTGTTTTTCAGTAGGATGCGTGCTGAGCTGGAGTAAGGCTTTTTGCAGTCGGACAATTTTCTCTTCGCCGAGCGTCCGTTGATTGGCCACCAGCACAAAACCGGGCAGTGGCTCGCTTTGTTGCACAATGGTTAAACCGAGATTGTTATATTGGCGGGCAACACTTGTTTTGATGCCGGCAAAAAGACTCTCGCCGCGTATCACGGAAAGGGCGGCCAGTTCGTGGTTGCCGGTATAGAGATACGGCAGATCATTCGGGTTAAGGTTGTCGGTGGAAAGAAGAGCGCTTTTCACCACGTAACCACAGGTTGAGTACGGATTGGCCATGGCGATTGTCTTGTTCGTGGCCTGATCGGAAATCCGCTCGTTGCCGAAGACAACCAGAGCACAGGTGTAATGACTGTCGCCGTTGCGGTTTAAAAAACGCACCAGGGGAATGATATCCTGGTCGTCTCTACGGGCAATGACATAAGGCATTGGGCCGAGATAGGCCAGGTCAAGTTCGTCATGATGCAGGGCCGATAAAATGTCCCGGTAATCTTTTTTATACACCAGGCAGGCTTTTTGACCC
Source organism: uncultured Desulfuromonas sp. (assembly GCF_963676955.1). Lineage (NCBI taxonomy): Bacteria > Pseudomonadati > Thermodesulfobacteriota > Desulfuromonadia > Desulfuromonadales > Desulfuromonadaceae > Desulfuromonas > uncultured Desulfuromonas sp. The sequence continues at coordinate 401,678 of NZ_OY781461.1, read as the reverse complement.
GTCAAATGGGACAGGGCATCGCAAAAATAAAGAAATTGTTCTTTCACATGGTGTTCGGAGAGCAGAGGTAAGGGGGCAAAGCGCAAGGTTGACGTGGGTTCGGCGGCCCAAGAGCGACACACGGAAAAAACAAGCAGTAGGAGAACAAGGAGCCGATACATTGTCTTCTTCTTTATTGTCAGCCCTACAGCGGCAAGCCACGGACGAGGCCGATAAAAATGCTGAAAATATTTCAGGTGGATGCCGTAATGTTGTAGACGATTTCATTAAAGTGTCACCTGTTACAAGGATATCTTTAACGGATAAATTTACAAGCCGATCTTAGATATTTACAACAATCTCTTCTTAGAAGTCCTTGAGCGTTTTATCCAGCAAATGGCGTGGTTGCACATTGCGCATGGCATTGAGCAGGCTGTTCTTGATTTGGGGAATTTCCCCCTGTAGTTCCACGATCAATTCCTTGATCCATTGCCGTTTCTGGTCGCGGCGGGCCAGCATCGGGCAACTGCAGTCGATGCGCGGGACGCCGCGTAATGTGGCCCAGTGATCAATAAGCTGTTCCTCGACATAGACCAATGGTCGGATCACGGTCTGCTGACCGTTGTCGGCCAGCAGCTTGGGACTCATGGCACAGATGGTGCCGGAGTAAAATTGATTGAGCAACAGGGTTTCAATGTGGTCGTCGAGATGGTGGCCGAGGGCCACTTTGTTGCAGCCCAGTTGTTGGGCCGTGGTGTAGAGCGCACCCCGACGCAGCCGGGCACAGAACGCACAATAGGACGAGCCGGGGCGCAGATGGGCATTGATCACCTCTTCGCCGTTGGTTGTTTCGATGTGGGCGGTGAAGCCCAGTCCGGCCAGATAGTTGGTAATGGTGGCGGTGTCAAAGCCGTTAAAACCGGGATTGATGGTCACCGGTACCAGTTCATAACGGATCGGCGCACGGCGGCTGAGCTCTTTGAGCACATGGAGCAGGGTCCACGAGTCTTTGCCGCCGGATACGGCGACCAGGATGCGGTCGTTGTCTTCAATCAGGTTGAAGTCGCCTACGGCCTTACCGGCCAGCCGCTTGATTTTGTCAAAAAGTTTCTGTTCGTTCACAGCGTTTCCATACCGGGGGAGGAGAGCCACGACTATAGCGGTCTGCGCGGTTTGGATCAAGAACGGAAAACGGCTGTGTGCATCTTAGTTTCAGCCCTTCTGTTCTTCGGCCGGGTTATTTAAGCTCTTCATAAATTTCTTCGAAAAGTGGTGCAACCTCCTGGAACGCTTTAAGAATCTCAGGGTCAAAATGTTGCGGCAAGGTGCGGCCATCCCCCTCAGTAATGATGCGCACCGTGGTATCGTGATCAAAGGCCGGTTTGTAAACGCGCGGATTGCGTAAGGCGTCGTACTGATCGGCCAAGGTGACGATGCGACCTTCGATGGGGATCTGTCCACCTTTTAAACCGTTGGGGTAGCCACTGCCGTCATAACGTTCGTGATGGGTGAGGGCAATGCTGCGGGCCAGGGCCAGACGCACATGGTCGCCGAGAATCCGGGCGCCGTAAACCGTATGACGTTTCATGATTTCGTATTCCTCGTCATTCAGTTTGCCGGGCTTTTTCAGGATCTGCGGTGGCGTCTGGATTTTGCCGATGTCGTGGGTAATCGCCTGCTGGCGAATCTGGTTGACGAATTGCTCCGACATGCCGAGGTGCTGGGCGATCACGGCACAATAATGGCCGACGCGAAGGATATGATTGCCGGTGTCTTCGTCGTTGAGTTCCGACGCTCTGGCCAGTGCCTGAAGCGTGTAAACAAACGCCTCTTCGGTATCGGTGAGTTGTCGGGACAGCGATTGAAGAAACAGGCCCTGAGCCACGACACTGTTAAGGATTTCAGCGTCGTATCCAGTGACCGGGCGGCCATAGTTGAGCGCGCAGAAGGCAAGCTTTTTACTCAGGCAGTAAACGAGATTTTCCGGCGGGTCCATGGTGTCGCCGAGGGCCTTGATGAAATCCGCAATGTGCGGCTGATGCAGATCTTCTTTATTGAAAAAAGAAAAATGGCTGCCGCGCTCCGGGATGTCCAACGTCTTACCGATTTCTGCCGTCAACGGGATTTGCACGAGTCGGCCCTGTTGATATTCAAAGTGGAACCAGCTGTCCCAGTCTTGAAGGTGGACCAGAGCGATTTGCGGCTTGTCGGGAACATGGCAGGACTCGGCGAGCAACTGCCTGACAATTCCCTTGATCGTGCGCATAAAATTAAATTGCAATGGATCAAAGGCGGTAATCACCTGTTCACCAAAAGAGATCAGATTGGTGATGGTGCTGTAAGCGGAATTGAGTTGATCATTGAGCCTTTTGACTTTAAGCAGCATATTGACCCGGGCCAGCACTTCCACCCGGTCCAGAGGCTTGGATAAAAAGTCCTCGGCTCCGGCCTCAATGCCGAGAATGCGGTTTTCTTTTTCTGCGTAAGCGGTAATCATGACGACCGGAATGGTTCGTTTGTGTTGGTCGGCTTTGATGCGGCGGCAGACTTCAAAGCCGTCGATCTCCGGCATCATGACATCCAGCAGGACCAGGTCGACGGGGTCGCGTTCAATGATCTCCAGGGCCTGTCGGCCGTTTTCGGCCTTGAGGATGGTAAAATCCTCCCCGGCAAGAAAGGCTTCAAGAAGGTCCAGGTTCATGGGCTGGTCATCAACGCACAGGATGTGTATGGGGGTTGGATTCATCCGTTTGTGTTCTCCGTTAAAAGGTAAAACTTCTCCGGCGACAACCGGGGGCGATTTATTCACCCTCCAGGTGGTGCCGGACAAATTCCGGCAGTTTGCGGGTCTCAAGAGGCTTGGCCAGATAATCGTCGAATCCGGCATCGAGCAGCCTTTCGCGATCCCCTTTCATGGCGAAGGAGGTGATGGCGATGATCTTCAGATCGCGGGTGGCGGGATCCTGACGCAGCTTCACCGTGGCCGTCTCGCCGTCCATGACCGGCATCTGAATGTCCATCAACACCAGATCCGGTTTGATCTCGCCTGCCAGACGGATCCCCTCTTCACCGGTTTGCGCCTCAAAGACGTCATAACCGTGGTAGGCCAGAATATCGCGCAGCATGAGGCGGTTTGCCGCTGTATCATCAACAATAAGAATTTTATGGGCCATAGCATCCCTCCTGTTGCAACGGAATGACAAAGACAAAGCGACTGCCCCGGTCCGGTTCACTGGAAAGACCGATACAGCCGCCGTGCAGTTCAACCAGACGTTTGCATAACGCCAGCCCCAGACCGGTACCCTCATGCTTTTTGGTGTACGGAGAACTGAGCTGGCTGAATTCCTGAAAGAGTTTGTTGTACTCTTCGCTGTTGATGCCGATACCGGTATCGCTAACGGCGATTTCGAGCCCCTGCTGCTGTGGATTGGGGGGCGGATTCTGTTCCGGTTGCCACAGTGTTTCCTGTTCCAGACGGATCTCGTCCACCGTGCGGGCGCTGATGGTAACGCTGCCGCCATCCGGGGTGAATTTGACGGCGTTGGACAGCAGGTTGAACAGAATCTGCTTGAGTTTGCGCTCGTCGGCCATGAGCTTGGTCTGTTCGTCGGTTTCAACGTCCAGTTTCATGTGGATGGCGTGTTTATGGGCTTTTTCCTGAAGCATGGTCAGGGCCGAAGCCAGCAGTGTGTGCGGATCAATCAGGACGGTGTCCAGAGTCATGCGCCCTGCTTCCACTTTGGACAGGTCGAGGATGTCATTGATCAACGATAAGAGATGGCGGCCGCTGAGCAGGATGTTGCTGACGTATTCCCGTTGCTTCGGGTTAAGGTCACCGAACAGCTCGTCTTCCAGCACTTCGGAAAAGCCGATCACCGAGTTGAGCGGCGTGCGCAATTCATGGCTCATATTGGCGAGGAAATCCGATTTGGCCCGATTGGCTTCCAGTGCCTCGCGTTGCGCTTTGGCCGCCTCATTGGTACGGCGAACCAGCTCCCTGTTGAGCCGGTCCAGCTCATTGTTTTTGGCATCCAGGGTGTTGAGGTTGTCGACCAGTTGTTCATTGAGCAGTTGTAACTCCTCGGTTGCGGCGAGCAGTTCCTGGTTTTTCTGGATGGCTGTTTCGTAAGTGGAGAGCAGCAGGTTGAGAATCTGCAACCGGTCGGAATTGATGAAATATTTGCGGTCACGGAAGAAGATTTCCATGCCCATTTTGGCCCGCTGATCACTGTTGAGATTGCGGTTGGCAATAATGTGCTGAATGCGTGACAGCAGAAATTTCTCGTTATACGGTTTGATGATGAAATAGTCGGCACCGCATTCCAACCCCATGATGACGTCATCGGGCTCGGAAAGTGAAGTCAGCAGAATGACCGGAATGTCCTGCCATCTGTTGTCCCCCTTAATGCGGCGGCAGAGTTCGTAACCATCCATGCCGGGCATGACGACATCGCTGATAATGGCCAGAGGGTGCTCTTGTTCAAGATGGACCAGGGCCTCATAGCCGTTACGGGCGGTTTGGGCCTGATAGCCGTTTTTGTTGAGCAGGTAAAACAGCTGCTCCGCCTGAGTGGGACTGTCCTCAACAATGAGCATGAGATTGTTGTCGTGCGCTTCAGAGGTCATGATGGTCTCCCTGTCGTGTGTCCGCAGTATCTCTTTGCGTGGTGACTGGCCAGGCCGTGAAGAAAAGCGGCGATCTTTTGCGGCGGCAGTACATGGTCCGCGGCGTTGAGATTGAGCGCTTCACCCGGCATGCCGTAGACGACGGCCGTTTCCCGGTCCTGGATCAGGGTGACGGCACCCTGTTGCTGCAATTGTTTTAACTCTTTGGCGCCATCACAGCCCATGCCGGTGAGAAGGACCGCCGCGGCATGGGCGCCAAGGGTTTGGGCGACGGAGCGAAACAGGACCGATACGGAAGGGCGTACGCCGTTTTCCGCCGGACTGTCGCAAAGATGAACAGTTAACTCCCTGTCAACCAACAGATGTCGATCATCCGGAGCAAAATAGACGTGTCCGGCTGTCAGGGTTTCTCCGTCCCTGGCGATGTCGATCGGACGCCCGGTGCTCTTTGCCAGCCAGCGCACAAAGCCCTTGAGGAAGCCACAGGCCATATGCTGAACCGCCACGATCGGCAGGTCGAAATCCTCGGGCAATGCGGCAAGAATTTCATGGAACGCGGCCGGCCCACCGGTGGAGGCGCCGATGGCGACCAGTTTGATCTCTTGGACGGCACTCTCGCTCAAGGCGGGATACGGTGGCATTGACGCCAACGGCGGGATTTTGTGCCACCGCCGCACCAGCTTGACCTCGCTCATGGCCTTGACCGTGCGAATCAGGGTTTTGGACGCCTCATTGTAATCCGGATGCCCCGGCCCCCAGGGCTTTTCAACGATGGCCAGCGCACCGGCTTCCATGGCGCGAAAAGCCCTGTCCATGTCGTTGGCCACGTAGCTGCCGCTGACGATGACAATCGGAACCGGATGGGTTTCCATGATCTGGCGTGTGGTTTCATAGCCGTCCATTCTGGGCATGTGAATATCCATGGTGATGACGTCCGGACGTAACGACGCCGCTGCTTTCAGGGCGTCCTCCCCATTGGCAACAATGCCGACGACCTCAATGGTACCGTCCGCCGTCAGGATGTGCGCCAACAGCTCCTGCTCGACAGGCGAGTCTTCGACGATCAGGGTTCGGATCATGCTGTGCTCCTCATAACAAGCGTGCCATGACGTCAAGCAGGTCGCTCTGGTCGAAGCTGCTCTTGACGATATAGGCGTTGGCGCCGACATCAATGCCCCGTTCCCGGTCTTCCTGCGCCGCAAGAGCCGTCACCAGAACCACGGGCAGATCCGCCAGCTCCCTTTCCCGGCGTACTCTGGCGGTCAGTTCAAAGCCGTTGAGACGCGGCATCTCGACATCGGAAACCAGAATATCGAAAGGGCTGTTACGCAGTTTGGTTAACGCGTCCTGACCGTCAACCGCCGTCGTCACGTTGAATCCGGAGGCTTGTAAAATGTTTTTCAGCAGAGTACGGGTGGTGATCGAGTCTTCGGCAATCAGAACCTTTGGTGTCACAGAGGACTCATCCGTCGATGGGCTGGACACCGCCAGGCGTGATTTTGCCGCATGTTTAACAGCGCTTTTGAACAGATCGGGCACATTCAGAATCGGTGTGACCCGCCCTGAACCGAGCACCGTTGCTCCGGAAATATTCCGCACCCGGGTCAACTGAGGCCCCAGGCTTTTGAACAGCACTTCCTGTTCCGACTGGATTTCATCAACGGCAAAGGCGATCTGGGTATCCGCGACACCCAGAACGAGAGCCTGTACATGGGGAGTGTCCTCCGGAGTAATCTGCTGCGAGGTGATGCCGAGGATCGCACTCAGTCGAACCAGAGATACCGGCTGACCGTTCAACGTGATGGTCTCGCGGTTCTCGGCACTGCCGATGTCGTGGGGGGCCAGACGTAACACCCGTTCCACATAAATGGTCGGCACGATAAATTCACGTCCCGCGCTACGCAGCAAAATGCCGCGGAAGGTGGCGACGGTCAGCGGGAGTATGATGAGGAAGCGTGTCCCCTGGTCCTGTCGGGAGAAGATCTTGATACTGCCGCCCAGGTTTTCCACTTTTTCCCGGACAATTGCCAGGCCGAGACCGCGTCCTGAAATCTCCGTAATGATCGGGCTGGTGGAGATTCCGGACTGAAACACCGAACTCTCCAACGCCGTGTCCGTCATGGCGTCAATTTCTTCAGCAGACATCTTGCCCTGGCGGCGCAGGGACGACCGCAGGGCTTCCAGTGACAGGCCGCTGCCGTCATCCGCGATCACCAGTTCCACCTTGTTGTCTCTCGGTGTGACCGTTACGACGATGGCCCCGGTTTCAGATTTGTTTTTGCGCAATCGTTCGGCAGGTGTTTCAATGCCGTGATCAATACAGTTTCTGATCAGATGCACCAGCGGATCTTTCATCTCATCAAGGATGCGTCGGTCGATTTCGATCTCACCGCCACTTAACTGCACATCGACCTTTTTCCCGGTGCTGCGCGACAGGTCACGAACCACTTTGGGCAACAGTTCCAGCAACGAGGAGAACGGGAACATCAAAACCTGCTTCATATCGTCCAGCAGGCTATTGACCATATGTGCCAAAATGCGGCTGTCCTGCTCCAGAGCTTTTTTTTCCTGAATGTGACGTTCTTTGAGCGTGTTGACAAAGTGCTCATTCCAGTCAAAAAAGGTCATCAGTCTCTCGAGACTCTGTTCCTGGTCGCTGGGTTGTGCCGCGCCGCCCTGTGTTTCCCGGCAACGGCGCAGTGCCGCGCGCATTTCGTGAATCAGCGGCAAAGTCCGGGTCCATTCTTTTTTCCAGTCGTTGAATGCCGCACCCGCCTTACGCCGTTCCAGAACCCGCTGGTTGGCGGCCAGCTTGACGGAAAGCATCTCCTCCGATTGCAGCAACAGAGAGGAGAGTTTGTTCGTCGACACGCGCACCGTTTCCGTCGGCACTACAGTCGATAGTGGGGGTGACTCCGGAGGGGAGGACAGGGAAAGCGATGCGGGCTGGGGCGGGGCGGGGGACGGTTCCGGCTCCTGCTGCTGTGGTGGCTGCGGATCTGGCTGCGACTCTGACTTTTGCTCCGGCTCCGGCGTCTCTTTGCGGTGAGCGTCCAGCGCTTTTTCAAGCTGAGCAATCAGGGGGCGCGAAGAGGCCCTGTTTTCCTGCGGATTCTCCGGGTTGGTGGTGAGCAGCAGATGGTTTAAGGCGTCCAGTGTCTTCTGCAGCAGGTCAAAGAGGTCGGCAGAAGGCGCCAACAGGTCGTTTTTCCATGCGGAAAAGATGTTTTCCAGCGCCTGGCAAAGCGATTCGAGCTGGGGCAGGCTGATGGCCCGTGCCGCACCTTTCAGGCTGTGTGTTTCGCGAAAGATGGTTTCAACCAGAGGCATTTTAGGCGCGAACTGGTCCTGTTCCAGTTGCAAGAGGCCGTTGCAGATGTTCTGCGTATGCTCTTGCGCCTCGGTTTGGAAAATCGCGAAAAGGCGTTGACGAAATTCAAGATCGTTCTCGCTCATTTTTCCCCCGCAACCCCACGTGTTATCGGCCGGTTATCGTTTATCAGTACTTGACAGGCTGGTGAAAACGTCCCGTCTGGGCCTTTTTAATCACGTACGCCGAAAATGTGATTGTCGTCTTGCCTGCAAAACCAACGCGTTATCAACCTGTTGTTGATTTCTTGCACCCCTCCCTGGGCTGTCAAACCTGATATTGCGCGACAAGGTCCTTGAGCTTTTGACCCAGATCATGCAACCCCTGGGAGGTTGTCTCCACCTGGCGCATGCCGGCTGTGTTCTGCTCACTGGCTTGCTTGATATTTTCCATGGCCAGCGTCATCTGATCCATGCCGGTCAATTGCTGCTGACTGGAGGCGGCAATCTGCATGGCGGCCTGGGCAGCCAGATCAATGCTTTCGGCAAGTTGGCGGATGGCTTCTCCGGCTTGCTGCGATTGATGTACCCCGGTTTCCACGGCTTTGCTGCCCTGCTCCGTGGCCATGACCGCGGCATTGGTGGCTTTCTGGATGTCATTGAGAATCGCCCGCACCTGTGCCGTCGCTTCCTTGGATTGCTCCGCCAGGCTTTTGACTTCCTGGGCGACAACAGCGAATCCCTTGCCGTGTTCCCCGGCTTTGGCCGCTTCAATGGAGGCGTTGACCGCCAACAGATTCGACTGCTCCGCCAGGTCGTTGACCGTGGCGATGATTTCACCAATGGTCTGGCTTTGTTCCGACAGACTGACGATGCTTTCGGCAATGGACTCGACCTGCTCCTGAATGTGGTTCATGCCGCTAATGGATTCGTTGACGGCATTGCGCCCGTTCTGGCCGGCCTGAACCGCTTTTTGCGCGGCTTCGGAGACGCCGCGTGCTTTTTGGTTGGAGACCTGCGCGGTCTGTTTAACTTCTTCCACGGTTGCGGTGGTCTGGCTGACCGCTGCCGCGGTTTCCGCGGCGCTGGAGGTCACCTGGCTGGCCGAGGCCATGATTTCGCCGGAGGATGCGGCGAGGACGCTGATACCGTCGATGATCTCCCGGGTCATTCCGCTCAGACTTTTGACCATGTCGGCCAGGGCATTGCCCATGACATCCTGTTCGGATTGCGGTTGGACTTCCGTCGACAGATCTCCCGACGCGATGCGTCTCGTGGCCACGGCATAGTCGCCGATGCTTTCCACCAGACGGCGAAAACTTTGAATGAGGATGCCGACTTCATCCCGGCGTGTACTGTCGGGCGCTCCCACGCTGGTGTCGCCGCCGGCAACACGCTCGGCAATGACGGTAATCTCTTTGAGGGGGTCGGCAATGACCCGGTTGAGAATCAATGTCATGGCCAGGGTGACAACGATGGCAATGAACCCCGCGGCAATAAATAACATCAGCGCGGCATGCGCTTCATGGCGAGATCGTTGCAGGCGTTCCAGAGCCTGATCACTTTTCATTTTCCCTAACTCCAGAATCAGGTCGCGGATATGATTGAAGCGTTGCTGCTGTTCGCCGATGCCCCATTGGATGGCTGCTGCGGTTTGACCGCTGCCGATCAGGTTCAGTTGCTTGTCCCGCAGTTCCAGATACGCATTACGGATGTTGGTCAACTGCTGAAATTTTTCCTCGAACAGCGGACTGTGATCGCGACTGGTGGCAATGCCCTTCATGATTTTGTTGATCAGAGCTGTTCGCTGGAGAATCTGTTGCTTAATCTTCTGCTGCTGCGATGGATCGTTGCTCATCATGATTTCCAGCATTTGCGCTCGGGATCGGTTGGTGTCGGCTTTGAGTTCCACCAGGTTGAGCGCGGGAAGGAAATCATCATCAAACAAACCCTGCTGCGAATCAGAAGCCAGGCTCAACGAGCGATAGGCCATGGCAATTGTCACGACCATGATGACGAGCATCAGGCCGAATCCGGCGAGGATTTTGGCCCGTGTGGAAATGTTTTGAAACCAGTTCATGGTAACGCCTCCATTTTTTAAGATTCCTGGCAAAATCCGTCGCTGGAAAATGGTTGAAATAGAGCTTATTGTTCGTGTCTTAATCTCTGCTGTCCCGCCCCCCTCAAAAGGAGCGTGTCACGCGTGGGGCTAAACGTTCTCATGGACACGCAGTGTGCGATCTGCAAGGAGTTTTCTTCCTTCTAGTACAACCAGATTCTCTTTGGTTACGCCCTTGAGGTACTCTGCGCGAATTTCAGTCAATGTCGGCAATGTCGGCAGTATCCTGTTGATCGGCAGTTGATGGGCGGCGAGCACCGCATCGGCGAGGATGCCGAACTCCATGTTGTCATGGCTCAGCACAATGACTTTATTGAGATCGGACAGCCCTTTGTCCGGCAAATCAAAAAACGTCCGCAGATCAATGATGGACAAAATCCTGCCGCGCAGATTCATCAGGCCGAACACAAAAGGCGGTGTCCCGGGAATCGGGGTAAATTCCCTGAGCGGATAAACCTCCCCGATCCAGCGGGATTCAATGGCGTAATGCTCATCACCGAGAAGGAACTCCACAACTTCAAGGCATTCTTCGTCGGTCGTCTTTTTTTGCGGCGTTTCGGCAAGTTTTTGGGCGCGACGGCGTAAAATGCGTCGGCATTCCGCATCGTTCATTATGGACGGATCATACACGGCGACTCTCCTTGTGGGCGTCTGCGTTCATGGCGCGGATAATTGTTTTGAGTCTGTTGGCCGACATGCCTTCCGCTTCCGGCAATACCTCATCCGGTGAATACTGTTCCAGCAGTGCCAGGGCGTGGTTGAAATGGCGCTGTGCCTGGCGGTTTTTCCCTTGATGGAGACAAAGATTGCCCAGAGAAAAATGGGCCAGCACCATCTTCCGATCGATGTAAACGGTCCGGCGCAAGGCTTGCTCCGCTTGTTCAACAGCACCCTGTTCCTGGAGGATCATGGCGCGGAGATAATGCAGGCCCGCATTCAGCTTATCGTGGTCGATCGCCTGGTCGGCAAAACGTAATGCTTCGCTCAGGTTCCCTTGATCGGCATAACGCCGACACTGTTCCATGACCGCTTGGCAAGCGGAGGCTGTTTCCTTTTGCCGGTGCGATGGCAGCTGGGATTCCTGTTGCCAAGGGAAAAGGCGGGCGGGGGTGACCGAAGGCCCTGTCTGGAGGAGGGCGGTCTCCGTTGTTGCCGGTGCAAGAGGTCGTTGCTGCAGCGAATCGGACGAATGCCGCTTCTGATAAACCGTGGCTTCCGGGTACGTTACCGTTGAAAACCCGGACAACGAGGGGATGGATAATTCACATGGACTGACCAGTAGCCAGCCCCCCTCATTCAGATTGTCATGCAGCCGTTCCACGGCTTTGCGAGCCACCTGGGCAGGGAAATACATCAGAACATTGCGGCACAAAATGACATCCATGGCGCCCGTGACCGGAGAACGTGCCGGAACGGGGTTTTCCATCAGGTTGAGATACTCAAATTGCACCATGTCGCGGATGGTCGGTTTGAGGGCGTAGCGGCCTTTGGCCTGTTGGGTGAAATACTGTTGTTTGAACCAGGGGGGCGTATTGCGAAACGACCAGTCGGTGTACTCGGCCTTTCGCGCTTTCTCCAACGCCTGAGGATTAATGTCGCTGGCCAGGATGGAGATTCGCCAATTTTTCAGACGGTGTTTCAGGTGATGGAGTCGGATCGCCAACGTATAGGGCTCTTCTCCGCTGGCACAGCCGACGCTCCAAAACCGCAGAGTTCTTTCGTCGGCGCGCCGAAGCAGGAGTTCTGGAAGGATCTTTTGCTCCAGAACATCAAAGCTTTTAGGGTCGCGCCAGAAATAGGTCTCGCCAATGGTCAGGTAGGAGGCCATGGTTTCGAGCGTTTTTCTGGAATTGGGGGCGGCAAGAAAGTGTTGAGCGCATTCCAGACCATCGCGGCATTCCAACCCATCCGCAGCCTGGTCAAATGCGCGTTCCAGCACTCCCCATTGTGACTCAGCGAAAAACATGCCCATGCGCTGAGAAATTTGTTCACTGAGTTTTTTGAGCAGAGCGGGAGAGAAAGACGCTGTCATACATCCTCCTTTTCCCGTAGCCCGTGAATGATCTGGTAATCACTCTCAGAGAGTAATTGATCAAGATCGTGGATCAGGATCAAACCGTCAGCGGATGTGACGACACCGTCCAGAAACGGAAGATGAGGAAAAATGGCATCGGATGACGTCAGGGTCTCTTCAGGACAGAGGCAGACCTCGCGGACGCTGTCGATTTTCAGAGCGAGGACGCGTTCCGCCCAACGGACAATAATTAATTGATCCGTGAGTGTGATGGGGCGTTGATCCATGCCGAAACGCTGACGCAGATCGACAACCGGAACCACGGCACCCTGGACATTGATGATGCCCTGGACCAAGGCCGGAGCCTCCGGCAAAGGCGTAATCTCAACCATTCTGACCACTTGTTCTACGGCTTCAAGGGCAATAGCGCAGTCCAGTTCATCTAAAGTAAAGATGATTATGTTTGAGGTTCTATTCATTAGTTTTCCATTGTTCTCTCCTGTGTCGCTTTCCGGCGGCCAGGGAGAGAAGCCATTATTCTAATTAAGAACGCCACTTAGCGCATGACTAAGTTTTGCGAAACAGAGACATTTATCGCTGTAAATAATAGTACTCTAACCTTTGTTTGTGAAATGTGCAATGCCGCACAGCAAAATCATCGGAAATGAAGGAACAGGGTCACGGTGAAAGCGAGGAGGCTTTTGTCTACGGAACAGAGAGATGAGGGCATGACGGAGCAGCTTGGTACAGGCGCCCAAAAGATCTGAAAAGGACGAAGGAGACGTTTCATTCTTGCCACTGGGAGTGTCTTCGGACGTTTTGACAAAGAGTGTTCAGGCCGCTCAATGGCGGGAATTGGCGCCGCAGGAGGAGCCCCCGGAAACGCCGGGGCCTCCTCCGCGGATATTGTCAATATTGCAGGCCGGTTACAGCAGAGGTTCATGCAAAAAGCCGTCCATGGCTTTTTGCAGCAGGCTCATCAGGCTTCGATTTCGATATCGAAAAAGACATCGTGGATGGCCGCGCCGACCTCATTGACACGGGTCTGGGTGTTGTCGAGATATTCATGCAGACCGTAGTCAAAAATCTCTTTGAGCGACGCATACTGGAATTCCGTCATCAGACGGCCCAGCTCCTGTTCAGCGCGGTTGGCATAGGTGCCGCGCAAGCTGCCGGTGATCAGGCTCATGGAGGTCATGGCCGTGGCCAGACAGTAGTGGATGGAGCGGGGAAAGTTTCGCTCCAAGAGCAGGAAATCGACGATCTTCTTCGGATCGATGCGGCCGTGGCGTTTGCGGTACATCTCAAAGGCACTGGCCGAGCGCAGCAGCGCCGCCCACAGGATGTTGTCATACGGGCTGCCGACATAATCCACCGACGGCAGCAGGATGAAATATTTGACATCGAGAATCCGCGACGTCTTGTCGGCGCGTTCCAGCATGCGCCCCATGCGGCCGAAATTCCAGCCTTCACCATGGGTCATGGTCGACTCGGTGATGCCGATAAAGGTGTGGCTGGCATTCATGATGTCGACGAAGAACTGATGCGGCAAATCCATGGACGATTCGCGCGCCGCCGTATTCATCATCAGGTAGAAGGTGTTGAGCTGCTCCCACATCTCCGAACTGATGTACTCGCGGATGGAACGGGCATTTTCCCGTGCCGCGCGCACGCAGGAGTAGATCGAGTTGCTGTTGTTGCGATCGAAAGCGAGGAATTCAATGGCGCTTTCACGCGTGGCTTCGCCGTACAGTTCCTTGAACAGCTCATGGTCGCCGGTGGTGTTGATCAACGGCTGCCACTGATCACTGGCGTTGTCGGGGATATCCAGGGTCATGTGGTAGTTGGCGTCGATAAAACGGGCGACGTTTTCGGCGCGTTCGATATAACGGTTTAACCAGTAAATGGCATTGGCAACGCGACTCAGCATGACAGGCCCTCCTGCGATTGAATGGAGGATTCCGGCGAGGGACCGCCACCCGGCAGGTTAAGCACCCAGGTGTCCTTGCTGCCGCCGCCTTGGGAGGAGTTCACCACCAGCGAGCCCTTTTTCAGGGCAACCCGGGTCAGGCCGCCGGGCAAGACATAGATGGAATCTTTACCGTAGAGAATGTAGGGGCGTAGATCGACATGACGTCCTTCAAAGTGGTCATCCACCAGCACCGGCACCCGTGACAAAGCCAGGGTCGGCTGGGCAATGTAGGTGCGCGGTTTAGCGAGGATGCGCTGGCGGAACTCCTCGCGCTCGGCCTGGGTGGAATGAGGACCGATGAGCATGCCGTAACCGCCGGATTCATTGACCGCTTTGACCACCAGTTTATCGAGGTTGTCCAACACGTATTTGCGATCCTCTTCGCGCCAGCAGGCATAGGTGGGCACGTTGTTGATGATCGGCTCTTCATTGAGGTAATAGCGGATGATTTCGGGCACATACGCGTAGATCGCCTTGTCGTCGGCGACGCCGGTGCCGGGAGCGTTGGCCAGGGCCACCGTGCCCTTGCTGAACGCCTCCATCAGACCGGGTACGCCGAGCATGGAGTCGCTGCGGAACACCTTCGGGTCCATGAAATCGTCGTCGATGCGGCGGTAAATGACATCCACCCGCTCCAGGCCGGTGGTGGTGCGCATCATCACCTCGCCGCGATGGACGACCAGGTCATTACCCTCCACCAGCTGGACACCCATCTGCTGGGCGAGGAAGCTGTGTTCAAAATACGCCGAATTGTAGATGCCCGGCGTCCATACCGCCACGTTGGGCGCACGCAGCCCCGGCGGCGCCATCTCCTGCAGCATGTCGAGCAGACGGCTGGGATAGTCGGTGACCGGCTGAACGCTGCACGAATCAAACACCATGGGGAAGGTGCGTTTCATGATCAGACGGTTTTCCAATACGTAGGACACGCCGGACGGGCAGCGCAGGTTATCCTCCAGCACATAAAATTCGCCGTCCGCACCCCGCACCAGGTCGGTGCCGGTGATGTGACACCACACACCGTGAATCGGGTTGATGCCGAGACAGGGCTTGCGAAAGCCGTCGGCGGAAAACACCAGATCGGCCGGAATAATACCGTCCTTGATGATCTGCTGTTTGTTGTACACGTCGTGGATAAACGTGTTCAGGGCGAGGATGCGTTGTTTCAGGCCCTGTTCCAGTCGCAGCCATTCCTGCCCCGTGACAATGCGCGGCACAATGTCAAAGGGGAAGATCTTCTCGGTCTGAGCCTCGTTGCTGTAGACGTTGAAGGTGATTCCCAGATTGAGCAGGGCTTTTTCAGCGGCGATCTGGCGCCGTTGCAGTTCCTGCTCGGGGAGGGCATTGATCCGTTCGATGACCAGTTCCGCGCTGGGACGTGGCTTACCGTCAGCGGTGAACAGTTCGTCGTAGAACCCCTCCGTGTCATAGTCATTAAATCTCATATGGTGCTCCTTTCCTTAGCGTTTCGCACAAACAGTTGTCCTGGGCGAAAAAAGGGATCAGGTACGGGAGCGGACGCCGTTGTCCGGCAAGCGGGCGACATCAACCGAGACATGCACTTGGTGATGACCGCCCCCCAGTGCGACTCCTTTTAGCGGGGACACATCGGAAAAATCCCGACCCCAGGCCACGGTAATATGTTGTTCGTGTGGCTTCTGGTTATTGGTGGGATCAAAATCAAGCCAGCCGATCGACGGCACATAGACCGCAAACCAGGCATGGGACGCATCGGCCCCCACCAGGCGTTCCTGACCCGGCGGCGGCACGGTTTCGATATAACCACTGACATAACGGGCGGCCAAACCAATAGAACGCAGGCAGCCGATGGCAACATGGGCAAAATCCTGACACACCCCACGCCGATGCTGCAGCACGTCGGGCAGTGGCGTGCTGACATCGGTGAATTCGGCATCGTAGGTAAAATCATGGTAGATGCGCTGCATGAGATCTTCAGTGGCTTCGCTGATCGGGCGATCAGGCGTGAACGACGGCAGGGCATAGGCGGCCAGGTCACGACTGCAGGCAATCAACGGTGATTCACACAAAAACGGCGTGCAGTTGAGGGTTTCGTTAAGCTGATGGCAACACAACCGGGCATTCTCCCAGGCGACGGCATCGGCCCGTTGATAATCATCGGGATCGAATGCAACGTCGAGCTCACTGGTGGCTGAGATGGTCAGCTCCTCATGGGGGTTCTGCACGGCAAAATGGTTGACCCGGTTGCCGAAGAAGTCCAGCCGTTCATGCAGATCCGTGGCCTGCGGGTCGATGGTAAGACGGCTGTCCAGACACTGTTGATACGGTGTCTGGCGTGGCATCAGAAACGCCTCATTACGGCACAGTTGCACCGGATCCGAGTAACTGTAGCGGGTGATATGTTGGACGCGGTATCTCATGATTTGGCCTCCAGAGGAGCCGAGCCCAGTTGCTGCAGCGCCACGCTTGGCGAGAAATACAACTGCATCAGCGTATCGGACAGTTGATCAAGGCGTTGTTGCTGGCCATCGAGGAACACGCGCAGCAGCGGATATTCATCTTCCCCCTCGGCGCGGCCGGCCAGTTTTTTCGCGTTGGTGCGCGTCAACTCCTCAAGCGCTTCGTCAATCAGTTGCTGATCCTCATGGGGAGTGATACTGGTCGGGTTGTGCGGCAGGGCACAGATGTGTTTATGCAACTGATGAAGTTGATAGGCCAGTGAACGCGGATAGTTCTCGTCGAGAATCAACAGTTCAAGGATCAGCGACAGCTGCATGAACGAGCGGTAGCGACGCCGGAACACCATCAGGCTGTTGCAGGTCGACAAGACGGCCTCGCGAATCTGCGCTTCGGTGGAATCCTGCTGGCACGGTACCAGGGTGGCCTGCAACAGAGCAATCAGATTCAACGCCCGTTCGATGCGTCGGCCGATGTTGAGCAGCTGCCAAGCGGTTTCTCGCGACATATTTTCACTGGTCAACCCGCTGAGCGCCGCCAGGTGGCCGATGAGCTGGTCAACGCTTTTTAACAGACGTCCGCTGCCGATCTGCGATTTGGTGATGCGCGGATGCCAGTTCTGACGCAGATGATCGATGATCCGCCAGGCATCCTCCGGCAGCAGGTCGCGTACCACATAGGCGGCCTGACCGAGGCTGACCAGTGAGGTGCGCAGACTGCCGATGCGTTGGGTGTTGCACGCTAAAGAGAGCAGTTCGCCGCGCGGGTCTTTGAGGTTACGCTGGGCGTCATCGCCAATGAAACCGGGATAGGTCTGGGTGACACGAGTCAGGGCACGCAGCAGATGATGCAGGCTCAGCTGATCATCGGGGTCACGGAACTCGTTGACCTCGTAAAGTTTGCCGAGGATCGAGCGCAGCAGCCGGCAGGTCTGTTCGGTACGTTCGGCATAGCGTCCGGCCCAGAACAGATTTTCGGCACTGCGGCTCGGCAACGGCATGAACACCGGGCGCAGCAACTGGTTGGGGTGGGCTTGCAACCACAGGTTGACCTGCTTGTCACGCTCGTCGGTCAGCACCCAGGTGTCCTTGATTTTGCCGCCTTCGGTGTTGGCCACCAGGCTGGTGCTTTTTTCGTGGACGCGGGTCAGGCCGCCGGGCATGGCCACATAACTGTCTTGCCGGGCGGTCAGATAAAAGGTCGAGATGCCCTGGCGCGGCACAATCTGGTCCTCTTCAAAGGTCGGGAACGTGGCCAGCTTGATCAGCTGCTGGCCGATAAACAGATGGGGGCGGGCGAGGATCAGGTGCCGCCAGTGCTGTTGTTCTTTACGGGTCAGTTTGCCCGGCACACTACGCGGCAGTCCGGGCATGGGGTGGATCGGTCGCAACACCAACGCGTTGAGATGGTCGAGGACGTAATTGCATTCCTCAGGCTGGCCGCACCACCAGGTGGCCACGGACGGCAGCTGTAATTCCTCATTGCGCCAGTGTTTGCAGATCGCCGGCAAAAAGGCCATCAGCGCCGGATTCTCCACAGCCCGGCTGCCGATGGGATTGACCACCGCCACCTGGCCGCTGCGCACCGCTTCAAGCAGTCCGGGCACCCCAAACAGCGAATCGCCGCGTAACTCCAGCGGATCACACAGGTTGTCGTCCACACGGCGCATGATGACATCCACCTGACGCAAACCATCCACCGATTTCAGCCACACTTTGGCGTCGCGGACAATGAGGTCACCGCCTTGAACCAGCGGCACACCGAGATACGAGGCCAGATAGGCATGTTCGAAAAAGGACGGATGATCGGGGCCGGGGGTAAACAAAATAATGGACGGCTCATGGTCCTGTTGTGGTGACAGCTGGGAGAGCCGTTTGCGCAGGGCGACAAAATACATGGCCAGGCGGTGGACCTGAAACGGCTCAAACAGTTGCGGAAAGCTGCGTGACATGATCAGGCGGCTTTCCAGAGCATAACCTTCGCCGAGGCAGGCATTGGTGCAGTCGGACAGCACCCAGTAACGGCCGTCAATTCCCTTGGCCAGGTCCGGGGTGTAGAGACTTAAGGGGGACTCCGTGTTGAGCAGACCGTTACACGGATAGAGAAAATCATGCTGGGCAAACACCAGCTCCGCGGGGAGAATTCCCTCTTTGATCAGCGTCTGTGGCCCATAAATATCGCGTAGGACGCCATTGAGCAATTCGGCCCGCTGAATGAGCCCCTGCTCCAATTGCCGCCATTCATCCGCGCCGAAAATGGCCGGGATCGGATCAAATTGCCACGAGCGCGAGGATTCCGGCGAGTTGAACACATTGTGGATGGCGGCGTTTTCCTTGAGCAGGCGCTCGGCTTCCTTACAGCGCTTGGCCAGACGTTTTTCACCCAGGCGGGTGAGAAACTCCATCAGCTGTTGCCAGTGCTCCGGCACAGGGGTATCGGCTGCCGTCAGGGCGCTGAAGTGGTCGACGGGAAAGGGGTCGGCCTGTTGAGGTAAAGGAAGCGGGTGTTGTCTCACGGTGTTTTCTTTCTTCGTCGTTGAAGAGTTTAAGTTATTTTAGCAGGTTATGGGAAGAGTACTAGCTTGCGGCTCTTCCTTGTATTCCGTTGTCCTGGAAACCGGTACTCCGTTCGTAGGGCACTGTCTGTACCAATTCATTGCCCATGGGGTGGGCGTAGCCCGCTCCCTTTTCACCGGGGTGCCAGCATAACGTGGTTGATCAAATGAATGACGGTTATCACCGTCAATGCCCAAGCTGATGAGGCGCACGATTCGTTGACCTCAAGGGCGACGAGCCGGATTCGTGACGCATCGCGGAAAGCGACTCATCGTGTGTAAGTCAAGAAATCACTGTGCGGTCCCCAGCCGGTTTTTGCATCCTTTTGGGCGGCTTACCAAAAGGATGTCGCCTGCCGGGGCGAGTCCCGGCGGCTTTGACTTTGGTCGCGTTCTTCCGTGGTTCGCTATGCGGAACCGATCGCTCCGGCAAACCTTTTCCATTCTCATTGTTGGTGCCCACATGACGTGGGCTTCCGCGCCCACACACTGTTTTTTACTGCCGCCGTAAATCCAGCGTACAGGGGAACTCTTCGTTCACCTCCTCGACCGCTGGCGACATGGGTGCCGGGGCTTCGCCGTGGGTGAAGAACTTGCCCAGTGTTTCCATGTGCGGTTGCGGTTGCAACGGCCCCGATGTGTGCTCAGTGGTGTTGAACAGATCGCGCCGCCGCGACTCGGCAGTAATGGCATTGACCGGAAACACATCGTAATTGCGTCCGCCCGGATGGGACACATGGTAGGCGCAGCCGCCGATGGAGCGGCCGTTCCAGGTGTCGATGATGTCGAACACCAGCGGACTGTGCGGGGCGATGGTCGGATGCAGCGCCGATGGCGGCTGCCAGGCGCGGTAACGCACCCCGGCGACAAATTCTCCCTGGCGACCGGTGCTGATCATCGGCAGACGACGGCCGTTACAGGTGATGACGTGACGCCCTTCAGTGAAGTGGCGGACAAACACCTGCAGACGTTCCGTGGACGAATCAACAAAGCGCGACATCCCCTGACTCGATACCTCTTCGCCGAGGACATGCCACGGCTCAATGGCAAAGCGCAGCTCCAATTCCATGGCGTCGATCTGCACCGTGCCGTAGCGCGGGAAGCGGAATTCGAAGAACGGATCAAACCATTCCAACTGGAACGGATACCCGGAGCGGTTGAGGTCATCCACCACTTCTTTGAGATCCTGACGCACAAACCACGGCAGCAGGTAGCGGTCATGCAGGGTGGTACCCCAACGGATCAGGTCGTGGTGATACGGCTCTTTCCAGAACCGCGCCAGCAGGGTGCGGATCAACAGATTCTGCACCAGACTCATGCGCGCGTGGGGCGGCATTTCAAAGCCGCGCAGCTCGACAATGCCGAGGCGGCCGGTCGGGCTGTCCGGCGAGTAAAGTTTGTCGATGCAGAATTCGGCGCGGTGGGTGTTGCCGGTGACATCAATGAGCAGGTTGCGCAGTAGCCGGTCCACCAGCCACGGCGCCACCACTTCCCCTTTTGGGATGCGCGAGAAAGCGATCTCCAGCTCGTACAGCGCATCGTCGCGGGCCTCGTCAATGCGTGGTGCCTGACTGGTCGGGCCGATGAACACGCCGGAAAACAGGTAGGACAAGCCCGGATGGTGCTGCCAGAAGGTGATCAGACTGCGCAACACGTCGGGACGACGCAGCATCGGACTGTCGGCCGGGGTCGGGCCGCCGAGGGTGATGTGATTGCCGCCGCCGGTTCCGGTATGGCGGCCGTCGAGCATGAACTTTTCCGTGCCCAGGCGGCTGAGGCGCGCCTGTTCGTAGAGCACCGTGGTGTGTTCGACCAGCTCCTGCCAGTTGGTTGACGGGTGGATATTGACCTCAATGACGCCGGGATCGGGCGTGACATTGAACCGCTCCAGACGCCAGTCGCGCGGCGGCTCATAGCCTTCAATCACCACCGGCAATTTGAGATGGGCGGCGCAGGCCTCAATGGCGGCCAAGAGAGTGATATAGGATTCCAGTGTCGTCAGCGGCGGCATGAAGAGGTACAGCCGCCCCTCACGTGCTTCAATACACAGTGCGGTATGCGGCACATCGACGTAGTTGGGCTCCGGCATCTCGACCGGGTCTTTGTCCAAAGATGTTGCCGCGTCGAGGCTGGCGCGATCCGGCAGTTCCGGCAGGTCGTCAAACAGGCTCGGCGGGCTGTCGATCTCCTTTTTGTCCGGGGCGATCCACGGCAGGCTGTCCAGCGGCAGGCGCAGGCCCATGCCCGAGTCGCCGGGGATTAAAAACATACGTTCGCGGCGGAAATCCCACGGGCCACTCTTCCAGCGCTCGGCAAAACGATCCCACTGCAGCGGCAGGGCAAAGCCCACCGGCGTATCAAGGCCGTGGGACAACACCTTGGCCAGGGCGCGCCGCTCGCGGCCATCCTTGAGGTCGGCCTTGGTCGGGTCGATGTTGTCGGGCATGCTGCCCTCTTTCCACAGCCAGTACAGGGTGTCTTCATAGCCGGGCGTCAGATAAGCCTCGCGCAGACCGAGGCGACGGGTCAGTTCACGGGAAAATTCTTCCGCTTTGGCCGGAGTCGCGCCGTAATCGTGTTGGATGTCGGCCAGCAGCGCCGGGTCCTGCCACAGGGCCACGCCGTCCTTGCGCCAGAAACAGCTGTAGGCCCAGCGCGGCAGCGGCTCGCCCGGATACCACTTGCCCTGGCCGAAATGGAGCAGGCCGCCCTTGGCAAAGGCATCGCGCAGCCGCAGAGTGAGATCATGCGCCAGTTGCCGTTTGTGCGGGCCGTCGGCGCGGCTGTTCCACTCAGCACCGTCCATGTCGTCGATGGAGACAAAGGTCGGCTCACCGCCCATGGTCAGGCGCACATCGTTTTCCGTCAGTTCCTCATCGACCATCCGGCCCAGGGCATCAATGCTCTGCCACTGCTCGTCGCTGTACGGCTTGGTGACGCGCGGATCTTCGTGGATGCGCTTGACGCTGTTGCTATGCTCGAAAGTGACTTCACACGGGTCCGTGGCCCCGGTGAGCGGCGCGGCACTGGCCGGGGTCGGCGTGCAGGCCAGCGGGATGTGTCCTTCTCCGGCCAGCAGCCCCGAGGTGGGATCAAGGCCGACCCAGCCGGCGCCGGGCACATAGACCTCGGTCCAGGCATGCAGGTCGGTAAAATCGGCTTCCGGTCCGGACGGGCCATCGAGGGATTTCTCATCGGCGGTCAACTGGATCAGGTAGCCGCTGACAAAACGCGCCGCCAGACCGAGATGACGCAGAATCTCCACCAGCAGCCAGGCCGTGTCGCGGCACGAGCCGATCTCTCGTTCCAGGGTGGTTTCGCAGCTCTGCACTCCCGGTTCCATGCGTACCGAATAGTTGATCTGTTGTTGCAACCGCTGGTTAAGCTCCACGACAAAATCGACGGTGTTCTTCTCGCTGCGGTCCACAGCGTCGAGCCACTTCTGCAACAGTGGCCCGGCGTCTGCGCATTTCAGATAGGGGGCCAGTTCCTGTTGTTCCTGCTCTGTGTAGTCAAACGGATAATTCTCGGCGTATTCCTCAACAAAGAAATCAAACGGATTGTAGGAGGTCATGTCGGCGATGACTTCGATGTCGATGCTCAGCTCACGACTTTTTTCCGGGAACACCAGCCGCGCCAGATAGTTACCGAAGGCATCCTGTTGCCAGTTAAGAAAATGCTCTTCCGGCGTCACCTTCATGGAATAGGACAGGATCGGGGTGCGGCAATGGGGCGCGGGGCGCAGGCGCAGGATATGAGGGGACAGACTGACGGGACGGTCAAACAGGTAACGGGTGACATGGTGACACGCAACACGGATCGACATGGGCTTCCCTTGGCTGACGATGAAGATTGGATTTATTAAAATGAGGATGCTTTTCTAATTGTAGGCAACTGCCTGGATTTTGTAAGCAAAAAATTGACGACTGTTCGTTTTTTTTGATGATTTCGGCAAGCTTAAGGCTGCGAATTTTCCTGGCCGAAGGAAACGTTCTTGACAAGGCCAGGGTTAAGAATTAGCATCATACCGATCAGTATGATAAGGAGCTGCCATGCCTCCGCTTCGTTGGGTGATGTGGTGGTATCGATGATGGAAAGGGTGTTATGAATTATCAGCAAGCACAACATATGGCCCAGGCTCTCGGTGAACAGGTGGTGCCCACCGTGTGCGGCATGTGCGGTCCGGGTGGCCCCGGCGGCGGCTGCGGTATTTATGCCTTTGTCAAGAACGGCTGGTTCACCCGCGTGGCCGGCATGGATGAATCCCCGGTCAATCGCGGCGCGGTATGCGCTAAAGGCCATGCCGCGCCGCAGTGGGTCTATTCCCCGGACCGGCTGACCACGCCGTTGCGCCGTGTCGGTCGTAAGGGAGAAGGCAAGTTTGAGGCGATCAGCTGGGATGAGGCCATTGATGAGATCGCAGACGTGCTCACGCGCCAGAAAGAGCAGTTCGGCCCCGAATCCCTGGCCATTGTCACGCCGGCCAAACGCAACTATAACGATTATCTGCAGCGCTTTTTGACCGTCCACGGCAGTCCCAACTATGGCCACAGCGGCATTTGCGCCATGCAGCGCGGTTTTGCCTTTTCCCATACCATCGGCTGCTGGCCGCAGGCCGACTACCAGAATAGCGATCTGATTATTTACTGGGGACGCCAGCCGTTTTACTCCGGACCGGTGGCCCGTCCGGCGCGGGCCTTTTTTGATGCGCGTGAGCGTGGTGCCACTCTGGTCGCCATCAAACCGTCCATGGAGCCGGACGGCGGCCTGGTCGACCAGTGGCTGGCGATTCGTCCGGGTTCCGATACCGCCCTGGCACTGGCTTTGCTCCATGTGGTGATCCGTGACGGCCTTATCGACCGGGACTTCGTCGACCAATGGTGTTATGGGTTTGATGAACTGACCGCCCATGTCCGTCAATTCTCTCCCGAGTGGGCGGCACGGCTCACCGGCATTGATGCCGATCGGATCGAAACGCTGGCCCGACTCTATGCGACCACGCCGCGCGCGACCATTGACCTCGGCAACGGTGTCGAGCATGCGCCGTCGGCCAGCGATACGATTCGCGCCGTGGCCATGCTCATGGCCATCACCGGACATCTGGATCGGCCGGGCACCAATCTGTTGTCGGCGGCCGGTCCGAAAAGCGCCGTCACCTTGCCGGAGCGCTATACCCCGGAGTTGATCGACAAGCTGGTGTGCCCGGAATTCCCCAAGGCCTTCCAGCCGTTCAATGAAGGACCGTCCTCGGCCTACTACGGTGTGATCGAGAGTATATTGACCGAAGATCCTTATCCGATCCGCTGCCTGATCACACCGGGGACTCAGCCTGCGGTCAGCAACCGCGGCACGCGCAATGTGTTGGCGGCGTTGGAAAAACTTGATTTCTTCGTGGTGGTGGATGTGATGCGCACCGCGGAGATGGATTACGCTGATATCGTCATTCCGACCGCCACGGTGTATGAAAGCGATCATCCGTTTCATCAGGTGCCGGGCTGGCTGATGGCCAACAATCCGGTGATTGCGCCCCTTGGGCCGTATAAATCGACCATCGAATTTTTCCTCGACCTGGCCGGGCGCATGGGCTATGGCGCCGATTTCTGGCAGGGCGACTGTCAACGGGCCATGGACGAACAACTGGCGGGCCTTGACCTGACTGCGCAAGAACTGCGTGATGCGTCGTGCGGCATCTTTCGCCCGCCACCACCGGTGCGCTATGAAAAATACGCCGAAGTGTTCAGCAAGCGCAGTTCGGCGTTGGGCCATCCTCCGTTGTTGCCGCAGCACAAGGTGGCACTGTATTCGACCACGTTTGCCGAAGCCGGCTATGCACCGATGCCCGAGTGGCGTGAGGTCCCGGAGGGGTTGACGGCCACCCCGGAGCTGACACCGGAATTTCCACTGCTGCTCTCCGATTATCACACCTCAAAGAGTTTCAGTGCGTCGTGGCAGCGCAATGTGCCGTTGCTGCGCGAGGTGGAGCCGGACCCGCTGTTGCACATTCATCCCGAGACCGCGAAAAAGTATGACATCGCTGATCAGGCCTGGATTCGCCTGACGTCGCCTCATGGCTGGCTGAAGGTCAAGGCCGGGTATTATCCGGGCATTCGCCGTGATACGGTGATGTTGCTGCACGGCTGGTGGCAGGGCTGCAAGGAGCTGGGGCGCGCCGACATGCCGCTGACTGACGGCGGCGCCAATGTCAATCTGCTCTATACGGTGGATCGTGACAAGGCCTGTGATCCGCTGATTTGGGCCATGGCCAGCCAGACTCTGGTCAAGGTCGAGACATGGAGGGAGACGGCATGATGGCGGCAAAGGAAAGGATAATTGTCTTTGATCCGGCACGCTGCAACCAGTGCCACGGCTGTGAAATCGCCTGTAAAAACTGGCGGGGAGGGCAGGCGGGTATCTTTTACCGCCGGGTGCTGCCGTGGTGGGAAGAGCGCGAAGGTGAGGACAAGGTGCGCACGTTATCGCTGTCCTGCCTGCATTGCGTTGAACCGGCCTGCGTGTCGGCCTGTCCGGTGGCGGCGCTGAGAAAAAGTCCCGACGACGGCCGCGTGGTGGTCGATGAGGCTCTGTGCATCGGTTGCGGCGCCTGCGTTACGGCCTGCGCCTATGGCGTTCCCCAGATCACCACCGCGCGGCTCATGAAGAAATGCGATCTGTGCAGCGACCAGCCGTTTGCCGCACAGCCGCCCTGCGTGGACAGCTGCCCCGGTCAGGCGCTGTCGCTGCAAGAGATGTCCGCGGAGGAAAAAGCGGCCTATGAGCGCTGGTGTCGTGGCGTGGTGGACCGCTTGCCGACAAAGAGGTGAATGATGTGCTTGGGGCGAGGTCAGGGGCCGTTTTCATCCTTTTGAGTGGCAACGCCCCCTAAGTTATTATGTCGTAAATTCGGGACAGCCTCTGTGTGAGGGCCGTCCCGTTTTTTGTCGCTCTTTTATGCAGTATCAGGTGCTTTTGTTAAAGGAATTCTTATTTTGTTGGTCGCGTGAAAAAGAAATTTCTCGGGTGAAAAAGTTCTTCTAATAGGATATTGTGATGTGCATTATTGTGCGACGTTATTTTCCCGTTGTCAGAGGTTATGGAAAAGTTACCTATTGAAAAAGCGATCGGTCGTTCTTTGGTCCATGACCTGACCGAAGTCAATCCCTACTACCGGCGCAAGTGTGTCGCATTTCGCCGTGGTCACGTGGTGCGTGAGGAAGATCTGGCCGAACTGCGGCGCATGGGTAAAATGCATCTTTATGTCGGCAGCGTCGATCCCGGCGAGGTGCATGAGGACCAGGCGGCCTTGATCATGGCGCCGCGCCTGGCCGGCGAGGGCATCAGCCACGATAGCGTCGCCAAAGAGGGCAAAGTCTCTTTTCGTGCCACCACGAACGGACTGTTCCGGGTGGATGTCGAGCGCCTGAAACATCTGAATCAGCTCGGCGTGCCCTCCATGCCGACCATTCATGACCGGTTCCCGGTGGTGGAGGGCAAGACCGTCGCGGCATTTCGCATCATTCCCCTGACCTGCCGGGAGGCGGTGCTCCAACAGATGTTGGCGCTGTGCACAACACCTTTGATTCATGTGGCTCCTTATCTGGTGCGGCAAGCCGCCATTGTTGTGACCGGCTCCGAGGTGTATTCCGGGACCATTGAAGATCGTTTTGTGCCGCGACTCAGCTATAAATTACAGCAGCTCGGGGTGGAAACGGTTTTTTCCACCGTGGTGCCGGATGACCGCCAGGCCATCCGTCGTGCTGTCGCCGAGGCAGAGCAGGCCTCGCAACTGGTGCTGGTCACCGGCGGCACCTCCGTGGATCCGGACGATGTCACCCACGTGGCCATGGAAGATGTCGGGGTTGTGTTTGTCAGCCGCGGTAATCCGGTGCAACCCGGCAACCACCTGAGCCTCGGTCGCAAGGGGCAACATGTCTATTGTTCGGTACCGGCCGCGGCGCTCCACTTTCAGACCACGGCGTTAGATCTGTTTTTGCCGCGCTTGCTGTGCGGTGATTTTCCCAGTGCCGATGAACTGGCCGCTGCCGGTCATGGCGGGTTGTGCCATTTCTGTGAACCCTGTGTCTATCCGGTGTGCCCTTTTGGGCGTCCGTAGGAGATGTTGATGTCACCTGCTTCTTATCCTGACGCTCTGCGCGCTCTTCTGGCTGCGGTCTCTCCGCTGCCGACGGAGACGATTTGCGTTGGTGATGCGCTGTACCGGATCACGGCTGAAACGGTGTTGACGCCACAGCCTTTGCCGAACAGTCGCCGCAGTGCCGTGGACGGGTTTGCGCTCGCTGATGTGAATCGACGTCAGTGGCGGATCGTCGGCAGTCGCGCCGCGGGTGATCTGGCGACGGAACCTTTGGCCGATGACGATGCTCTGGCCGTGATGACCGGAGGGGGCGTTCCCGACAATGCTCAGGCTGTCGTGCGCGTTGAGGATACCCATCAATTTGGCGAGACCTTGAGCCTGTCGGATGATGTGGTTGCCCGTGGAAATATTAACGAGATCGGTAATGAAGTGTCGGTCGGCCAGGAACTGCTGGCTGACGGTTGCCGGATCGATGCGATCCGTCACAGTACCTTGTGTTATGCCGGCGTACGGGAATTGTCCGTTTATCGGCCGTTGCGGGTGGGGGTGATGCTGTCGGGGCCGGAACTGCTGGCTCCAGGTGATCCGCCGCGCCCCGGCGCCGGTTATGAGTGTCACCGGGCTCTGTTGCAGCCGATTCTCGAGCAATTGGGCTGCCGGTGTACGTTTGTCGGTCCGGTCGCGGATCAGCCTCAGCTTATCCGTGACACCGTGGAAGAATTAGCGCAGCAGCATGATCTCATTGTGACCAGTGGCGGCGTGTCGATGGGCAAATACGACTTTGTTCGCCCCTTGCTGCACCAACAGGAGTTTGAGCTGGTCATTGATCGGACCAAAATCAAACCGGGCAGTCCGTTGCTGGCGGCAAGACGTGGTGAGCAATTGTTTGTCGCCATGCCCGGATATCCAGCGGCGTTTCTGGTTAATCTGTTTATGTATCTGGTGCCGGTGATCAAACGGCTGGCCGGCTGGCGGCGTCATGCCACCCTGTGGCGTGAGGAGGTCTTGGCGGCTCCTCTGAGCGGGCGGGCCGGACGCAGTGACATGATTCGGATTCAACGGCAGGCCCAAACAGTCGTTCCCCTGGCGGATCAATTGACCTCGCATTATTGCGGATTTGCTCAGGCCGAGGGCCTGGCCTGGCTGGATGAAACCCGTTCTCAGGCTGCAACGGGTGAAACGGTGGCGGTATGCTGGTTTCATGCGCTGTTGAATGACGGAGGGCACTGACATGACGCAACCGATTCTGTGTGCTTTGAGCGGCTGGTCCGGCAGTGGCAAAACCACGCTGGCCTGTGCCGTTGTGCGTTATCTGGAACGTCGCTACCGGATGCGGGTTGGTGTGATCAAACACGATGGCCATAGCTTTCCTGCCGATGTCAGTGGTTCCGACACCTGTCGGCTGGCAGAGGCCGGAGCCGTGCGCACCGTACTGTTTGGTGAAGATGGCCTGGTGGTGCGTGAAACGGAAAAACAGCCGCCCTCCATGGCGGCATTGATTGAGCGCTTTGGTGCGGACCTGGATGTGTTGTTGCTTGAGGGGTTTAAAACCGCGGACGTCGATAAAATCGAGGTGTACCGCGCCAGCCAGGGCAAGACTCCCTTATTCACCCAGCCGGACCGTTATCCACGCGTGGTTGCCGTGGCCACGGACAAGCCTCTGGCGGAGAGTGTCGCGGCACCACAACAACTTGATCTCAATTGCCCGGAACAGATTGCCGAATTTATTCTTAAACGCAATGGCGTAGCTCTCAAGGTGAGCGCATGACTCTGGTTGACCCCTATCAACGCACGATCAATTATTTGCGCCTGTCCATTACCGACCGGTGCAATTTACGCTGTCGTTATTGCCGGCCGCATGATCTGGCGGCAAATCATAGCCATCGACTGCTGCATGATCGGGAGATCGTGTTTTTGGCACAGCAGGCCATTGATCTCGGCGTGGAGAAGATTCGTGTGACCGGAGGGGAGCCTCTGGTGCGTCCCGGAGTGATTGGGCTGCTTGCTCAGCTCCGGGCTTTGGTGGGGCTGCAGCATCTGGTTCTGACCACCAATGGTCTGCTGCTGTCGCGTTATGCCGCTGATCTGTCTTCCGCCGGCATCAAGCGGATCAATGTCAGTATTGATTCGCTACGCCATGACCGATTTCACGACATTACCCGTGGGGGTTCACTGGAGGAGTGGAATTATGGCATCGAGGCCGCGGAAAAAGCCGGTTTAACGGTGAAACTCAATGTGGTGGTGATGGCCGGTGTCAACGATGATGAAGTCGTCGATTTTGCCCGGTTTGGCAGTGAACGGGGCTGGACCGTGCGTTTTATCGAATATATGCCGTTTTCCGGTGATCACTATCAGGCAATGGATGAACAGGTGTTGCACGAGCGACTTGACCGGGCCGGGTTTTCACTGGTGGCGTTGTCGTCCGGGCCCATTGCCGGTCCGGCGCGCGAATATGCTCTGGCCGGCCGAGCCGGGAAGATCGGCTTCATCTCGGCGCGTTCCTGTCCGTTTTGTCGGCAGTGCAACCGTCTGCGCATTACGGCTTACGGCGAAGGGCGCGGCTGCTTGTTCAGTTCGGAAGGGGTCAATTTGAAACCGGCCCTGGAGACGTTTGATCGTCAGCAGCTGAAAAAACAGCTGCTTCATCTGGCTGCTCAGAAACCACAGCAGTATGCTTCGCTCTCTCAGGGTGAACAGGTGGTCATGTCAGCCGTTGGTGGATAGGGCTGACCGATGGCGAGAGCGGATATCAGCGGCGTGATTCTTGCCGGAGGGAAAAGTCGTCGCATGGGGCGGGAAAAGCTGTTTCTCGACATTGGCGGTCAGCCGCTGTTCGAGCGTGTTCTACAGCCGTTGCGGATGCTGTTTGATGACGTGCTGGTGGTTGCCAATGATGCGCACCGTTTTGAGCGCTACCGGGTTCCTGTGGTCAGCGATATTTATCCGGGCAGCGCTCTTGGCGGGCTTTATACCGGCTTGGCGCGTGCCGCAACCCCCTGGGTGTTTGTCTGCGCCGCGGATATGCCGTTTGTCAATCTGAGCCTGATCCGTTATCTGTTAACACAGACGGAGAATTGCGATATTGTGGTGCCGGTCAGTGATCAGGGCATGGAGCCTCTGTTTGCCTGTTATTCCAAGCGCTGTCTGCCGATGATGAAACAGGCATTGGAAAATCGTCAGTATAAAATTATCGATGCCTGGGAAACGTTGCGCGTATGCGAGGTCCCCATGGCGCAATTTCGACATCTTCCGGCGATTGAGACGGCATTTATCAATCTCAATCGCGAAGAAGATGTTCGTTACAGTCAGCAACTGCTCACCCCGAAACGGGGATAACACGAAAGGAATTCACTATGTTCGGATTGGGAACGACGGAATTGCTTGTCATTCTCGGCATTGTTGTCGTTTTGTTCGGGGCTAAACGACTGCCACAGTTGGGATCGGGCCTCGGCAAAGGGATCAAGAATTTTAAACAGGGCCTCAAGGAAAATGACACTGAAAGTCTCGAAGAGAAAACGGATGACAAGTGAGCCTTTTGCAACACTCTCAAGTAACCTGTCGTTTGTCGTAAAGGAGCTGCCATGTTTGGGATAGGAATGCCGGAACTGCTGGTGATTCTGGTGATCGCCCTGATCTTTATCGGTCCTGGGAAATTGCCCGAGGTCGCCCGGTCTCTGGGCCGTGGTATGCGCGAATTTCGCCGCGCCTCGCATGACATCAAACAGACGTTTGATATTGAAGGCGAAGTGATCACCTCACCAACGCCCGAGAAGGTGACGGCTCCCCAGCAGGAAACGACGGACGCAAAGGCGCAACCTGATGCCGGTAACGCGGCGGATACGACGGACGAGTCTCTCCGTGGCTGATCAGGAACAATCTCTCGTCAGCCATCTCGAAGAGCTGCGCCGTCGTCTGATTGTTGCTGTGCTGGCCTGGCTGATCGGTTTTGCCGCCTGCTACCACAAAGCGGAATGGTTGTTTGACCAGATTGCTCAGCCGGTCCAGCAGGCGTTGCCCGACGGCAGCTCTCTGGTGTTTATCCACGCCACCGAGCCGTTTTTCGCCTATCTTAAAGTCGCCGCCCTGGCCGGTTTTATTGTCGCGCTGCCGATTATTCTTTGGCAACTGTGGATGTTTGTCGCCCCGGGGTTGTACTCCCATGAGCGCAGGATGGCCATTCCTTTCGTTTTGCTCAGTTGCCTGTGTTTCGGCACCGGGACCTATTTCGGTTTTGTCTATGTGTTTCCCGTCGTCTTCACCTTCCTGATCAACTTCGGTCTGGCCGCCGGGGATGTCAACGCCATGCTGTCCATGGGGTCCTACCTGAGCATGGCTATCCATCTGCTGCTGGCTTTCGGGGTGGTGTTTGAGCTGCCCATTGTTTTGATGTTTCTTGCCCGCATTGGTCTGGTTGATTACCGTTGGCTGGCCAAGCAGCGTCGTTACGCGTTGTTGATGGGATTTATTGTCGGCGCGATCCTTACCCCGCCTGATCTGTTCTCCCAGGCGTCCATTGCCCTGCCATTTATTCTGCTCTATGAAGTGGGTATCTGGGGAGCACGCATTGTCGGGAAAAAACGCGCAGAAGAGACGGAAGAAGTGAGCACCAGCTGACCGGACAAAACTCTTGTGCAACACACAAATCCACTTGAAAAAAGTCCTCAACAGGATCATAACCGATGCGTTGAAACCGTGATCCTCGTTCCTACGTTGAGGTCCTCGCCATGAACCGTTTTATGTTGACCACCTTGCTGCTGTGCTGCAGTAACATCTTTATGACCTTTGCCTGGTATGGCCACCTGCGCAACCTGTCTAACAAACCCTGGATCATTGCCGCCCTGCTCAGTTGGGGTATTGCCCTGTTCGAATACCTGCTTCAGGTTCCGGCCAACCGGATCGGTCACGGTGTCATGCCGGTTGGTCAGCTGAAAATTTTGCAGGAAGTAATTACTCTGATGGTGTTTGTACCGTTCTCGGTCTTCTATCTGCGTGAAAAGCTGACGCTGGATTATTTGTGGGCGGGGTTATGTCTGTTGGGAGCGGTGTTTTTCATGTTTCGTGGACGATTGATGGGGGCATAACAGCCGCGTTAATAAAAGAGCAAAGGGCTAAACGCAACAAAGCCGGTTCGGGGAGGCATCCGAACCGGCTTTGTTTTATGTGTGTATCAACTAGGAAGAAAGGAGAACCAAAACTTGCCTGCCACAACAAGCTTTGATGGTTATGACTCTAGCAGGGACATGCAGCAGAAAACACCGCCAGACGCGTAAAAAATCGCACTATGAGACACGAAACTGAACTGTGCATCTGCACAGCCGGATTTTTTATTTTTTCTTATGTTCGTGATTTTATAGTATTTCTCTGTTTGGTCATGTCATCGTCACTTCAATCTGGATCGGGGCGCTAACCTTGAGTAACGCTTTTTCTCCATTAAGCTTTAAATAACCTGCAAGTAAAAAGCCGTGGGAGCTTTGAAGCCATGAACACTGTTTTTGACAGAAGAGGTGGATGAGATGAAACCGACATCTTTTATCGTCGTATTGATCTTGATGTTAACACCGACCATTGTCTTTGCGGACAAGGCCATCTTCGCCGGCGGCTGCTTCTGGTGTATGGAGTCCGATTTTGAAAAACTATCCGGTGTGACGGAGGTTGTCAGCGGATTTACCGGCGGAACCGTAAAAAATCCCACCTACAATGGTAATCATGAAGGGCATTATGAAGCTGTCGAAGTCGATTACGACCCGAGTATCGTCAGCTATGAAGAATTGTTGGCGTACTACTGGGTCCATATCGATCCTTTCGATGCGCGAGGGCAATTCTGTGACAAAGGTCCCAGTTATCGCAGTGCGATCTTTGTCCGTGACGCCACGCAAAGGGCTTTGGCCGAAGCCTCGAAACGTCACATCGCAAAGCAGTTTTCTGGTCAAACCATTGTCACTCCGATTCTTGAGACAACAATCTTTTATCCGATCCACGGCGAGGAAAGCACTCATCAGGATTTTTATAAAAAGAATCCGATTAAATACAAATTTTATCGCTGGAACTGCGGTCGTGACCAACGTCTTAAAGAAATCTGGGGCGATAAAGCCACCGTGCTGTGAAGAGTCGGATTGAGATAAGACACAACAAAGCCGGTTCGGGGAGGCATTTCCGAACCGGCTCTATCGTTTGTGCATCAACTAGGAAGAAAGGAGAACCAAAACTTGCCTGCCACAACAAGCTTTGATGGTTGTTACTCTAGCAACGGAAGTCCGCTGAAAACACCGCCAGACGCGTAAATGTTTGCATCCGGAGCCACGAAAATAAACTGTGCGGTTGCACATAACCGTTCTATGGCTTCGCTCGTTCGTTGTTGCCGCTGGCTGTTGCCTGGAAAAACCATAACGGCAGACGGATGAACTCTGGTTGGCCAGCGAAGGTTATCTGGCAAAATAGACATCTGTGCATATTGAAAAGTAAACGATTCAGTCTGTTAGCCCTCTGCGCGGTTGCCGCAACTCCGGAATGGTGATAGCATTTCAAGACAGATTAACATCTGGAATCTCCGATTAAAGTGCACCCTGAACCTGTAATGAGCCCGCGACGGCGTGGCGATGGATTTGGAGCCCTTCTATGAATCTTGCCGAACAGTTCCACGAAAACTGTGGTTTTGGCTTGCTCGCCCATATTCACAATCTCCCCTCTCACAGCATGTTGGAAGATGCCATCAAGGCATTAAGCCGTATGATGCACCGCGGCGCCATTGCCGCCGACGGCAAAACCGGTGACGGCAGCGGTCTGCTGTGCTCCATGCCGCATCGCTTTATGAACAATGTCTGTGAAGAGGCGGGTGTTTCCCTGCCGGAGCAATATGCGGTGGCCACCCTGTTTCTCAGTGATGTTGAGGCGCAAAAGAACGCTTTTCGCGAACAGTGCGAAAGCAATGATCTGCAGGTATTGCTGTTTCGCGAAGTGCCGCTGAACACCGAGGCGCTGGGCGACTATGCCCTGTCGATGCTGCCGACGATTGTTCAGGCGTTTGTCGTGCCGTCGGCACTGATTGCCACACGCCGTTTTGATGCTTTGCTCTATCTGACCCGCAAAGAGGTGGAAAAGCAGTTTCGTGATGACGAGGCGTTCTATATCGCCTCGTTTTCGCGCACGGTGGTGTCGTACAAAGGTCTGGTGATGCCGACCTATATCCGGACGCTGTTTCCCGATCTGCAGCGTGACGATTTCGAGATCTCCTTTGCCCTGTTCCATCAGCGTTTTTCCACCAATACGTTGCCCAAGTGGAAGCTGGCCCAGCCGCTGCGCACCATTGCCCACAACGGCGAGATCAACTCGATTCAGGGCAACCGCTTCAATGCCTCGTGCAAGTTTGTCGATGCCCACAGCCCGGTATTTTCCGATGATGAACTGCAACGGCTGATGCCGATTCTCGAAGAGAAGGTCAGCGATAGCGGCAGCCTCGACAACATGATTGAGTTTCTGATGGTCAACGGTGTCGATTACTTCAAGGCGATCCGTTCGGTGGTGCCGCCGGCGCGGCACAATGTTGCCCACATGCCGGCCAAGCTGCGCTCCTTCTACGAGTACACCTCGGCGGCGTTTGAGCCGTGGGACGGCCCGGCCGCGGTCAGTGTCACCAATGGCCGTTATATCGGGTGCGTGCTCGACCGTAACGGTCTGCGTCCGGCCAAGTATCAGATCACCACGGATGACCGACTGATTATCTCCAGTGAATACGGTGTGCTGGATCTCGATCCCGGCGATGTCAAGGTACGGGGGCGTCTGCAGAGTGGTCAGATGATCGCTGCGGACCTGCACCAGGGCGAGGTGTTCTTCACTGAGGACATTGATCGCTACCTGATGAACTCGCATCCCTATAACGAGTGGCTGACCGAGCGCACCTTCTATCTGCAGGAATTTATCGAGCGTCAGTTTGAGGATTTTTCCGACTGCGAGTGTGCGGAGTTGGTCCGTAAGCAGCGCTATTTCAATGTCACCGGCGAGGTGGCCGACCTGGTGATCACGCCGATGCTCAAAGACGGTAAAGAGCCGACCGGTTCCATGGGCGACGACACGCCGATGGCGGCGTTTTCAGAGAAACAGCGTAATTTCACTGATTTTTTCCGCCAGAAGTTTGCTCAAGTCACCAACCCGCCGATTGATCCGTTGCGTGAAAAAGCGGTGATGTCCACCACCATCGGTATCGGTGATGGTGGTAATCCGTTGATTGAAACCCCGGAGCGGGCTCTGCGCCTCAAGAGTATCTCGCCGATTTTGTCGCCGGACATCTTCCAGGCACTGCTGTCGTTTGGCGATCCGGAGCGGCCGCGTTATGAATCGTGCTATCACTACCAGATGTTCAGTACCGGGTTTAAGGAGGGCTTGCAACAGAGCCTGACCGCGCTGTGTGATGAGATTGTCGCGGCGGTGCGTGGCGGCATCCATGTCATTGTGTTGGACGACCGTTGTGTGGATGAAACCACCCGCATCATTCCCATGGCCATGGCGGTCGGCGCGGTCAATCAACGTCTGGCTCAGGAAGGACTGCGCCATAAAACGTCGATTGTTGCCTGTAGCGGTGAGGTGTTCGATGCCCATTCCGCCTGCGTGTTGCTCGGCTACGGCGCCGTAGGCATTTATCCCTGGCTGCTCTATGCCACCGGCTATGACATCTGTCGCCGGCACAGCGGAACACCGCGCGAAATTCGCAAAGGGTTGCGCAATATGTACGACGCGGTGACCAAAGGGGTGCTGAAGATCATGTCGAAAATGGGCATCAGTACCGTGTCGAGCTACCGCAATGCGGCGCTGTTTGATGTCATCGGCCTCAGTCGTGACATGGTTGAGGCGTGTTTCAGCGGCTCGGCCGCCCTGCTGCCGGGACTCTCCTACACCGATATTGAACAACGTATTGCGAAGGTCCATGACAAGGTGTTCCGCCACAGCTACATGGAATCCGTCTATCCCTTGGAAATCGGTGGTTTTTACCGCAATAACCCCGGTGGTGAATACCATGACTTCAACGCTCGGGTGATCACCACACTGCACAGGTTTGCGGAACAGCGTACCCGTGAAGGCTACCTGGAGTTTCGCGCCTTGATTGATGGCCGGGGGCGTCAATTTGTCCGCGACTTCCTGGCGTTTACATCGCCGAATAAAGCCATCCCCCTCGACGAGGTTGAACCGGTCGAGGCCATCACTTGTCGCTTCGATTCGGCGGCCATGTCCCTGGGCGCGTTATCTCCCGAAGCGCATGAGGCGTTGGCTGAAGCTCTGAATCAATTGGGCGGTCGCTCCAACTGCGGTGAAGGGGGCGAAGATGCGGCGCGTTTCCGCACCAATCGCAACAGCAAGATCAAGCAGATTGCATCGGGGCGTTTTGGTGTGACACCGGCCTATCTGCGCAGTGCCAGTGAAATTCAAATCAAACTGGCTCAGGGCGCCAAGCCCGGTGAAGGCGGTCAGCTCCCGGGAGAAAAAGTCACCCCACTGATCGCCGCGTTACGTTTCACGGTGCCCGGCGTTACCCTGATTTCGCCGCCGCCGCATCACGACATTTATTCCATTGAGGATCTGGCCCAGCTGATTTTCGACCTGAAGCAATTGAATCCCGAGGCCCTGATCAGCGTCAAGCTGGTGTCCACGGCCGGCGTCGGCACCATTGCCGCCGGGGTGGCCAAGGCGTACGCGGATAAGATCGTCATTTCCGGCAATGACGGCGGTACCGGCGCGGCTCAGCTCAATTCCATCAAACACGCGGGCAATCCGTGGGAGTTGGGACTGTCCGAAGCGCACAACAGTCTGAAAGGCAACGGTTTGCGCGAGCTGGTGCAGTTGCAGACCGATGGCGGCTTGAAGATCGGCCGCGACATCGTTAAAGCCGCGATGCTCGGCGCGGAAAGCTTCGGTTTCGGTACGCCGCTGCTGGTGTTGCTCGGCTGTAAGATGCTTCGGGTTTGTCACCTTAACCGTTGTACCGTTGGCGTCGCCACTCAGGATGATTTTTTGCGCAGCCATTATCAGGGCACCGTTGATAAGGTGGTCAGCTACCTGACCAATGTCGCCGAAGATGTGCGGGAGATTCTCGCCGAACTGGGCTTCCGCAGTCTCAATGAGGTGATCGGCCGAAGTGATCTGCTCCAGGCCATCGATGATGACGCGGCCAAACGCTTTGATTTTTCGGCGGTGTTGCAGCACTGCGATGGGGTCGACATCAAACAAAAAGCCAACGATCCATTCGACGACAATGCCTTTGAAAAAGCTGTGCTCAAAGAGGTGTATTCGAGCCTGAAAAATCCCACCGAAGAGATTGTCGTCGAGCGCGACATCATCAATACCTGTCGCAGCTTCGGGACCATGATCAGTGGTGAGATCGCCCGCTATTACGGCGATGAAGGGCTGACCAAAGACACCATCACCGTCAAGCTCACCGGTGTGGCCGGCCAGTCTCTCGGCGCGTTTCTCGCCAACGGTCTGACCATCCACGTCAACGGGGTCGCCAATGACTATGTCGGCAAGGGCATGCACGCCGGTCTGATTACCATTGTGCCGCCCGAGTACAAACCGGGCATGTCGGCTGTCGGCAATACCTGCCTCTATGGCGCCACCGGCGGCAAGTTGTTTGTTGCCGGAACCGCCGGCGAACGCTTTGGCGTGCGTAACTCGGGTGCCCTGGCCGTGGTTGAAGGTAGCGGTGATCATGCCTGCGAATACATGACCGGCGGCACCGTGGTGATCCTCGGTGAAACCGGCATCAACTTCGGTGCGGGGATGACCGGCGGCGCGGCGTTCGTCTACGATCGCAACAAGAACTTCATCGACAAACTCAATCAGGAGCTGGTTGAAGCACGGCGCATCGACGTGGATGACGACAATGAAGGCAAGCTGTATCTGAAACAGATTCTTACCAGTTACCACAATCGCACCCGTAGCCCCCTGGCGCGCTACGTGCTGGATAATTTCCGTGAAGAACTGGCATATTTCTGGATGGTGGTGCCCAAGGATATGAAAGCGCCACTCAATCCGAAAGAGGGGGATTAGGAGCGGACTATGCAGAGTTTTATTCAGACATCACGAACGGAACCGGTCAAAAGCGAAGTCAGCGAACGGATTCGCGATTTCGGTGAGATCTATACCCTCTATACCGCAAAAAAAGTGGCGTTGCAGGCCGAGCGTTGCGTGCAATGCGGCGACCCGTTCTGCACGGTGCTCGGCTGCCCGTTGAACAATGCCATTCCGCAATGGCTGCAGGCCATTGCCGAGCATGACCTGGAAAAAGCCTTTCGTCTGTCCAACGAAACCTCGCCGTTCCCGGAGATCCTCGGTCGGGTGTGTCCTCAGGCCAACCTGTGTGAAGGGGCCTGTACGCTGGATGACGGTTACGGGGCCATCACCATCGGCGCCATTGAAGCATCGATCACCGAT
Organism: uncultured Desulfuromonas sp.; assembly: GCF_963676955.1. Classification (NCBI taxonomy): domain Bacteria; kingdom Pseudomonadati; phylum Thermodesulfobacteriota; class Desulfuromonadia; order Desulfuromonadales; family Desulfuromonadaceae; genus Desulfuromonas; species uncultured Desulfuromonas sp. Next base: position 363,159 of record NZ_OY781461.1, on the reverse strand, counting down.
CTGGCCTTCCAGGAAGGGCTGGAAATTCCCTTTCCCGGGGTGGTCCGCGATAAAAAGGTCGCCGTGGTTGGTTCGGGTCCGGCAGGCATGGCCTGCGCCCACTTTCTACTGCGTGCCGGGATTGAAGTGGAGATGTTTGAACGGGCTTCCAAACCCGGCGGCTTGCTGACCTATGGTATCCCCGGCTTCAAGCTGGAAAAAGGCATTGTCGCCCGCCGTTTCAAAATGCTCAAGAAAGCCGGGCTGGTGCTGCGCCTCAACTGTGCGATCGGTGAAGATATCACCCTGCAGGAGTTGCATGATGACTTTGATGCCGTGTTCCTCGGTACCGGCGCCACTGAAGGCAAGAGCGCCCGTCTCGACCATGAAAACAGTGATCAGGTCTTCTACGCCATGGATTATCTGACCCAGGTGCAACAGCGTCTTTACGGTCAGGAGTGGGATGAGCGATTTAAGGTCGCCGAGCGCAATGTTATCGTCATCGGCGGCGGTGATACGGCCATGGACTGTGTGCGTACCGCCATTCGTGAACAGGCCAAGAACGTCACCTGCCTCTACCGCCGCGACCAGGCCAACATGCCGGGAAGCGTCAAGGAATACCGTAATGCCGTTGAGGAAGGGGTGGAGTTTCTGTTCAACGAAACACCCCATGCCATTGTTGTCGATGACAACGGCAAAATCATCGGCGTCGATGCCGTACGCACCGAGTTGGGGGAGCCCGGCGAAGACGGTCGCCGGCGGGTGCGCGAGATTGACGGCAGCGAGCACTGCGTGGCCGCGGATATCATTATCCTTGCACTCGGTTTTGATGTGGCGGAAAACGCGGCGCTGGAGGCATTGGGCGTCAAAGCCAATCAATGGCACGAGATCCAGACCGATGCCGCCACCGGCCAGACCGGCAACGTTAAGATTTACGCTGGCGGCGATTGCTGCCGCGGCGCCGATCTGGTGGTGACGGCAGCGGCCGATGGCCGCAAAGCGGCCATGGCGATTATGGAGCAGTTGCTGGGCTAATTTTTTTACCACGGAGTCACTGAGACACGGAGACGAGCAAAAGATCAGGATCAAAGTCAAGGGCGCCGGGTTTCGGCTCGGCAGCCGACATCCTTTTGACTTGCCGCTCAAAAGGATGCAAAAAACGGCTGAACTTCTCCTGAACCTGGATTTACCTGCAATGAGTCGGTTTCCGTTTTGCTTCACAGATTCGGCTCGTATCCCTTGAGGTCGACGAATCGTCCATCTTATCCGCTGCGGCATTGACGTTGATAACAAGCATGATCTTATTATCAACGTTGTGCTGGCACCTCAACAAAGAGGGCGCGGACTTCGCCCCCCACGGACTTTGAAATTAATCAGATAGCGATGAACGATCAAAGCCGCAAAGTATTCCCGTTCATCAGTGTCGGAACTGGCTCTTTGGTTTTTCTCCGTGTCTCAGTGCCTCCGTGGTGAACCTTTTCCCTACAGCATCTCCGGCGTAAACGCCACCACCTCATCAATGGTGGCACTGTCCGTCAGCAGCATGGCCAAGCGATCAATGCCCAAGGCAATCCCTGCCGATGATGGCAGATGTTCCAATTCCTGTAAAAACGGCTCCGGAAGGAGCGAGGGGCCTTTGCCCATCTGTTCACGCAACGCCTGTTCGGCAATGAAGCGTTGGCGCTGCTCAACCGGATCATTCAGTTCACTGAAGGCGTTGGCCAGCTCCATACCGGCGATGTACAGCTCGAACCGTTCAGCATGGTCGGGGTCCTTCGGACACAGCCGGGCCAGGGCGGCCATCTCCGCTGGATAGTGGGTGATAAAGGTTGGCCGCTGTTGGCCGAGGTTGGGCTCGATGTGTTGGCTATAGATTTCGTCAAAGCACTCTTTTTCGAGCGCTTCCGCGAGAGTCATGGGCGCGTAACGGTGAAATGCTTCGCTGAGGGGCAGGCGTTCAAACGGTTCTTGCAGGGTGATCGATGTCCCCTGATAGCTGAGAGTGCCCTGTGGACACAGCGCGCGCAGCAGTTGCTCGCAATCGTCCATCAGGTGCGTGTAATCGGCCTTGGCCCGATACCATTCCAGCATGGTGAATTCGCTGAGATGACGTTGACCGCATTCGTCGGCGCGCCAGCAATGGCAGAGTTGAAAAATTTGCTCATAGCCGGCCGCCAGCAGGCGTTTCATGCACAGTTCGGGGGAGGTGTGCAGCACCTGGCCGCAGCTGGTAACCGGATCAATGTGCGCTTCCGGGGCATTGCAGGGGATGCGGTAGGGCGTGTCCACTTCAAGAAACGCATTGTCGACGAAAAACGCCCGGATGGTTTGCATCATCCGGGCGCGTTCGTTTAAGCGGTGTTTCTTTTTCAGCAGACCCCAGTTCGGGTCGCTCATGATCTATTCCTTAACGCGGGTAACATATTCGCCGGTGCGTGTATCAATCTGGATCAGAATGCCTTCTTCAACGAACGACGGGACCTGAAGGTTGTAGCCGGTTTCGACGGTGGCCGGTTTGTTGTTGCCTGCGGCTGTATCGCCTTTGACCCAGGGCTCAGCCATGGTGACGCGCAGATTGACGAAGTTGGGCAGGGTGATGCCGATACCCATTTCGCCGAACATGAGAATTTTGACTTCCATATTGTCGACCAGGAAGTAACGGTCGTCAGCCAGCGTTTCCTCACTGAGTGAAATCTGCTCGTAGGTCTTATTGTCCATGAACACGTAACCTGTTTCGTCCTGATACAGATACTGCATATCACGCTCTTCCAGGGGGGCGGGCTCAAAGTTTTCACCGCTGCGGTAGGTGCGGTCAAACAGGGCGCCGGTAATCATGTTGCGCAATTTGCATTTATACAGAGCCTGACCTTTGCCGGGCTTGGTGAAGTCGAAAGCGGCGATGACATGGGGTTCACCATCAATCATCAATTTAAGACCTTTTTTCAGGTCGGAACAGGTATACATGTTGGTCATACTCCTTGTATGGTTTTTTCCCTCAATGAAAATGGCTCACATTTAACCATACCGGCTGTAAATTGTCATGGGAAAACCGCCCATTAGCAAATTCGGGCGAAAGCAAAAAGCCACCCGAACAGGGTGGCTTTTTGAAAAATCCGGCGTTATGTGGTTTGGTATGGGTATGGGTAGTTTTGCAATAACGCCTGACGATGCCGATTGCTTTGGTAGAGCAATTACGTTGATCCCGTCGCGATTGGTGTGGGTTGCGGCGGAAGTGTGGGTAACGTGGGGTATCGTCACTTTCTAATGATATTAGAATGCAGAGGATATGCCAAGAGTTTCTTTTTGTGGCAAAAAACAAACAAGGTTCTGTTTTTTAAGGGGAAATTTCTTCTTTGGGCCTCAGGTGAAGCGGTCGTGATCTCGTAACCTATTTGCATCACTGCAAATATCTTGGAACACATTGTTCCTTTATGGAGAGCCGTAGAAGAAAAAGACGCAAGATTGGGTGGTTAAAACGGTTATGCCCGTTTTGCAAATTTGCAAAACGGGCATAACATAGTTCGGCATAATTGCAAGAATGAAAACGCTGTTATGCCTTTTTACTCGTATTGCCGTGAATTACTTCTTGATAACAACGGCACCCAGAGGGGCAACTTCACGATCAAACACTTCGTTCATCACTTGGGCGAGGCCGGTGTAGATTGCAGACAGTCCGCAGAAGATGCCTTCGTAGCCGGCGATCATTTTCAGCGCGTGGTTGCCGGTGAAATCAGCGGCGGCCAGCAGGGCAAACAGCAGAACCAGTGAACCGAAAACGACTTGCAGGGCACGGCTGAGGCGGAAGGTGCCGAGGAACAGAACGGCAGTGAACAGGCCCCAGCAGCTCAGGTAGAAGCCCATGGCGAACGGTGAGGACGCTTCAACAACACCCGTCTTGGGCAACAGAATCAGGGCGACCAGGGTCAGCCAGAACAGACCGTAAGAGGTAAAGGCGGTGGCGCCGAAGGTGTTGTTCTTTTTCCATTCCATGATGCCGACGATGATCTGGCCGAGACCGCCGTAAAAAATACCCATGCCGAGAATCATGGCATCAAGGGGAAAGAAACCTGCGTTGTGCAGGTTGAGCAGTACGGTGGTCATGCCGAAGCCGAGCAGGCCGAGCGGTGCAGGGTTAGCAGTGGTGTCTTGCAGGGACAGATTTTGTGTTTCGTTTGCCATGATCTTCTCCTTATTCATTCCATTGGTATGAGATTGAAAGGCCGCCTCTTCCGGCAGCATTCCGGGAAACCTCTCGCTGAGTTCGCCGTATTTCATGCACTGATCGTATTTGTCGGTGCAGTAGGTGATAATGGTTTTGATGTCATGGTTCGACATGTATTCACAGCCCACATCGCAGATATCTTCATCTTTTCTGAAAAATGGGCAGACGGTTTTATCGCGCATCACACGAGTCCTGCTGAACGAGTTAACGTTATGTATACGTTTAGCAAGCTGCGTGCCTGTTTTTAGTTTTTAATGCTAACTTATTGGTATCGCAGGATAATTTATTTTGTCGCTGGAAAGCAAGGTTGTGCGGAAGGGTGTTTTTTTGCATTTTTGCAAAAATTTATTGGGATAAATAGTCTTCTTTGCGAATTTGATATTTTTTCAGCTTACGATAAATGGTGGCCATATTCATCCCGGCTTGACGGGCGGCCTCTTCGACATTGCCGCCGGTGGCGTTGAGCAGGTTAATCAGATAATTGGTTTCAAATTCACCCAGCGCCTGGGCGTAGTCTTCCGAAGCTGTCGGAGCCGGAGTGGTTTGATTGGTGGCATCAACGGTGATGAATTGGGATAGAACCGATAAGCTGATGAGATCGGCGCTCTCCAGGGTCATGCAGGCTTCGATAACATTTTCCATCTGGCGGATATTGCCGGGCCAGTCGTAGGCGCACAGCAGTTGCATGGCTTCGGGAGTCAGCCCCTGGACACTGGTGCCGAATTTCCTGTTTTGTTGGCGGATGAAATGGGCGGCCAGTAACGGCAGATCCGTGCGGCGCTCGCGTAACGGCGGCAGGTGGATATTGACCACATTAAGCCGGTAGAACAGGTCCTCGCGGTAACGTCCTTCGTCCATCTCTTCCTGCAGGTCGGCATTGGTGGCGGAGATCACCCGAACATCGACCTTGATCGGCTTGGTGTCGCCGATGCGCATGAACTCCTGCTCCTGCAAAAAGCGCAGCAGGGTTTTCTGGACGTTCATCGGCAGGTTACCGATCTCATCGAGAAACAGGGTACCGCCGTCAGCGGTTTCAAGAATGCCCTTGCGGTCGCCGCCGGCACCGGTGAAGGCGCCTTTTTTGTAGCCGAACAGCTCACTTTCCAACACGGATTCGGGCAGGGCGCCGCAATTGATGGCCATAAAGCGTTGGTTGCGCCGCGGCGAGTTATGGTGAATGGCCTGGGCGATCAGCTCTTTTCCGGTGCCGGATTCGCCGGTGATCAACACGGAGGTGTCGCGTACCGCGACCTTTTTCACGGTCTCCAACACCGATTTGAGACCGGAGGATGCTCCGATAATGTTATCGAATGAGAACTTATCGGACAGCTCTTTTTTCAGCTCGAGGTTTTCTTCGGCCAGCAGGGTGTGATTGAGAGCATTTTTGACGCGGTACAACAGTTCTTCCGGTTCGAACGGTTTGGTGAGCATGTCGTACGCGCCTTTGCGCAACGCCTGGATCGAGGTTTCGACGGTGGCATAGGCGGTGATCATGATGACGGGAACGCGTTGGTCTTTGCTGCGAATTTTCTGCAGTACTTCTAAACCATCCATGCCGGGCATCTTGATATCGCTGATCACCAGGTCATAGGCTTCGGCCTCAAAGTCTTCAACCGCTTCAAAGGAACGGGTGTAGGATTTGACCTGATAGCCACTGTCCTTAAGGACCGCTTCCATCATGCGGCACAGGCCTTCCTCGTTGTCGATCAACAGGACGCGTTGTTTACTCATAGCAGGTACTCCTCACTGTCCTGCGGCAGGCGCACGGTGACTGTGGTTCCCACTCCCGGGGTACTGGTCATGTTGATGCTGCCGTGATGCTGTTCAATAATCTGTTTGGAGATCGCCAGTCCCAGGCCGGTGCCTTTTTCCTTGGTGGTGAAAAAGGGTTCGAAAATGCGATCAAGGATCTCCTGTTCAATGCCGACGCCGCTATCACGGAAGATGATCAGGATATCCTCGTTGTCACGGCGTGTTTCCACTTCCAGACGGCCATGGTCCTTGATGGCTCCTCCGGCATTGAGAATCAGGTTGATGGCCACCTGGCGCATCTGGTCGCCGTCGATCTTCAGCTCCGGCAGGCCGGGGCTGAGGTTTTTAACGATGGTGACATGGTGCATGTCGGTATGGTTGGCGGCAAAGTCGACGATCTGATCAAGCAGGGCATTGATATCGGTCTTTTCCAACACCGATTGCGGAGTGCGGGCATAGCTGAGCAGATCCTGGACGATTTTGCGGCAGCGTTTGCTCTCGCGCTTGATCTCATGGATGTAATGGTAGTTGGGATCCTCTTCGCCGATCTTGTTCTCAATGTAACCGGCATAGCCGAGGATTACGCCGAGAGGGTTGTTGATCTCATGGGCGACGCCGGAGGACAGCACGCCGAGCGAAGCCATCTTGCCGTGCTGAGCGAGGCTGGCCTGCATCTCCTGATTCTGGGTGATGATCTCGGTCATGCGGTTGAAAGTCTGGGCCAGCTCGCCGAGTTCATCGTTGCTGTGAATGTCCATCTGTTCGTCGAGATGGCCTTTCTTGACGCGACGGATGACGCGGATCATCTCACGGATCGGATCGGTGAACACCTTGGACGTATAGTTAACCAGCAACAGGCAGATCAGGCTGGTGATCAGGGTGACGGCCAGGGTCAGTTTCGCGCTGTTCCAGCTGATGGTGTTGGCGGCCTCGTAGAATTCATCTTCATAACAGCCGACGGCGACGATCCAGTCCCACGGTTCAAAGTATTCATAGCGGACGATTTTCATCCGCGCCGTGCCTTCGTCGCCCCACGGGTAGCGAATCCATCCCTGTTTTTTTGTGCACATTTCGCGGATGAACTCATGACCGCTGCGGTCGCGGATGTCGATAAAGTTCTGGCCTTCATCCTGCGGGTGGATGGTGAACGTGCCTTTACTGTTCATGCAGAAGATATAGCCGGTTTTGCCGACTTTCTTCTGCTTGATTTTTTCCTTGAGGTCATTGAGCGCCTGTTGCTCAAACATCATGTCGGTGTAGCTTTCCGAGATGTAGCCGGCAGCGGCAATGATCCAATCCCATTGGGGGAAGTACAGGTAGGCGGCGAGTTTTTCCCGGAACAGGGTGTCACCGAGGGCTTCATTGCGCCACGGATAGCGGATCAGGTTGAGCTCTCCCGGTTCGGTGCCCTTGGCGGTTTCCACCATCTGACGAATAAAAAAGCGGCCGTCGCCATCCTGCTCGTTGAGGATGTTTTCCTGCTCGCGGGCCACATGCACCTGCAGGGTGCCGTCGCTGGTCAGGGCGTAGAGGTAGCCGGTTTCGCCGATGTTGACCTGTTTGAGTTGTTTGCGGACCCGTTGCTGGGCAACCTTCAGCGTGATCTCGCCGTTTTCCACCAGACGCTGTTCGGCGGCCACCATGTTCTCGGCAATCTTGGCCAGTGTTTTCAGGTCGGTGATAAAGTCGTCTTTACGTTCCTGCTGATAGACCTGAAACTGCTGATGGTGGGATTCAAGCAGATGACGGGTGAAGGCGGCCATGTGCTCCAGGTCATCCATGCTGGCCTGGTTGATGCCCTGGCGGGCCAGATCGACGGACGTGTAGCTGACAATGCCGCCGACAACAATCAGTGGAATAAGGACCAGCGGCAGAACCACCACCAGCATTTTCCATCTCAAACGTAGATTTCTCATCAGCTTCATCACAGTAGGTCTATTCCGTCATTGTCAAAAGAGAGCCATTACGGTGAGGCATGGCGCTCGCCACCGGTTTCCGGTAGGGCGAAAGCGCGGCGGTAGTGGCGAATTTCAATAAAAGCGATCTTGAAGGCACTGGCAATGGGCACGCCGATGATCATACCGAGCACGCCATAGAGTTTGCCGCCCATGACGATGGCCAGAATCACCAGCACCGGATGCAGGTTGGCAACCCGCGAGATCAAAATCGGAATCAGAATGAAGTTGTCGAGGATCACCTGGGCAATAAGAATGTACAGGATGACGATCCACCAGAATTGTCCGCCAAGACCGAGATCCACAGCCGCAATGAGAATGCCGGGGACCATGCCGACAATCGGGCCGATATATGGAATCAGATTGGTCACTCCGGCGAACAGGCCAAGCAGTGGCGCATAACGAATGTCGGTCAGGCTGAGCCCGGCGGTGACCACGCCGCCGATAATCACCGCTTCGATAATGCGACCACGGACAAAATGAGCCATCTGGCGACTGACCAGAAACGATAAATCGTGGGCCATCTCAAAGTAGCGATTGGGCGCCAGAGAGATCAGGCCACGCATAATCGTGGTGCCGTCGCGCAAGAAGAAGAAGGAGAAAATCGGCACCAGAATCATCAGGCTGCCCAGCTTCAGGGCGGATTTCGGCGTCTGCACCAGAATGAATGACAGCACCTGCTCCGCCGTTGTTCGCACGGTCTGCGTCAGGTCGTATTGCTCCAAAAAGGGAAAACGACTCTGCCAGGAGGCCTGGGCCTCACGCAGGTAGGTGATCAACTGCGAGGTATAACGGGGGAAGTCGGACAGCAGGGAGCCCCACATGTTCTGCGTATAGGGAATCAACCAGCTGCCGAGCAGCAGCAGTGTTGCTGAGATCATGAAAAAAACACTGAAAATCGCCCGGGAACGTGGGATGTGACGTTTTTCCAGGCCATTGACCAGAGGATCAAGCAGAAAGGCGGCAATCAATGACAGCAACAGGGGCACGAACAATCCGGAGGCGGCGGAACGCAGCAGAACCGTGATGGTCGAGGCCGAAGAGAAAATGGCCAGACCGCTGGCAATCGCTGCCGTCATGGTCAGGTAAAACAGCAGAAAATGTGCTTTGTTGAGACTCATAGACAGCACTCCGCCATGGTCATCATGACTGGGATGATTCCTTCTCATCGAGACGCTGTTGCAGGTTGCGCAGTTGTAGCGTCGCGGTTTGCAGCCGTTCGCTGATCATTTTTGTCAAACCGAACAGAATGCGGTTGGCGATTTCAGGATGTTTGTCCGACGTTGCCAGTAAGTCGGAGCGAAACAATCCCAGCAATTCACAAGATTCCGTGGTCCGCGCTGAAACGGTTCGCGGTGCCGGGGAGGCCAGGGTTGTTTCACCAAAAAAATCACCGGGGGCGAGCAACGCCAGCTCCTCTTCACGGTCGTGATTATCGCGGGTGAAAATTGCCACGCTGCCACTGCGGATGATATACAGACCGGAGCCGGGATCGCCCTGCTCAAAAACCGTTTCGTGGGCTTTGTAGTTGCGGACGTGAACCAGGTTTTCCAAATAGCTCAGGTCGCGTTTGCCCAATTCGGTAAATACCGGGATTTTGGCAAGAAAACCGGCGAGTGTTTCTTCATCCGTCTTGGAGCGGAAAATCGATTCCCACAACCCGTTCATACGATAACTCCCTGTATCTCCATCATTAACAGGTGGTGATATGGTTTAGGGGCTGCATCAAAAGCGCAACGGCCATAGTGCGCAGCTTTTATCCAAGCACCTGTTAATACAGAATCAATGTAAAACGTGATTATACCAACATGGCAAAGCAAGACCAGAAAAAACGTTTACACGCCGCTAACCGGCGGCTCTGATTCCGCAGGTTGACAGCGTATGCCGGGGTTGCTAACGTCAGGACATTGTTTCTTTTCTGCTGGAAGGCTGATGAACTCCATTCACGATCTTGATCTGGCTTTGATAGCCACCCGTCCCGGTGTTTACCTCATGTATGGCAACGATGGTCGGGTGCTTTATGTCGGCAAAGCGCGCAATTTGCGGGCCCGTTTGCGCAATTATGTGCGCGGTGAAGACAGTCGCGCCCATGTGCAGTTTTTATTGCGCCGGGTGGTGCAGGTGGAAACCATTGTCACCGACACGGAAAAAGAGGCGTTGATCCTCGAAAACACTCTGATCAAGAAACACAAGCCGCGCTATAACATCAACCTGCGTGACGATAAAACCTATGTGTCGTTACGCATCGACATCACCGAGCCTTTTCCCGGCATTCAGATCGTCCGCCGGGTCAAGCGCGATGGTGCCCTCTATTTCGGCCCCTATTCCTCTGCCGGAGCCCTCAAGGAAACCCTCAAGGAGCTCTATCGAATTTTTCCGTTGCGTCATCACCGTTGGCAGCAGTGTCAGCGTCGTGAACGTCCCTGTCTGTTTTATCAGATCGGCCAATGCAGTGCGCCCTGCCATGGCAAGATCACTCAGGAGGAGTATCGCAAACTGGTGGATACCGTTGTCGCCTTTCTCTCCGGCCGGCATGACGATGTGATTGACCTGCTGCGCGATAAGATGTCGCAAGCCGCCCAACAGATGAATTACGAAGAAGCCGCCCGCTTGCGTGATCAGATCCGGGCGATGGAGCAGACGATTGAGCAACAGAAAGTGGTCAGCGCCGACGGTAGCGATAGCGATGTCGTTGGTCTGCATCGCGAAGGTGGTGAAGTGGAAGTGTGCCTGTTGTTTGTCCGTGCCGGTCGGCTGGTTGGCAGGCGCAGTTATCTTCTGAGTTGGACTTTGGACGAAGATGAGCTGCTGGCCGGGTTTCTCCAACAGTATTATGGCCGCGATACGTTGATTCCGCCCAAGGTGTTGTTGCCGTTGCTGCCGAGTAGCGCGGAGACTCTGCAACTCTGGCTCAGTGAACGGCGTGGCAGCAAGGTGCATCTGCAGGTGCCGAAACGTGGGGCGCGCAGTGAATTGCTCGAACTGGCCAATAAAAATGCCGCGGAAAGCTATCGGGAGCGGGGCGATCGTCGCGCAGCGCGCAGCGCGGTGCTGGAGGATATTCAAAAATCATTGGGCTTGACGCGGCTGCCGCAGCGCATGGAGTGTTACGACATCTCCAATGTTCAGGGACAGTACAGTGTCGGCAGCATGGTGGTCACCACCGATGGTGAACCGGATAAAGCGGCCTATCGTCATTTTCGCATCAAAACCGTGGAAGGTGCGGATGATTTCGCCTCATTGCATGAGGTGCTGACCCGGCGTTTGACACGTGGCATCGAAGAGGGGGATTTGCCCGATATGGTGTTGATTGACGGCGGCAAAGGGCAGTTGGCGATGGTGGATGATGTTCTGACCACCTTGGACCTTCATTCGCGCATTGATCTGGTGTCTATTGCCAAAAGCCGGGTGAAACGCAATGTGCGTGGCCATGCCGTTGAGCGCAGTGAAGAACGATTTTTCCGCCCCGGGAGAAAGAATCCCGTGGTGTTGCGTCAGGGCTCACCGGCTCTGTTTATGCTCGAACGCCTGAGAGACGAAGCGCACCGCTTTGCCATTACCCATCATCGTAAATTGCGGAACAAGGCGACCCTTGAATCGGAGCTGGATAAAATACCCGGTGTCGGCCCGGGACGGCGTAAGGCGTTGCTTAAATCGTGTGGCAGTGTGGCCAAGGTGAAGAAAGCGACACTTGAAGAGTTGCAGCAGGTTCCAGGGGTTCCGGATACTGTGGCACAGGCCGTGTATGAGTATTTTCATTCTTCTGAATGATGGAGAGATTCACAACGTCAAAAACGCCGGGACGTACCCCGGCAGGCAACGCTCTATCACCACTCTTGCTCTATTGATTCAAGGGAAGACAAACAAAACAGCCCCCGCAGAAATCTCTGCGAGGGCTGTTTGATGGTGCGTTTTAAGCGCCGGCCTACAGACCGTCAGACTTGATCTTGATGGTCTTGGTCCATTCACGCCACAGTTGCGGCGACGTGCGCTTGGTGCCGAAAGGCAGGTACCACAGCTCAACGACGACATCCATCTCACGCTCGAGGGTCTCGCGAACGACTTTGCCTTTCGCGTTCTTCACATCATCGGTGGGATAGTAGATCTCGAAGCGCTCTTCAACCTCTTTGCCGGGAGGCAATCCGGTGTCTTCAATGATGCCGCTCTTCTCATAAGGACCACGGCCCATCACGTCGCTGCGGGCAAACTGCTGCGGCGTCGGCATGTAAATGTGTTCTTTCTCGAAAATTTCCCCTTCTTCTTCCGTTTCAGCACGTACCGACAGAACCAGTCGGTTAGGGGTCGGTCAGCCATCAGGGATGGAGTGGCCGGAGCGGTTGGTCATCTTGACCTTGACGATGGCTTTGGGAGTCATTTTGCTGCCGTCACGCCAGCGCACGCCATAGGCTTCGACGTCAAAGTCGAGGGCCATCTCTTGCATTTTCGGATCACTGTAGCTCAGGATCTTGTGGCCCAGGCCGGATTTCTCCATGTGACATTCCTGGCATTTCTCATGACCACCTTCAGCGGTGTAGGCCCACAGGTAGCTGCCATAGAGGGTGGCGCACTGAGTGGGGTTTTCCAGCTCAAGGTTGGGACCGAGACCGTGGCACTGACCACACAGGATCGACTCGTCCATGATCGGGCTGACCTTCATTTTGGTGAAGTGCTCGTCTTCGTGCTCACCTTCGTTGAAGCCGTACACGGTGTCATGCTGCGGATAGCCGTCGGTCCACTTGTGGGTGATGGCCATGCGGTTGTGACAGATCAGGCAGTTGATGTTGAGGGCCAGAAGAGTTTCCTCATACTTGGCCTGCTCTTCCTTTTTGCCGGCCTTGGCCGCATCGTACCAATCGTACAGGGTGTGGACCAGTTCCACGGCAACGCTGTCTTCGGCATCAGCCAGTTGCGGCAGGTGACATTTGGCGCAGCCCATCAGGTGCTCCACCTTAACGTCTTCCGGACCGTTGACTCCGGAGTACGCCCAGGACATGAAACCGTTTTTCATGGCGGTAATCATGGTGGCGGCGGTACGACCGGTACCATACATGGGACGGGCATGGGGGGATGCCGCCCAGTCGTCGTGAATCTCTTCGTGGCAGTCGATACACCCTGTTGAGTCATACATCTCGATCAGCTCTGCCAGGGTCTTGGCCTTGCCTTTGGTCGCTGCGATGGTGCCGTCACGGCCCACACCGGCACCGATAGCCAGGGCGCAGGTGGCGCTGAGCAGCACAATCAGCAGAGAAAGGCTGATGTTTTTAAATTGGTTCATTGTTATATCCTATGGGGGGAGGGTAAAAGAGACCCACATCTTGCGATGTGGGTCTCGGGGTCAAGCTATGATCGCGAAAGGCTTAGCAGCCGGTCAGCATATCGTTGCCGCCCGAAGGAGCTGCGCCGGAACCTTTTTCGACATCCATCTCAACTTTGTCGCCGACAGAGATTTTTTTAGCGTCGGATTTGGAGACTTCTACAGTGACTTTGCTGCCGCGTACTTTAACAACATCGCCTTTAACGCCGGCAAAAGCAGCGCAGCTCAGGCCACCAACAAAAGCAACAGCAGCCATCAGAACGATCATTTTTTTCATGGTGTTTCTCCTTAAGTAATTAAAATAAAACCTGGAAGTCTTGGCTTAGAAGAACGCTTCCATGGTCAGGTAAACTTGGTCCATGCTGTCGATCGGAGCAAAGAACTGGGCATTGAGAGGATCGTCCAGTTCATCAACATCAACAGGAGCACCCAGCCAGTTGCCGCTGCCGGTGTACTCGTACTCGTAGTGCTGGTAGCCGAGACGCATGAAGGCTTTGGTTTTGCTGCTGAGCAGGTTGCCAACGGGCAGGTCCCAGATCAGGTAAGCTTCGCCGACGTGACCGCGGGTCGCCAGTTTGGCTTGAGTCATGTCGTCGTGAGCCGGAGTCATGGAGATCCAGTTTTTGGTACCGTAGTTGTACTCAAGACCAAACTTCAGACCGTAGTCGTCCATGTCGTAGCGGACACCGCCGTAGATGCAGTAACCATCTTTCTGGCCGGGATCTTCCCACCAGGAACCGAGCAGGGTGGAACCCATCTCGTCAACACCGTCAGGATCGGTGCGGCTCCAACCACCTGCGATGAAGTAGTTGAGGTCGGCCGCTTTGTCCATGTAAACCGTAGAGATGTGGTAGATGTCACCGAGGTTGGCAGTATCAAGAGTACCGTTACCTTGAACAACGCCATAGGCTTCAAGAGGGTTAATGAACGTTACACCGTCAGGAACGTTAACAATGTTGGCAGCCAGGAATGCCTGGATGTTCATGAAACGGGGACCTTTGTTGATGATGTCCCAGCTCAGACCACCGAAGTCCATGTCGTCCAGCTCGTTGCTCTCGTCGGTGGGGCCTGCTTCGAAACCGCGGCCATAGCAGAAACGGATCTTGCTGTAACCCATGAATTCAAAGGGATTGTTGAATACTGCGCCCAGGGTCGCGCCGTCAAAGGCGTAGTCCATGAAGTTAACCGGAGTTGCCATACGCTTGCCGGTACCCATGCGCAGGTGTGCCGGAGGGCCATCGGTGGTCGGACGACGACCAACGGAGAACCAGATCGGCAGATCAGCGATGCCGGTCCAGTTGATGTAGGCACGGTCAACACGCAGAATGCTGTCGGAAGGCTGACGTGTGGTCGCGCCATCCATTTCGGTGAACTGATTCATGAAGTAGGGGCCATTGGACGTCGGGTTGCTTTGCATACCCCAAGATTTGTACATGGCCAGACGACCTTTGAACTCCATTTGGTCGGAGATCTTGGCTTTCATGCCCAGACGGAAGCGGTTGGTGTAGAGAATGTCATTCTCATAGTTGTTCTGGGGAGTCATGGTGTAACCTTCGGTTACGCCAGCAGCCTGAACATTGGCCAGAGCCGTCGGAAATGCTGCATTGAATGCGTCACTTCCGGGGGTGAGGCCAGACATTTGGAGACCTAGTGAAGCCAAGGACTGGGGCAGGTTCTCCATCATTGCTTTACGCTCGTCTGCAGAGTAGGTGCCCATAAGGCCGAGGATGCTTTGCACATCATAGCCTGTGACGGTTTGCATGTCACCGACGGCGCTGGCGATGTCGCCTGCACTCCAGAATGCTTTGGTGTCGGTGTCACTGTAGTCCATGCGGAAGCGGTAATCGCCGAAGAACTCAAAGCGGCTGTGCTCGTCCCACTTGGCCGAGTTGCTTTCCAGCAGCTCAACAGAGTCGGAGTTGTCATCGGTTGTGTCTTGAACTTCGTTCAGTTGTTCCTGCAGATCGCTCAGTTGCTTGGTCAGCATTTCGATCTGACGGGCGAGATCTGCTGTCGTGGGAGCTGCGAATGCGCCTGCTGGCAGGAGCATCAGAGCGACCAGGATCAGACCCAGTGTTCTTTTCACCATGTTGTTGCCTCCTTGTGGTGCGTTTTGATTGAGTTAGAGCGTTCGCTCTACGAAATCATTTCACAGCAGACCGTCTGCTGTGCGGTTAGACGATGACTGTGATCAGACGTGTGTGACAGAGGTCACGCCTGATCGCGATCGCATTTATCTAAATAGTGACAATGTTATGTTCTTATATTCGCATATCACAATGTGTGCCACTTTTTGTAACTGGCGGTTTTTGTGTCTTTTCTTGTTAAATGCCGGGGTGAAAATGGAATGATTTGGGATTTGTTAGGTGATATGACGACTCCTGTTTCGTAAAATGACCGTGCCAATTGACGTTCATCACAAGAGCATACTGCAGGTATGAAAAAAGGCGAGCATCTGCCCGCCTTTTTACAAAAAACGCGTTTTTTTAAAATGATTAAACCACTTGTTCCATGGTCCAGATGCCGCAGGGGCAGAGACCGGCACAGATGCCGCAGCCGATACAGACATGGTCATCGGACACATATTCGAATGTGCCGTTCGGGCCTTCAATGCGGCGAATGGCTGCCTCGGGGCAGGCCTCAAGGCACATGGAGCAGTCGCGACAGGTGCCGCAGGAGATACAGCGTGTGGTCTCTTCTCGACCATCGGTAATGTTGAGGCGTCCGCGATTTCGCGGGCGGAACAGTTCCTTGCTCAGACGGTGTTGTGGAATCACTTCCAGTTTTTTGCGTTCCACCACTTCAAGGCCGTTGAGCCAGTCGCTGCAGTAATCCGCCGCCTCATGGCCGTGGCCGATGGCGTTGGTCAACAGACCGGGGCGGGTGGTGTCGCCAATGGCAAAGATGTTGTCCTGCCCTTTGACCTGCCAACAGGCATTGACATCCATCATACCGCGATCCGTCAACCACTCGCTGGGCAGATAAGACAGGTCCGGGCGCTCGCCGATAGAGATGATGACATCGTCCGCTTCGATCAGTTCGCCGTCCTTGGTGTGCAGGCCTTGTTCACTGATGTGATCGGTGAACACCGGCCAGCGGATTTCGCCACCCAGCGATTTGACGTGATCAATCTCTTTCTGGTACGCCGCCGGACGCTGGACGTCAATGGCGATGACTTTTTCAGCGCCCATGGCATAAGCGCCGAGCACCACGTCCATGCCGGCATTACCGGCACCGATGACGACCACCTTCTTGCCGATGGCCGGCTTTTGCCCGGCGTTGATCTGCTTGAGAAAATCCAGACCTTTGACCATACGTTCGTGACCCGGAAACGGGATGACCACCGGATTGTGGGCACCCGTTGCGATGATGACGGCATCGTTGTTCTGACGAATTTCATCGAACAGAGTCGCATCCACCTTGGTGTCGGTCTGGGCTTTGATGCCGGTGCTGAGCATGCGATCGATTTCGCCCTGAAGGATCTCTTCCGGCAGGCGTTCGGTCGGGATGGCCTGATACAGTTTGCCGCCGAGTCGTTCGTCGGCTTCATAGACGGTGACTTCGTGACCTTTGAGGCGCAGCTGCCAGGCTGCGGAAAGTCCGCCGGGGCCACCGCCGATGACGGCGATTCTTTTGCCGGTATCCGGTTCACATTGCGGAGCCGGCGTGCCGATAGACAGGGCGCCGAGCTGTTTCATGGACACCGGACTGTCGAGGAAACGACGGCTGCAGGCATCCATGCACAGATTGGGGCACACCTGACCGCAGACGCTGGCCGGGAACGGTGAATAGCGCAGCACCAGTTCCATGGCCTCTTTTTCTTTGCCTTCACGCAGCAATTTGAGGCGATCCTGGGTCGGGATGAATGACGGACAGGATGACTGGCAGGGCGCGGCATAACGTTTTTCCATCCAGTGCGGAACCTTCAGGCGGTCTTCACCGGTGTTGACCAATCCGGCAACGTGGCTGTAATCGTCGTCAACGATGTCGCCGAAAATACCCCCTTCGACCCATTTGCCGAGACGGAATTCATTGAGGGAGATGCGTCCTTTGGCGTTACGTTCCTCGTACGTCTTGGCAACAATTTTTTTCCACTGGCGCATATCGGTCAGGGTGGCGGTGAGGTCCTGGCGCTCGATGCGCTCAAGAAATTCCGGCAACCCCTCGCGCAAAAATTGTTGATCCGCTTCATCGAGTTCCAGCAGCCAGACATCATCGGACAGTCCGGTCACCGGACCGCGAATATACAGCGTGCCGCCGACCATACCGGCGCAGCCGCGATCACCGAGGATGGAGTCCTCGTTTTCGCAGTCCACACCGCAGATAACGCCGATACCGCCACCCATAAATTCAAAGGAAAATGAGCCGGTTCTTTTCAGAACCCACAGCTCCGGAGCGTCAAAGGCCGGGTCGTGTTTCATCAACGAGCCGCTACGCGTACCCACCTGGCCGGCGACATAGATTTTACCACTAGCCGCGCAGTGGGCCGTGGTGTCGCCGCTGTCGCCGAGAATGGTCAGCGTGGCGCCGGCGTTCAGCCAGCCGGCATCTGCCGGAGCCGAGCCGTCGACAATGATGTCGGTGCCGTCGAGACCGAAAGAGCCGACGCGCTGGCCGGGGTTTTTGACCCGAAACTTCAGCGGCGTACCGTCTTCAGTCCACAGTGGACCACCGATGTTGTGGTGACCGGAGGAGAGAACCTCGAACTGGGTTTCGCCCTCTTCCAGAGCCGTATAGATTTTTTGCAGTAATATTTGTGTGGACAGACGCCGGTTGTTGGCATCGAATCCATTGATTTGTGCAGCCATTGAGGTCCTCCTTAACACACGTACTGAATTTGCAGGCGATCGGCAACGGCTTTGTCCATGGCGACCAGAGCATCGGAGCGACCGATGGGCAGCGAGGAGTTGCCGATAGGAGCCATGAGCTTCTTGAGCTCCTGGTCCATGGCCAGGAAGTAGTTGACGATGTTTTCGGCAACCTTTTCCGGGTCAAGGCGGTGGGCCAGAGCCGGGATTTGTGAGGTGATCCCTGCCGGGCACAGGCCGGTATTGCAGGCGTTGCAGCGTCCCATGTCGTTGCCGACACAGCCGGCCATCTGCAGGATCAGTTTGCCGGTGAAGACACCGTTGGCGCCGAGGCACATCATCTTGAAGGCGTCTGCGGCCAGATCACCTGTTTTGCCGAGTCCACCGGCCGCCCACAGGGGAATCTGCCCCTGACGGCCCTGGGTGACTGCAGCCAGGTAGCAATCGCGCAGTTTGCTGACGATCGGGTGGCCGGTGTGGTCGAGAGAGACCTCATGAGCTGCCGCGGTACCGCCATCAATGCCGTCGAGGAAGAAGCCGCCGACGATGTTGTACGGGTCGCGGACCAGATTGTTGAACACCGAGACGCTGGTTGCCGACGCCGCCACCTTGATGGACACCGGTACGCGGAATTTGAAGGCCGCGTTGAACGACAGGAACATCTTCTGCACGCTCTCCTCAATGGAGTAGAGGCCTTGATGGTTCGGTGGGCTGAGCAGGTCCGCTTTGGGGACGCCGCGAATGGCCATGATGTGTTCGGCCACTTTTTGCGCCTGGAGCAGGCCGCCGTCACCGGGCTTGGCGCCCTGGCCGATCTTGATCAGAACACCGGCCGGGTCTTCCACCATGTGCGGCATGGCTTTGATAATACGGTTCCAGCCGAAGTGGCCGGAGGCGATCTGCAGAATCAGATATTTGAGGTACTTGCTTTTGAGCAGACGAACCGGGACGCCACCCTCGCCGGAGCACATGCGCACCGGCAGACCGCATTCTTCGTTGAGATAGGCGACGGCCATGGCCACGCCTTCCCACATCCGCCAGGACAGGGCGCCGATGGACATGTCACCGATAATGACGGGATAGATCCAGTTGACCGGCGGGGTCTGAGCATTGTTGACCAGTTTGCCGTTGCTGTCCAACGTCATGGACAGTTCTTCCGCCGGCAGAATGCGGCCGAACGGCGCCAGCATATCAAAGGTGTGACGCTGGGCGTCGAGACTCGGGTCGGTCATTTGTGAAATGCGGCCGACACGCAGCTGGTCAAGGGTGCGGGTACTGCCGGTCAGGTTTTTACGGCCGCCACGCTTGATGGAGTCGCCACCGCTGCAGCGGGTGACGATGGGGTGGCGGGTATCCGGGTTGCGCACCGGACCGATGGCGTCGTTAGGGCACACTTTTTCACAGATGCCGCAGCCGCGGCAGTAGTTTTTCAGCGAGTTGACCTGTTGGATCACCGGTACCGCGGAAAAGCGGGCACGCGGATCGGGAAGATCGCCTTCAGAGAACACCATGCGACGGCGCTCAATTTTCGGCTCGATGGCGCGGAACGAACAGGCGGCAACGCAGGAACCGCACAGGGTGCAGCGGCTGGCGTCGTAGCGAATTTTCCACGGCAGGTCATTGGGGGTGATGTCCTGTATTTTTACTGTTTCCATCGTGCAACCTCCAGCTCATCGTTGATCACGACGATTTCACGTTCATTGGGGTAAATATCGGTTGACCACTCGCGCTCCGGCAGGATCTCGTTGATGCCGCACACCTCAGAGGCAATGGCGATGGTGTCCTCGGTGCGACCCAGAACAACCGGACGCAGTTTCTTGGCGTCGCAGCAGGTGAACAGCGTGTTGTCCGGCAGTACCCCGATAATGGTGTTCGGGCCGTTAATCTCCAGGTGGGCCAGAGACTGGCGGATAGAGCGCAGCTGCTCGGCATCATCGCGACTTTGCAGTTCGTCGAACGGCAACGGTGTGATGACGTGCTTGAAATATTGCAACGGCCATTTCAGTTGCCGATGAATATAGTGCAGGCTGTAGAGGAAGCACTGTGAATCCGATTCAAAGCCGATGTAGCCGCGATGCAGCTTGGCCTGCATCTCCTTGTTTTTCTGATAAAAGGTATTTTCGCCGTTGGCCAGTCCCGTGTATCCCTGAAGGAAGAACGGATGGGCAGCGTAACGGACGATGTCGTAATTGGTGTTCTGACGACATTGAGCGGTAATCACCTTGGCGGTAAAGTTTTCGTCTTCCTGCCACAGATTGAAGAAGGTGCCGATGTCGCGGGGGTCACCGATCTCCTTGAGGGTGACGACATCCGGCCAAAAAGAGTAAACAAAACCCTGCTCATCCGGCTCCAGGGCGGCGCGCATCTTCAAGCGCATATCGAGGAGCAGCTCCTCTTTTTCCTCCTGGGTAGCGTGCTTGTAGCTTTTCGGAAAGCTGAACGTCTCAAATACATAGTTGGGCATGGCATTGATGTCGAGCTCGTCACTGGGAAACGTGTCCGGCACCCATTGCAACACGCGGCGAAAGCCGGCTTCGTGCAAAATGTTTTCCGCCAGGTTCAGGCCTTCATCGGTACAGGCCATGGACAGGGTGGGCAGATGCTTGTAGCCTTCAAAAATACCACCCAAGTCCTGCATGACCATGGCAAATCCCGAGTTATCATGTCCTTTTTGCTGGGATTGCATCAGCTGCAGGGCTTTACTCGGGTGGATATAGTTTTTGCTTTTAATTGCTCCAATTCGACACATTGGGCTTATCCTCCAATCGCATAATTTCTTTGACCGTTGGAACTTATAAGCAAAAAATATGCCTATATGGTTTGTCTTTTTGTTTTGCTTGTAAGCGATTAAATAAAGGAAGAAATTGTGTTGTGTTAGGGGGGGGTGTGAACTGTGTTACGAGTCGTGGTGAGTTTTTGTGTGTTTTTCTGTGTACTCAATGGGGTGTATACAACAACGCCCCGGCCCAACGGCCGGGGCGTTGTTGTTAAACGGGCGTCGTTTACAGGGTTTCAACCCAGTTGTATTTGTCTTCACAGCGACCGTATTGAATGCCGGTCAGGGTGTCGTACAGTTTCATGGTCAGTTCGCCGGCTTCACCGTTGCCGAGATCGACTTCGCGGTCTCGGTACGTGAAATGACCGACCGGGGAAACCACGGCGGCGGTGCCGGTGCCAAAGGCTTCGGTAAGGCGACCATTGGCAGCACCTTCGAGGATTTCGTCAATGGTCAGGGCGCGCTCTTCCACTTCATAGCCCATCTCTTTGACCAGGGTCAGGATCGAACGGCGGGTGATGCCGTTGAGAATGGAGCCACTCAGTGGTGAGGTGACGATTTTTCCGTCATAGAGGAAGCAGATGTTCATGCTGCCGACCTCTTCAACATATTTGCGTTCAACACTGTCCAGCCATAACACTTGGTCGTAGCCTTTTTCGGCAGCCAGGGCAGAGGCGTAGAGGCTGGAGGCGTAGTTGCCGCCGGTTTTGGCTTCGCCGGTGCCGCCGCTGGGAACACGAACATATTCATCGGAAACCCAGATCTTGACCGGCTTCAGTCCCCCTTTGTAGTAGGCGGCGACCGGAGACAGGATGATGTAAAATAGATACTCGTCCGCCGGCTTGACGCCGAGAACCGGTTCGGTGGCGATCATGGTTGGGCGGATGTACAGGCTGGTGCCTTCTGTTTTAGGAACCCAGTGCTGTTCAAGTTTAAGCAGTTCGCGCAATGCTTTCAGACACAGGTCGACATCCAGTTCCGGCATGCACATGCGTCGGGCACTGAGATTGAACCGCTCAAAGTTGTCGCGGGGCCGGAACAGCGCGATCTCGCCGTCTTCACGACGAAAGGCTTTGAGGCCTTCAAAAATCTCCTGGGCATAATGTAAGACCAGCGCGGCCGGATCGAGACTGAACGGGCCGTATTGTTGAATGCGTGGCGAGTGCCACCCTTGGCCGGTTTTATATTCCATGACAAACATACGGTTGGTGAATTGTTTGCCGAAAACCAACTTGGATTCATCCTGAACCGGTTGTTTGGTCTCATCCACAGGTAAGATCTGGATGTCCTGCATAGTTGTACTCCTTCACGAGAATGTAATGACAGCGTAAACGCAATGAATTTATCTAGCACATTGGCTGGGGGGCGGGCAAGGAGATTGTGCGGTCTTGGCGGGGCAGGCAGGAGCTTGCCGGGGAGAGTCAGGACTCGTTGCTCGTCTCGGAGGGTCCGTACAGGAGGTTCTTCATGTTGCGCTGTTGCTCTTCATTGTTGAAATAGCGGCTTTGGCGCTCTTTCTCGGCTTTTTTCGCCTGGTTTTCAAGCTGCTCAGAAGAGAGGGTCTGGTGTTTTTTTGCCATGAGAAACTCCTTGTGTGCTTGTCAACGATGTTAGCACCTGTACAGCGCCAGTCAAGGCATAAAATACCACGATTGGTAAGTTTGTCTGCTGTTGTCTGAAAGAGTCCTGATCGGCTTCCGTCCGAGAAATGTCAGTGGGTGAGCAGGGCCCGGGCGACAACGATGACCGCAACCTGGTGACCGCGTTCTGCCAGGGTCTGGCAGCAGGATCGGGCAGTGGATGTTGTGGTGGCAATATCGTCCACCAGTAAAATTTTCGATCGCGGTGCTGCGGGGCTGTAGAACACGCCGCGCATATTATCCATACGTTGATTTAAGCTGAGTGTGGTTTGTGGAGCTGTTGGTTGTTGGCGGATTAACAATGTGTTGTTCACGGGAAGGTTGAGGTGTTTGCCCAGCGCTTGACCAATCAGTTGTGCTTGATTGTAGCCACGTTCACGAAGGCGCTGGGGGTGAAGTGGCGTCGGGACAATGACATCGGCGGCAAATTGTTCAATGGCATGGTGTTGTTGTTGCAGAATAAGTCCGGCCAACGGAGACGCCAGGGACGTTTTGTGGTGAAACTTGAACTGTTGTAGCAGGTCGGCCAGCAGTCCCTGGTAGATTCCCGCGGCTTTGAGCCAGTTAAAGGTGGGCGGCTTTGTCAGGCAGTGAGAGCACAGATGGTCTTCTTGCGTCGCGGCGGGATGGGGATGACCGCAACGTGGACATCCGGCTGGAGGCTGTCGCAGGCATAATGCACGACAGTCATCACACAAGAACTGTTCGTTGTTGCTCAGCCGTTTCTCACAGGCGGGACATGCCGGTGGAAATAAGCTGGTATCCGTCGCCTTGAGAAGCTTAATCAGGGGAGAGATTGTTCTGGAAAAGGCCATCGTGGTTGGCCTGCCGCTCGTCAGGGTGTGCCGAGCAGGCTGTGGCCGGTCATTTCCGGTGGTTGCGGCAGATCGAGCAGTTGCAGCAGGGTTGGAGCCAGATCAGCCAGTTTGCCGGACTGCAGGGAAACACCGTCACTGTCATTACTGACGTAAAGCAGCGGTACCGGGTTGCTGGTATGCGCCGTGTGCGGTGAGCCGGACGCGTCGGCCATCTGCTCGCAATTGCCGTGATCGGCAGTGATCAGCAGGCAGCCTCCGGCCTCCAGAGTGGATTCCACGACCTGTTTAACGCAGCGGTCAACGGTTTCCATCGCGGTAATCGCTGCCGGGAGAATCCCTGTGTGACCCACCATGTCCGGATTGGCAAAGTTGAGAATGATCAGGTCGTAGGTGTTGCTGCGAATCTGCTCAGTGACCTGGCGGCTGACTTCTTCGGCACTCATCTGTGGTTTCAGGTCGTAGGTGGCCACCTCTTTGGGGGAGGGAACCAGAATGCGATCTTCACCGGTATAGCTGGTTTCATTGCCGCCATTGAAGAAGAATGTCACGTGGGCATACTTTTCCGTTTCGGCAATGTGCAGCTGTTTGAGTCCCGCTGCTGAGACGGTTTGGGCCAGGATGTTGGGGTATGTTTCGGTCGGAAAAGCCACGGGCAGCTTGAGGTTTTCATCGTACTCGGTCATACACACATAGCGGGCCAGATCGATTTTGCCCTGACGGGAGAAGCCGTTAAACTCCTCCGAGGTAAACGCACGCGAAATCTCACGTGCCCGGTCCGCACGAAAATTGAAAAAAATCAAGCCGTCGCCATCACTGATCGCTTTGCCGCCGTCAATCAGGCAGGGAACGACAAACTCATCGCTGACATCGTTGGCGTAGGAGGCTTCAATGGCGGCGGCGCTGGAAGGGTACGTTTCCCCCTGGCGGTCGACCATGGCCCGATAGGCCTGTTCGACACGTTCCCAGCGTTGGTCACGGTCCATGGCGTAGAACCGGCCGGAAATGGTGGCAATGGTGCCCGCACCGAGTTGCTCCAGTTGTTCTTCGAGTTGCTGCAGGTAGGTTGCACCGCTGCGTGGCGGGGTGTCGCGGCCATCCATAAAGGCGTGGATATAAACCTTTTCAAGGCCGTTGTCTCTGGCCATTTTGACTAAGGCATAAAGGTGGCTGTTGAGGGAGTGGACGCCGCCATCGGAGAGCAGGCCCATAAGGTGTAGGGCGCCACCTTGCTGTTTGGTGTGCTCCATGACTTCGCAAAGGACGGCATTGCTGAAAAAATCGCCGTCACTGATGCTTTTGCTGATGCGGGTCAGGTCTTGGTAGACGACCCGACCGGCACCAATATTCAGATGGCCCACTTCCGAATTGCCCATTTGTCCTTCCGGCAGTCCGACGGCCAGGCCTGACGCATCAAGCCGGCTGCTGGGGTAGCGCTGGAACAGTCCGTCAAGAAACGGTGTGTCGGCCAGAGCGACAGCATTGTTCTCACGGTTGGGATTGATCCCCCAGCCATCGAGAATGGTCAGGATGACAGGACGTTGCGCAGGGGCCATGTTCTTTACACTCCCGTCTGAGGGATAGCCGGCTCGACGACTTTGCGGTCCTCGATCAGTTTACGGAAAGCAATGCTGTAGCTGCCCCAGGTGCCGCATTGCTCGCAACGGCTCATCCATTCGCGGGAGGTTGTGCCGCAGCAGTCACAGACGTAGCCGAGGCTGAGCTGGTTGTCGACGCCGAGGGCTTTCTGGTACTCCTCAATGGCTTCGTCAATGCGGTTACGACGACGATGCGCTTCGGCCAGCAAAAGGTGGATTTGCGGGAAGTCGGGCGCGGAACTTTCTACGGTGTAGATATGCTCAAGCGCTTCATCAACCATTTCCAGGCGCAGGCACAGTTTGCCGTAGAAGAAGCGTAACACCAGATCATTGCTGCGCGCCATCAGGGCGCTGCTGTAGAAGGACAGCAGGGATTGTGGGTCCTCCTGCTGGATGTAGAGATTTTCCAGGCGGGACAAAAAGACGCTGCGGCCGAGTTTTTTGTAGCTGTCCTGCCAAATGAGTGCCGCATCCTCAGTATTGCCCTGCTGAGCGTAGGCATCGCCCAGGGTGACGCGGGCGGCCGTGAATTCCGGCGCTTCCTTGATAATCTGCTTCAGGGCGGAAATCGCCTGGTCTTCATCGTTATTGGCCAGCTTCTGGCGGGCAACTTCGTAACGGATGGAGAGGATTGTTTCTTTCTCTTCCTGGATGCGGTTGCCGCTTGGACCCGCTTTGATCAACCGTTTTTGCAATTCAAGCGCCTGTTCCCAGCGTTGATGCTTCATGTGCAGATCACGTTGGGCGCGGATGGCTTTGCGGTTGTCTTTCTCCAACTCGAGGATCTCTTCAAATTCCTTGCAGGCCGAGTCGTCTTCGCCCAGATCTTCGTAGGTGGAAGCCAGTTTGAACAGAACTTCAAGGCTTTTGCCGTTAATGCTTTTCGCTTTACGCAGCAGGGTGATCGCCCCTTGTCGGTCGCCTTCCTGGGTGTTGACGCTGGCCAGGGCGATGTAGCTCTCCACTTTGTTGGGATCTTTGTCGATGGCTTTTTGCAACAGGGCGTGGGCTTTTTTGATGTCACCGGAGAGCA
Organism: uncultured Desulfuromonas sp.; assembly: GCF_963676955.1. Taxonomy (NCBI): domain Bacteria; kingdom Pseudomonadati; phylum Thermodesulfobacteriota; class Desulfuromonadia; order Desulfuromonadales; family Desulfuromonadaceae; genus Desulfuromonas; species uncultured Desulfuromonas sp. The sequence goes on along the minus strand of NZ_OY781461.1, from coordinate 337,267 downwards.
GTCGACCGACACCGTCACGATAGATGGTGTCAATCTCTTTGTTTCTTTTCTCACCGCGACCGCGCAGCCAATTGCGCAGCCCGTAGGTCAATGCACCGTAGAGGTGAAAACCGTAGCCGATGAACAGGCCGACCAGAATGCAGCCGATAACGACAACGGTGACCGGGTAGGTAACCGAACTGTCCGGCAGAAAAAAAATGGTCATTTCCTGGGGATTAATGCCTGAGAAGAAGACAAAAAAGGCCAGGAACATGATGACTACGAGAAGAAATGACATGAGGGTCATACGGTCCTCCTGCGGGAAACTCCCGACATAAATATAAAATTATATCTACAATATACCAAATGCGTGCATAGCTTCCGTTTTTTGTTCCGTCCGACGGGACCGCTCGACGTCAGCCGCTAACTGTTGTGATACGGCTCCCGACGGATAATTGTCATGGCCCGGTACAGCTGTTCGTAGAGGAACATGCGGGCCATCTGGTGGGTCATGGTCATATCGGACAGGGACAACAGGCTGTCGCAACGTTGCCGTAATGTGTCCGTCAGACCATACGCGCCACCGATAATCAGGCACACATTGGCGGTGCCCTGATTCATATGTTTTTCCAGGTCGGCAGCCAACTGCTCAGAGCTGAACCGACGGCCTTTTTCGTCGAGGCCGATGACATAGCTTGCCGATGGGATACGTGCCATCAGTGCTTCGGCTTCATGGCTGCGGACAAAATCGGCTGTGGCTTTTTTGCCGCCGCGCTTTTCTTCTTTCAGCTCGGTCTCATCAACCGGCAGGTAGCGTTTCAGGCGTTGGCGGTATTCGTCGCAGCCCTCCTTGAGGAAAGGCAGTGACAGTTTGCCGACGCAGAGAATCGTCAGTTTCACGGTCGCCTGCTGTCTTATCCGTTGGCCGTATTTTCCTGTGGCAGCTCGAGCTCGGCAGCTTCAGACCACAGTCCGTCCAGATCGTAAAATGAGCGGACCTCCTGTTGGAACACATGCACCATGACATCGCCATAGTCAAGCAGGACCCAACGTCCTTCGTTCATGCCTTCAACAGCCAAGGGTTGCAGCTCGTAGTTCTGTTTAAGGCCCAGACGAACGGATTCGGCAATGGCCTGCACCTGGCGATCCGAGGTGCCGGTGGCCAGCACCAGATAGTCGGCAAGAGACGACAGCTTGCTGATATGAAGTATCTTGACGTCGAGGGCTTTTCTGTCCAGAGCGTATTCAGAACACAAAAGAGCGCGTTGATCGGATTGCAAAATCGTTAACCTTTCTTGGACGCATAGAGGTGATGCGTCTTGATATATTCGTAAACCGCCTTGGGAAGTGCGTCTTCAACAGGGCGGTTGTCAGTCAGATCCCGGCGTATTTCCGTTGACGAAATGTTGATGAACGATTCCGTTAGGAAATACAGGTGGCTGCCACTGGTGTGACAAAAAGTTTTAAGTACGGAATCATAACAGAACTGCCCGCGGATAGCAACGGGCAGAGCGTCTATTGACGCTGGTTTCGCCACGCCGGGGCGACGGGCGACGACAAGGTGACATAAGGGGAAAATATCCTCGAAATGGTACCAGGTATGCAGGCTGTGGAGTGAGTCCATGCCGATGAGGAAATAGAAGCTGTCCTCGGGGTAAAGGACGTGAAGTTGTCGCAAGGTGTCGAGTGAATAACTTTTCCCCCGACGACGGCTCTCAATATCGCATGCCTCAAAGCCTGTTTGCCCGGCAATGGCACACTCAACCATGGCCAGTCGGTGCGTAAACGGCGGCAAGTCGTCAACCTGCTTATGGGGAGGGATGGCTGCCGGGATGAACAGCACCCGGTCCAGGGCAAAGCGCTGCTGCATCTCCCGGGCAATGGCCAGATGTCCCAAATGGATCGGGTTGAATGTGCCGCCGATAATCCCTGTTTTCATTGTCTCCGTTCCGTTAGGGTCGGACTTGTCCGTCACCGAAAACCACGAATTTGCGGGTGGTCAGATCCTCAAGGCCCATGGGGCCGAAGGAATGCAGCTTGGTGGTGGAAATGCCGATTTCCGCGCCAAGACCGAGTTGGTTGCCGTCGGAAAAGCGTGACGAGGCATTGACCATAGTGACGCTGGAGTTGACACTGCGGGTAAACTTCTGCGCGTTGGCGTAGTTGTTGGTGACGATCACTTCCGTATGCAGCGAACTGTGGCGGCGAATATGCTCAATAGCCTGGTCCAGGCTGTCGACAACCCGTACCGCCAGAATCAGGTCGAGATATTCCTCGTCCCAGTCGGCTTCGGTGGCGGGGACGGCGTCGTCGGCCAGGGCGCAGGTCGCCGGGCAGCCACGCAGTTCCACCTTGTGCTTTTTCATGGCATGGACAATGTGGGGCACGAAGGTTTCAGCGATATCTTTGTGAATCAGCAACGTTTCCATGGCGTTGCACACGCCGGGCCGCTGGACCTTGGCGTTGAGGCAGATTGCGGTGGCCATGTCCGTGTCGGCATCGGCATCGACAAAGGTGTGACACACTCCCTTGTAGTGTTTGATCACCGGAATGCGGGAGTTTTCGCTGACAAAGCGGATCAATCCTTCTCCGCCGCGCGGAATGATCAGGTCGATCTCTTCGTCAAGTTTGAGCAGTTCGTTGACCGCCTGGCGGTCGGTGGTGGCCACCACCTGCAACGCCGCTTCAGGCAGTCCCATAGCCTTCAGTTCGTTTTTAAGAATGGTGCCGATGGCGGTATTGGAATGAATCGCTTCCGAACCGCCGCGCAGAACCACCGCATTGCCGCTTTTCAGGCACAGACCGGCCGCATCAGCGGTAACATTGGGGCGTGATTCGAAAATGATGCCGATGACGCCGAGCGGAATACGCATGCGTCCCACCTGAATGCCGTTGGGGCGGCGCCACATGCCGGTCACTTCGCCGACCGGATCGGGCAGGGCGGCGACTTCGCGCAGGCCGTCAGCCATGGATTTAACGCGGTCGTCGTTGAGGACCAGTCGGTCGATCATGGCACTGGACAGGCCGTTGTCGCGGGCTGCCTGGAGATCTTTTTCGTTTTCCTGTTGCAGTTGGGCGGTTTGTGCTTCGAGGGCATCGGCCATGCGGCATAGCAGCTCGTTTTTAACCGCCGAAGAGAGTTCGGCCATGGTTGTCGCCGCCTGTTTGGCCTCCAGGGCCAGGTGCTTCATCTGCTCTGCAACATTCATCCTCAGTGCTCCTTGCGTGTCGGTAGATTAGCTGTTTTCGTCACCGTCGTCTTCGGTAAGAACCAGGTTGTCGCGGTGAATGATCTCGTCGCCATATTTATAGCCGAGAACCTGTTCAATTTCAGCGGTTTTTTTGCCCATGATCTGCAGCAGTTCGGCCAGAGCGTAGTTGGTCACCCCTTTGGCGAATTCGTTGCCCTGCTCATCGCACAGGCGTACCGCATCACCACGATCGAAGCCGCCTTCGACGCCTTTGATGCCGGAAGGCAGCAGGCTGCGGCCGTTGTTGATGACGGCATTGACCGCGCCTTCATCGACAAGCAGTTTGCCGCGTGGCTTCTTGGTAAAGGCAATCCAGTGTTTTTTTGCCGCCATACGGTTGCTGGCCGGGAAAAAATAGGTGCCGACATCCTCGCCGTCAAACAGGCGGATCAGGTTGCCCGGTGTAAGACCGTTGATAATCGCGGTGCCGACGCCGTGCATGGTGGCACGTTTGGCGGCCTTGAGTTTGGTGGCCATACCGCCGGTGCCGAGTTCGCTGTCGGCCACACCGGCCATGGCTTTGACTTTTTCATTGATCCGTTCCACCTCTTGAATCAGGATGGCATCGTCGTGCTTACGCGGGTCCTTGTCGTAAAGGCCGTCGACATCGGACAGGATCACCAGCAGGTTGGCGTCGACCAGGTTGGTGACCAGAGCCGACAGGTTGTCGTTGTCGCCAAAGCGGATTTCATCAACGACGACGGTGTCGTTTTCATTGATGATCGGCACAATACCGTAGTCCAACAGGGTCATCAGGGTGTTGCGTGCGTTCAGGTAGCGGCGGCGGTTGGCCAGGTCGTCACGGGTAAGCAGCACCTGGGCAACGTTTTCCTCGCGCTCACGAAAGGCTGTGCGGTAATAGCGCATCAGGCGGCTCTGACCAACTGCGGCGGCGGCCTGCTTGAGAGGAATGGTTTTGGGTCGGCCGACAATGCCCAGATCTTTTTTGCCGGCAGCCACCGAGCCTGACGAAACCAGAATGACCTCGTAACCGCGCTTCTTCAGGGTGCAGATATCCTGAGCGAGCGCATCGAGATGTTCCCGGTTGAGGCCGTTGCGGTTTGAAATGACCGCACTACCAACCTTGATGACGACCCGCTTTGCAGGAGAAATCAGTGCCTTGCGCATGGTTTTAATTCGTCGTGCCATCATCGCGGGTTGTTTCCTTTAACGCGTCGAGGCGGGTTCCCACTTCCTCAACCAATTCTTTGAGACCGTCACCGCTGATGGCGGAGATGGTAAACACCTGATAGCCGCGCTCTTCAAACAGGGGGCGGGCGATTTCAGCGCGTTCGCGGACATCCGTGACATCGTTTTTAGTCAGCACCACCAGTTGCGGTTTGTCGGCCAGAGTGGCGTCGTGACGTTTCAGTTCACTGTTGATGATGTCAAACTGCTCCAGAAGATTCTCTTCCGGGGCGCTGGTCAGATCCACCAGGTGGAGGAAAAAGTCGGTACGCTCCACATGGCGCAAAAAACGGGTGCCGAGGCCCTGGCCTTCGCTGGCGCCTTCAATCAATCCGGGAATGTCGGCCATGACAAAGGTTTTGAAACCGCCATAGCGCACCACGCCGAGGTTGGGCACCAGGGTGGTAAACGGATAATCCGCCACTTTGGGACGGGCGGCGGAAACGGCCCGGATCAAGGTGGATTTACCGGCGTTGGGCATGCCGACCAGACCGACATCGGCGAGCAGTTTCAGTTCCAGTCGCAGGGTGAGGGTCGCACCGGGAGTGCCCGGTTGGC